>JAPSLC010000054.1 GCA_031181345.1 Cupriavidus sp. | reverse complement strand
TTTGCCGTTCGCGTCGCTGCGTTGTCAGCAGCAGAGAAACGAGATTATGCAGACCTTTTCGCTTCTCGTCAACAGGTTTCTCAGCACTTTCTGCCGCGACTCCAGCACCGCAGCGCCTTTGCCTTCCCTGCCAACCCCGCCGCCGTTCGGCTGCGAGGGGGCGAATATTAAGGGAGCGTGACAGCCAATGCAAGCGCTTTTTCGCAGACCTCGCGAACCGGCCCCCCGCAGCGCATCGATCACTTGCCTGCCAACCAAGCTCCCCCGTCTCCGCGGCGCTTAGAATCACTGGATGCCCGACCTGCCCAGCCATCACGACCAGCCTACTTATCTAGCGGAGCGCCTGCCCGCGCCCGCGCCGCGCCAGCTCGACGCCGTCACGCTGGCGACCGCGCTGGCCCGGCCCATCGTCTTCGTCGACCTGGAGACGACCGGCACCGACGCACAGCGCGACCGCATCACCGAGATCGGCGTGGTCGAAGTCGGCCCGGATGGCGTGACCGAATGGGACACGCTGCTGGACCCGGGCTGCGCGATCCCGCCCTTCATCCAGCGCATGACCGGCATCACCGAAGAGATGGTGCGAGGGCAGCCGACCTTCGAGGCGTTGGCCGAAGCCCTGGCCGAGCGGCTGCACGGCAAGCTGTTCGTCGCCCACAATGCCCGCTTCGACTACGGCTTCCTGAAGCAATCGTTCAGCCGCGCCGGCATTACATTCCGCGCCGACGTGCTCTGCACCGTGCGACTGTCGCGCTCGCTGTTCCCCTCGGTGGAGCGACACGGCCTCGACGCCCTGATCGCGCGCTTCGGCCTCCAGCCGAAAGGCCGCCACCGCGCGCTCGCCGACGCCGAGCTGCTGTGGCAGTTCTGGCAGCAGGTGCATGCACTCTATTCGGTGGAACTGGTCGAGTCGGCGATCGCCTCGCTGGTCAAGCGCGCCAGCCTGCCGGCGGGTCTGGAGGAAACCGCGCTCGACGATGTCCCCCAGGCGCCCGGCGTCTATCTCTTCCATGGCGACAACGACGCGCCGCTCTATGTCGGCAAGAGCGTCAACTTGCGCCAACGAATCGGCGCGCATTTCTCCGGCGACTATCGCTACGGCAAGGACCTGCGCCTGTCGCGCGCGGTGCGGCGGGTCGAATGGCGCGAGACCGGCGGGGAGATCGGCGCGCTGCTGCAGGAAGCGCTGCTGGTCAAGCAACTGGAGCCGGTACACAACACGCTGTTGCGGCGCAAGGGATCGCTGTTCGCCTGGGAACTGCCGGACGGTCTGATGGCGCCGCGCCTGCGTTCGGACCGCAATACCGATTTCAGCCGGCATCGCGGCCTGTTCGGCGTCAGCGCCAGCCGCGCCGGCGCCTACGCACGCCTGCGCGAGCTAGCCGAGCAGCACGGCCTCTGCCAAGCCACGCTGACGCTGGAACCACGGGCTCGGATCGGGACCCCGTGTTTTGCGCGCCAGCTCCATCGATGCGCCGGCGCCTGCGTCGGCGCCGAGCCGCTGCGCGTCCATCGCGAGCGCCTGGCCGAGGCGCTGCGTCCGCTGGCGATCGCCCCGTGGCCATTCTCCGGTCCGATCGCCTGGCGCGAGCAGGACCATGCGCGCGCGCAATGGCACGTCATCGAGAACTGGTGCTATCTCGGTTCCGTGGCCTCGCCGGCCGAAGCCGAGACGCTGCTGGGCGAGCCGGCCCGCTTCGATCTGGACAGCTATCAGATCCTGGCGCCCCATCGGGACAGGCTGCTGGCAGAGGCCCTCGTGCTGCCTCGTCCGTCCACCTTCGAACTGCGCCCATGCGAGCCGATCTTCGCCGCGCGGCGGGACAACGCCCCTGGACCGGCACGACCCAGACGCATCGCCGCCGCGCAAAGCCCGCTGCCCCTGTTCGAGTTCTGAACCGAGCCATCGACGCACACCGGCCGCGATCGTCTGTACGCCGCCGCACACTGCCGCCTTGGCAATGCGTGCCCGGTCGCATAGCCTGCCTCGTAACGGAACAGCGTCAACGGGAGCCGCCATGCCTTCGATTCGCGCCTCAACCCGGGCCCACACACCGGCCTCGCGCTGGCGATGGGCCCTTGCCAAGCTCGCCACGACCGCAATTGCGGCAGCATCGCTGTACGGCTGCGCCGGCCCGCAGACCGGAGCGATGCAGTCGATCATCGACTCGTGGCGCGCAACGCCGATCGATCAGGCCAGGACGCAATGGGGCCCACCGGCCTCCGTGCAGCCCGTCGCCAGTGGCAACGCCTACATCTGGGTCGACGAGTTCCCGCGCGCGCAAGCGCCCGGCAGTGGACCTCGCGAAGCGCGCGCGCCGACCGACCCGGCGCCCGCCACGGTGGGCCGCTGCCAGCGTCGGCTGATTGCCGGCGCCGACGGCATCGTGCGCGGCGGCGACTGGAGCGGCGACACCTGCTGCCTGACCACCGCCTTCGGCCGTTGCGCCGCGCTGCTCAATCGCGAGCCCAAACGTTGAGCCTCGAAGCATCGAGCCCCGAACATTGACCCGCACCGGATCGCATCACGCTGCACCAAAGCCGCGATGCGATTCGAACCCCGGCGCCCACAGTTGGCGCACCAGACCTCGTCGATGCCGTCTCGCGCGCCGCATGCGCGTGGCATGCCTCTTGCGATATTCCCGTTCGAGTAGAAGCGGTTAGCGCCGACGCATCGCCATCGCAGGCCGATGCCCCGGCGCGGGACATTGCTCTCACGACCACCGGTCGTCACCGGCCGCGCCATGCGCGCGCCGCGTGTTGAACCCGGCCGCCACGGCCGCGAACGAGAGAGAGCGCACACGATGTCCCGTCCCTGCCATTCCTTTCCGTCCCATCGCCTCGCCAAGCCTCGCCCGCCGTAAGCGCCGGCGCGCTGGCGCTCGCCCCTTTCCCTTCGACGACGACAACCACAGACCCCATGAACACGTCGCACCTCGCTTCCTCGCTCGCGGCTGAGACCGCCGCATCGGCCATCGTCCCGCATCGCTCGCGCAGGCGCCTTCTTGCCGGCGCACTAGCCGCCGCCGCACTGGCCATGGCACCGCTGACCACCTTCGCCGCCGACAAGGTGACCTTCCTGACGTCCTGGTATGCGCAGGCCGAACACGGCGGCTTCTACCAGGCGGTGGCCGAGGGCATCTACAGGAAACACGGCCTGGACGTGACCATCCGCATGGGCGGGCCGCAGGTCAACGGCATGCAGATCCTGACCAGCGGCCAGGCGGACTTCCTGATGGGCTACGACTTGCAGGTGCTCAAGAGCATCGAGCACGGCGTGCCGGTGACCACGGTCGGCGCCTCGTTCCAAAGCGATCTGCAAGGGATGATGACGCACGACGACGTCAACGGACTGGCCGATCTGAATACGCGCACCGTGCTGGTCTCCACCTCGGGCCGCACCACCTGGTGGCCGTGGCTCAAGGCGAAGTACCAGCTCGACGAGGCGCAATCGCGCGTCTACACCTTCAACCTGCAGCCGTTCTTCGCCGACCGCAACACCGCGCAGCAGGCCTACGCCTCGTCGGAGGTATTCGCCGCGGAGAAGGCCGGCGTCAGGACGCGCTTCTTCCTGTTCGCCAACGATGGTTATCCGCCCTACGGCACCACCATCGTGACGATGCAGAAGACCGTCAAGGACAAGCCCGATCTGGTCGCGCGCTTCGTGCGGGCATCGATGGAAGGTTGGAAAAGCTATCTCGCCAATCCTGCCGCGGCCAATGCGCTGATCAAGCGCGACAACCCCAACATGAAGGACGACCAGCTCGCCTGGGCCCTGGCCAAGCTGAAGGAATTCCGGCTGGTCGACGGCGGCGACGCGGCGCGCCACGGCATCGGCGTGATGACGGACGCGCGCTGGCAGAAGACGCGCGACTTCATGGTCGGCGCGGGGCTGCTGAAGGCCGAGACCGACTGGAAGCAGGCCTACACCACGCAATTCGTCAGGGACCTGAAGGTCCTGCCCTGAGCGGCGCGCGCCCGCCATCCCCGATTCAATCCCGACGCCCCTCCCGCGTCTTCCCATCGCATCCCAAGGATTCCTCATGCTGGTCACCCGACAACCCGTGCTGCGCCGCTTCTGGTACGCGCTGATGCCGGTCTCGATGCTCGACGACGGCCCCAAGCCCTTCACGCTGCTCGGCGAAAACCTGGTGCTGTGGAAACGCCCCGACGGCTCGCTGGCCGCGCTGCAGGACCGCTGCTGCCACCGCACCGCGAAGCTGTCCAAGGGCTGGGTCAACGAACGCGGCGACATCGTCTGCGGCTACCACGGCTGGGAGTACGACTGCTCCGGCGCCTGCGTGCGCATTCCGCAGGCGCCCGACAGCCGGGTGCCGGCGGGCGCGCGCGTGCCGGCCTATCGCGCGCAGCAGAAGTACGGCTACGTGTGGGTCGCGCTGGACGAGCCGCTGCAGCCGATTCCCGAGTTCCCGGAGGAAGGCGATCCCGACTATCGCCGCATCCTGCAGTACTACGAGCAATGGAGCACCAGTGCGCTGCGGGTGATGGAGAACGCGTTCGACAACTCCCACTTCAGCTTCGTGCATCGCGCCAACTTCGGCATCGCCGACCAGCCCAAGCCGGAGAAATACGAGCTGAAGCAGCGCGAATGGGGCTTCGAGGCCGAGACGCTGGTGCCGATCCGCAATATCGAAGCGGGCCATCGCGTGACGGGCACCACCGAGCCGATCACCTACCGGCATATGTTCAACCGCTGGGACATGCCCTTCACGCGCCGCTTCGGCTGCGTCTATCCGGCCAGCGGACGCCATCACATCATCTACAACTGCGCGACGCCGATCGACGACCGCACGGTGATGTTGTCGCAATGGCTGTATCGCAACGACCGCGAGGAAGACTGCTCGACCGAGGAGCTGATCGCCTGGGACGCGCCCATCGTCGCCGAAGACCGCGAGATCCTGGAGGCGACCGATTACGACGCCTGCATCGATACGCGCCGCCGCGTCGAGTTCCATATGGAGTCGGACAAGCCTGGCCTGCTGATGCGCAGGATGCTGCTGGATCTGTTGGAGCGGCACGGCGAGAAGGAAGTGTTCCGCGTGCCCGTCGTCAGCGGCTGAACGCCTCGGCGCGCGGCTGCGCCATACCGCAGACACAATCGGAGATCCCCATGTCCGTCCTGTATCGCGTCCGTCCCGGCACGCCATCGTCAGCTGCCGCCGGCATCGCCATGCCGACCGCACCCGCAACGGAAAGGCTCAAGGATACCCGCGCCCCCGACGCGCCGATCCTGTTCGCCAACCAGGTCGAGAAGACCTACCCCAACGGCACCGTGGCCCTCGATCGCGTCAAGCTGTCGATCCGGCCGGGCGAATTCGTCTCGCTGCTGGGTCCATCCGGCTGCGGCAAGAGCACGCTGCTGAAGCTGTTTGCCGGCCTGGAGGCGCCCTCGGCCGGACATCTGCGCTGGTGGGGCGAAGGCACGTTGCCGGGCGCGAAGCCCGCTGCCGCGGACTGCGCGCGCCGCACGCTGGCGATGGTGTTCCAGGAGGCGACGCTGATGCCGTGGGCGAAGGTCGCCGACAACGTGCGGCTGCCGCTCGACCTTGCACGCATGCCGCGCGAGCAGGCCGACGAGCGCGTCAGGCGTGCGCTGGCGCTGGTCGGACTCTCCCAGTTCGGCCAGGTTTATCCGCGCGAGCTGTCCGGCGGCATGCAGATGCGCGTGTCGATCGCGCGGGCGCTGGCGACGGAGCCCGACCTGCTGCTGATGGACGAGCCCTTCGGCGCGCTCGACGAATTCACGCGCAACCGGCTCGACGCCGATCTGCGGGCGCTGTGGGCCGAGCGCGGCCTGACCGTGGTGTTCGTCACGCACAGCATCTACGAGGCGGTCTATCTGTCGAGCCGCGTGGTGGTGATGGCGGCGCGGCCGGGCCGGGTGATTGCCGACGTGGCGATCGACGGTCCTGCGATTCGCGACGAGGCCTACCGGGTCTCCCCCGAATTCATGCAGCACTGCGCGCGGCTGTCGGCGTTGTTGACGCAGGCCAATACCGGCGTTGCATCTGCGGGTCCCGCGGCCGATCCCGCATAGCCGCGCCAAGGCGCATCGAAGACGCTTCGAAGGAGTCCGATCATGGCATCCCCCCTGCTGTCCCGTCCCGCCGTGCAGCGCGTCGCCGCGCCGCTGGCCGTCGGCGCGCTGATGCTGCTCGCCTGGCAGGCCGTCTGCATCTGGCTGGACGTGCCGCCCTATCTGGTGCCCACGCCGTCGGCGATCGCCCGCACGCTGGTCGACGACTGGTCCCTGCTGTCCGGCTCGCTATGGGTGACGCTGCGCATCACGATGCTGGCGTTCGCGCTGGCCGTCGTGCTCGGCACCGCCGCCGCCTTTGTCTTCGTGCAGAGCCGGCTGATCGAGGCGAGCCTGTTTCCCTACGCCATCCTGCTGCAAGTCACGCCTGTCGTGGCGATCGCGCCGCTGATCATCATCTGGGTCAAGGAGCCCACGTTGGCGCTGGTGATCTGCGCCACGATGGTCGCGATCTTTCCGATCATCTCGAACACCGTGCTCGGCCTGCGCAGCGTCAATCCCGGCCTGCTGAACCTGTTCCGCATCAACCGCGCCTCGCGCTGGGACACGCTGCGCCGGCTGCGCGTACCGAGCGCGCTGCCGTACTTCTTCGGCGGCCTGCGGATCTCCTGCGGCCTGGCGCTGATCGGCGCAGTCGTGGCCGAGTTCGTCGCCGGCACCGGCGGCACCGGGGCGGGGCTGGCCTATCAGATCCTGCAGGCCGGCTTTGCGCTCAATATCCCGCGGCTGTTCGCCGCGCTGGTGCTGATCACGGTAACCGGCGTGCTGCTGTTCGGCGCGATGGTGATGCTGTCGCGGCTGGCGCTATCGCATTGGCACGACAGCGAGCTGGCATGACGCCAGCCCTGCCTTCCGTCGGATCTCTCAGGACTCGTCCTGCGTGCTGGCTTGCAGCATTCGTCGCTTGGCCGCGGCGGCGGCAGCTCAAACTACGGCGAAGGGCGCAACCTGATCGCGACGCTCACCTGTCAGTGGTGATTACCGGTCGAGGCCGGCCACTCGCCCGTCTCGGCCAGCACCGGCGACACGCTGACCAGCCTGCCGCGCAGCGGCAGCACGCCGGGGCGCCGGATCGCCTGCTCGACCCGCATCCGCACCAGTCGCTCCGCGCCCGCGTAGGTCTCGACTTCCGGACCTTCCCAGACGATCTCCGCGCGCACCGCCACATGCAGCAGCGTGCCGCGCTCCCAATCGACAAAGAGCAGGCCGGCGCGCGGATTGGCGACCAGGTTGCCGATCGTATTGAAGTAGGCGTTGCCGTTGAAGTCCGGCATCACCAGCGTGCCGTCGCCGTCCACCCGCACGAAGCCCGGCTTGCCGCCGCGATGCGAGACATCGGCGCCGCCGCTGTGCGGCGCGTCCGGATCGCTGTGATGCGTGGCGATGAACAGCGTGTCGGCGCGCCGCACCAGGTCGATCGCGTCGCCGTCGAGCCGGTCCAACACCTGTGGCGCGGGCAGACCTGCGTCCGCTTGGGCTGATGGCGACCCGGCAGGCTGCAGTTCGCGCTGCTGGATATAGCGCGGGCAATTGCCGAAGCTCTGCCGCACCTCCAGCGTAAAGCCGCCCGCATCGCGCTGTGCAACCACGCCATTGAGGCGGTTGCGGCGGCGGGTCGGCAGTTCGATGCCGAGCAGGCCCAGGTCGGCGCCGTCGCGCAGCGCATCGTCCAGCGGATCGCCGGGCAGCGGCAGCGCATCGACGCGCAGCGCGAACGGATCGGGCGCATAGGCGAATCCCGGCGCGCCGACCAGCATCGTCGCCCAGACGCCGCCATCGTCCGTGCGTGCGCCGGCCAGCAGAAAGGGCAGTTGCGCGAAGAACAGCCGATGCTGCTCGGGCATTTCACCGCGGACGATGCGACGGCCTACCGCCTCCATCTTCTCGCGCTTGCCGACGCGCTCCTGCGCCAGCCGTTCGCCGCGATGGAAGGGCGAGTCGTCGTGAGGCCAGGTCGGCAGTTCCATGTTCGCGCTCCGGGACGTGAGTGAGACGGTGAGGTATGACGATCAGGTGGGACAGTCGGTTGAATCAGGCTGCGGCCTTGGCGACCGGCATCGGCACGAAGCGCGGCAGCGCTTCGACGCGCGCCAGCCAGGCGCGGATCGCGGGATACGGGGCCAGGCTGATGCCGCCCTCCTCGGCGCGGGCGATATAGGCATAGGCAGCGACATCCGCCAACGTGGCCTCGGGGCCAACCAGGAATGCGGACCCGGCCAGCAGTGGTTCCATCGCCGTGAACAGCCGTTCGGCCTGCCGGCGGGCATCGTCGACGGGCACGTCCATGCCGAACACGCCCGCGAGCCGCGCGCGGGCCGGGCCGAAGGCGATCTCGCCGGCGGCGACCGACAGCCAGCGCTGCACCGCGGCGGCCTTGACAGGATCGCGCGGCAGCCACCGGCCCGCTTCGTCGTAGCGCAGCGCCAGATACACCAGGATCGCGTTGGAGTCGGCGATCACGGTGCCGTTGTCGTCGAGCACCGGAATCTGTCCGAACGGGTTCAGGCGCAGGAAAGGTTCGCGCTTGTGCTCGCCGCCGCGGACGTTGACCAGCTCGCAGCGGTAGGGCAGATCGAGCAGCGACAGCATCAGTTCGGCACGATGGCAATGGCCTGACATCGGCACGTGATACAGCACCAGCGGGGCGGCGGGACGGGAAGATGCAGCGGTCATGGTCGGCTCCGTTTCGTTGCAGAAGGGGTTGCGAATGCCCGCATTGTGGTCGCTCGCCCGCCCGCAATAAAGCGCGCCGCAGGTATTTGACTACTCCGATAAATGGAGTAATGTCGCGCGATGGACAAACTTCGTGCGATGCAGACCTTCGTTCGGATCGTCGACAAGGGCAGCCTGACCGCCGCCGCGACCTCGCTCGGCACCTCGCTGCCGGCGGTGGTGCGCACGCTGGCCGCGCTGGAGGCGCATCTGCAGGTGCGCTTGCTGAACCGAACCACGCGCCGGCTGGCGCTGACCGAAGACGGCCGCAGCTATCTGGACAGCTGCCGGCGCATCCTGGCCACGATCGACGAGGTCGAGGCCGGCCTGACCACGCGCCAGGTCGAACTCGCCGGCCACCTGACCGTGACCGCGCCGATGCTGTTCGGCCAGATGTATGTGGCGCCCGCGGTCACGCGCTTCGTGCAGCGCTATCCCGCGGTGCATTGCTCGCTGAACTTTGCCGATCGCGTGGTCGACCTGCTCGAGGAAGGCGTCGACGTTGGCGTGCGGATCGGGCCCTTGCGCGATTCGACGCTGATCGCGCAGCCGGTCGGTCGGATCCGCCGCGTGGTGGTCGCCACGCCGGCGTTCCTGCGCAAGCATGGCGTGCCGCGCCATCCGGAGGACCTGACGCGGGAGCCCTGCCTGCGCTTCAGCAATGGCAACCCGCACTGGTGGACCTTCCAGGACGATGGCCGCGTGTTCCAGGTCCCGGTCACCGGCAATCTGGAATTCAACCAGACCGCGCCGGCGGTGGCGGCCTGCGCGGCCGGCGCCGGCTTCGGCCACTTCCTGTCCTACCAGGTCGCGCCGCTGGTCGCCGAAAAGAAGCTGCGCATCGTGCTGGAGGACTACGAGTTGGCGCCGTGGCCGCTGTCGGTCCTCTATCCGCACGCACGGATGCTGCCGGCGCGCACGCGGGCGCTGATCGACTGGCTCAAGGCCGATCTGGCGCCGCGCTTTCCGTAGCGGCCTCCCGCCCCGCGTCCTGCGCAGGCCGCGCTATTCCAGCACCAGGCCGGTCCGCCGGATCAGCTCGCCCCATTTGCGCACTTCGCCGTCGATGAACTGGCCGAACGCCGCGCTGCCGATCGGTTCCGGCTGCAGGCCCAGGCCGTGCAGCCTGGCGCGAATGGCGGGATCGGCGAATACCGCGCCGGCATCGCGATTGAGCTGGCGCACGATCGCGTCCGGCGTGCCGGCCGGGGCCACCAGCCCGAACCAGCCGTAGCCCACCACGCCGGCATGGCCCTGCTCGGCGAAGCTCGGCGCGTCCGGATACACCGGACTGCGCTGCTCCGACGCCACCGCCAGCACCCGCAGCTTGCCGGCCTTGATAAAGGGCAGCGCCGTGGTGATCGCGGTGAGGGTCGCATCGACGCGCCCCGCCAGCAGTTCGGTATAGGCGGTGGCGTCGCCCTTGTAGTGCACGGTCAGCGCCTTGAAGCCGGCCTGCGCGGCAAACAGCTCGCCGGTCAGGTGCGGCCCCGAGCCGATGCCCGGCGAGGCGAAGGTGATGCCGTCCTTCTTCTCGCGCGCGAGCTTGACGAAGTCCGCCAGCGTGCGCGCGGGCGAGGCCGCGTTGACGATCAGGAAGACCGGCCCGACCACGCGCGGGCCGATCGGCTTGAAGTCCTTCGCGATGTCGTAGCGCTGCTTCAGCCCGGCCGCGGTATTGATCGCGAACGGCGCGGCCGCCCACAGCAGCGTGTAGCCGTCGGGCGCGGCATGCGCGACCAGCTCGTTGGCGACGCGGGTGCCGGCACCGGGCCGGTTCTCGACCACGAACTGCTGCCCGTACTTCTGGCTCAGCGCGTCGGCCAGCACGCGCGCCGAGGTGTCGTTGGACCCGCCGGCGCCATAGGGGGAGATCAGCTTGACGGGCCGCGCAGGATAGCTGTCGGCGTGGGCGAGCGGACCGAAGGCAATGCCGACGGCCGACAGTACGCAAGCCAGCAAGCCTTTGGCGACTGTGGCGAGCCGGCCGCCACGAAAAAAATCGGAGCGCATCATGGCGGCCCCCTCAGGCGATCCGCCGCACGGGCGGAATGACGTACTGGCCCGCGATGAAGGCGGGGCTCGGATGATAGAGGCGCAGGATCAGGTAGAACGGTCCCGCCGGCGCCGGCAGCCAGTTGTCGATCGAGGCGGGACGCGCATGCGAGATGGCGATCGCCAGGCTGCCGTCGGCCTCGTAGCGCAGGCCCGGCGTGCGGTCGCCGATCGCATAGCGGCCGATGGCGTTGGCGGTGAAGAAGCGGTCCTCGCCGTACAGCGACACCGACCAGAACGCCTGCGCGGGCGGCAGATGGCCCGCCGGGAAGCGCAGCTCGTAACTGCCGGCGCCGGTCAGCGGCTGCCCGTCGGCATCGAAGTCGGCCATCGCATAGACCGCCTCGTCGGCGCGCAGCGCGCCGAGCCCCTTCATCGCGGTGGTGGCACGCATCAGCCAGTCGTCGCCGTAGACGCCGAGCTTCAGGCTGTAGCCCCAGCTCTTGCGTCCCTGGCTGCGCGTATGCGCCTCGATCAGATCCATGCCTTGCCGATAGGCGCTGACCAGGCCGGCCTGCACGGCCGGTCGCAGCGCGGCGATCTCGACCTCGTCCTCGAGCCGGATGCCCAGGCGCCGCAGCAGCGTCAGCAGGCCGCGCTCCTCCGGCGACGGCGGGAACTCCCGCAGCGCCTGGAACAGGTTATGGAAGAAGTCGAGCGCGGCGTCGCCGGTATCGCGCCACAGCCGCACGGATTGCGGCTGCCGGCCGATCGCCGGCGCATCGAGACGGAAGCCCTGCTCGAACGCATGCGCGGCCGGCAGGTCCTGCTCGCCCTGTACCAGCACGCGGCCGATCAGCCAGACCAGCGACGTGGGACAGGCCACCGCGCGTTCGCTGCCCGCCTGCTGGCCGGGGCCGACCAGCTGCACCGTGGCGCCGTGTGCCGGCACATTGCGCGGCCCGAGGTTCTCGAAGTTGTTGGTATGCGCGTCCAGCAGCTCGACCACGTAGTAGCGCTCCGGGTCGTGCAACGGCGGCACGTGCAGCGTGACCGGACCGTCGGTCAGATCGATCCAGCCGCAGAAGTACAGCAGGTCGTTGGCCGGCGTGACGATATCGCGGTCCTCGTGCGTCCATTGGCGCGTGCTGGCCGACAGCACGTTGACCGGCGCCCGGCCGTAGCCGGTGGCGGCCGCGACCGAGGTCTGCACGCGGCAGGTGCGCAGCGTTTCGATCAGCGGGTAGCCGTAGATCACCAGCGGCAGCGCGGCGGCGGCGGTCAGGGCCTGCTGGGGGTTGTCGTAGACGGGGGCGGAGAAGATGGGGCTGGCGGGATGATTCATATCGGGTGCTCGCTTGGGTTGGGCGGGATGGGCGGGTGCGGGAAGACGCCCGCTGGCCCCGCTTTCGCGGGGCGACAGCGGTGCGTCCGGCGTCAGTGCCGCAGCGTGATGACGGCGTCGGCCGCCACCGGTCCCTCGGTCGTGACGATGAAAGGATTGATCTCGAGCGTGTCGAGCCGCGGCCCGATCGCGGCGGCGGCCTGCGATACGCGCACCAGCACCTGGGCGACGCGCTCCAGCGGCACGGCCGGATTGCCGCGATGGCCGGCGAACAGCGCCTCGGCACGGCTGTCGCGCAGCATCGCCAGCGCGCGCGGCACCGACAGCGGCGCCAGTCCGAATGCCATCTGCCGGAACACCTCGACCGCGGTGCCGCCGATGCCGGCCAGCGCGACCAGCCCGAACACCGGATCGCGCCGCACGCCGACCATCAGCTCGCCCCAGCCGCGCACCATGCGCGCCACCACCACGCCCTCGAAGGGCACCGGCGCGCCGCCAGGCTGGGCCGCATGCCGGCCGATCGCGTCGCGCACGCGCGCAAAGGCCGCGCGCACTGCGTCCGCATCGTGCAGGTTCAACGCCACGCCGCCGACATCGCTCTTGTGCAGGATCTCGCGCGAGCACAGCTTGACGGCGACCGGATAGCCGAGCCGTTCGGCGATGCGCACCGCCTCGTCGGCATCGCGCGCCAGGCCGTGCGGGGCCACCGGTACGCCCGCTTCGGCCAGCAGTTGCATCGCCTCGTGTTCCGACAGCGCGTTGGCGTCAGCGGGGATGCGGGGCAGTTGCGGCAGCGCTTCCGCCCCCGGCTCGCCACGGCTCTCCGCGCCCTGCGCCGCAGCACGCGTCAGCGCGGCGACCGCCTCGATCGCATGCGCCGGCTCGCGGAACACCAGGCATCCGTGCTGCTCCAGCCAGGCGCGGCGATCGTCGGCGACCAGCCCGCACAGCAGCAGCGGCGCGCTGTCCGCGGTGTCGTGCAGCGCGGCGACGGTGCGCTGCAGCTCGGGCCACAGCGCAGGCGCATTGGCCCCGGCGGCGAGGAAGGCCACCACGCTGCCGTATTCCCCGCATGCGGCGACGTCGCGCAGCGCGTCCAGCAGCACGCGGGGCTGGGCCACGATCTGGCCGGTCACGTCGATCGGATTGGCGGTGCTGGCGAATGGAATCGCGCGGCGCAGCGCCTCGGCCGGAGCGGCCGGCATCGGCGGCATCGGCAAACCCAGCTGTTCGGCACGATCTGCCATCATGATGCCGACGCCGCCGGACACCGTGACGATCGCCACCGGCGCCACCGCATCGGCCGCCAGGCCGCTGTCGCTGTGCCAACGCGACGGCCGCCGACCGCGCGACAGGACATAGCCGAGCCGGAAAAACGCCTCCAGCGATTCGGCGCGATGCACGCCGTATTCGTCGAACACCGCCTGGTACACCGCGTCCTCGCCCGCCAGGCTGGCGGTATGCGATTGCGCCGAGCGCGCGCCGGCCTCGGTGACGCCGACCTTGGCCACCACCACCGGCTTGCCGGCCGCGCGCGCGGCGGCCAGCGCCCGGCGCAGCCGCTCGCCATCGCGGCAGCCCTCCATATACGTCAGGATCACGCGGGTGTCGTCGTCGTGCGCCAGCCATTCGATCACGTCCGCGACCTGCAGCCCGGCCTCGTTGCCGGTGGTGACCCAGTGGCTCAGGCCGAGTCCGGCCTCGCGCGCCAGCGCAAAGGCATAGGCGCCGAAGGCCCCGCTCTGGCTGACCAGTCCCACATCGCCCAGCGGCGGCAGCCCGCTCAACGGAATCGGCGAGAAGGTCGCGAACATACGCTCGCGCAGATTCATCGCGCCCAGGCAGTTGGGCCCGAGCAGCGTGATGCCGTGACGCCGCGCCTGCTCGGCCAGCGCCTGCTGCATGCGGGTGCCCTCCTCGCCGACCTCGGCGAAGCCGGAGGTGAAGAACACCGCCGCGCGCGTGCCGTTGGCCGCCAGCTGGGCCATCACGTCGGCGCTGGCCAGTGCCGGCACCGCGACGATGGCGAGATCGACCGGCTCGCCGAGCGCGCCGAGCGAGGGCGTGGCGGGCAGGCCCTGGATCTCGGCCGAGGCGGTATTGACGGGATGCACGCGTCCGCCATAGCCGAGTTCGCGCAGCAGGCGGATCGGCATGCCGCCGACCTTCTCGGGTTGCGACGAGGCGCCGATCACGGCGATCGAGCGCGGGCGCAGCAAGGCGGACAGGTCAGGGGTCGGGTCTGGCATCGATGTCTCCGTTGTTGTCATGGGTCGATGTCGCCGTGGCGGCGGCATCGTGGTATCTCGCTTGTCAGGCCGTCCGACGTCGTGCGGGGCGGCGGCAGGCGCTAGCGCCCGACGCCCGCCGCCTGCTCGATGCTGCGGACCATCTCGGCCAGCATCGGCGCCACGCGCTTTTCCAGCATGCCTCGGCGCAGCTTGCTGCCGGCGATCGCGCAGTTGAACAGCAGCGGGCGGTTCAGATAGACGATGCGCGAGTAGATGCCCACGCCATGTACGCCGATGCCGGCCTCGCCCTCGTTGGTCGCATAGCCGCGCTTCGGATAGTGGGCGACGTTGTGGCAGATGCGGTCGTAGCTGGCGGCGTATTCATCGGGACGTTCGCGCTGCGCGATTTCCATCAGCCTCTGGAACTCCGCCTTCGACAGCGTGCACAGGAACGCGCGGCCCATGCCGGTGTTCAGCACCGAGCGCACCGCGCCGACGCCGGGCCGCGCGGGGGTGCCCTCGTTGTGCGTGCAGGTGAGCAGATAGGTCACGTCGAGCCGGTGCGCGACGCCCATCGACACCGCGCCCTCGATGCGGTCGGCCAGCGCCTGCATCAGCGGCCGCGCTGTATGCCGCATCGGCAGGCCGGTCAGGTACGGGTAGCCGAGCGCCAGCACCTGCGCGCTGACGAAGTACTTGTCGAGCTTCGGGTCCCAGTCGAGATAGCCGAGTTCGTACAGGGTCTTGCAGATGCGCGACACCGTCGCCCGCGGCAGTTGCAGCCGGCGCGACAGTTCGCCATTGCCCATCGGCTGCGGCTCGTCGATGAAGCAGCGCAGCAAGGCAAAGCCCTTGGCCAGCAGTCCGCCGAACGACGGGTCGTCTCGGCGGCGCTCGGCGATGAATTGTTCGACCGGCGTGTTCATGTTGTCTCCTGAAATCCAGTGTGGGTGGCCCCGGCGATGACCGTCAAATGATGGAACGAATTTCCAGATATTGGAAACAGACGACCTGTCGTTGACGCTCCCTAGCGGTGCCCCTAACGTGGCCGGACGTCGGGATCGGACGGAAGACTCACGCATCGGGGTCGCCGATTCGAGCCCGCATCCCTCTCCTTAGCCGCCTCCGGAAGCCGCCATGAACCCTGCCTCCCCGTTCCCGCAGCCGGGCACCGCGCGCAGCGCCTTCCCCGCGCTCGACGCGCGTTCGCTGCTGCATGCGCCCAAGCGCCAGCGCGCCCGCGATACCGAACAGTCGTTGCTGGCGGCGGGTCGCGCCTTGCTGGCCAAGCGCGACTTCGAATCGATATCGGTGGCGCAGATCGTCGCGGCTTGCGAGCTGTCGGTCGGCGCCTTCTACGGGCGCTTCCGCGACAAGGCGGGCTTTTTCGAAGCGCTGCAGGCGGCAGCGGTGCACGACGTGCAGCAAGCGATGCAGCGCCATCTGGCGCCCGCGCGCTGCGCGGCGCTGCCGACCGCGGTGCTGCTGGACAAGGCGATGCGCCTGCTGGTGCGCGGCTGCCTCGCGCAGCGCGGTCTGCTGCGCGCGGCGCTGCAGCAGGCGAGCGCACGGCCGCAGGCCTGGCAGCCGCATCGCGACTGCGCGACCGCCTTCGCGGACCGGATGGTGGCCCTGCTGGTGCCGCGGCTCGATGACAGCCCGCAGGCCGAGGCGAAGGTGCGCTTCGCCATGCAGGCCGCGTTCGGCATGCTGGTCAATGCGCTGCTGCACGACCCCCTGCCCTTGCGGCTGGACGACGAAGACCTGCCCGTGCAGATGGCGCAATTGATCCGGCGCTATCTGACGTGCGATTGAATCCGACGACCGGGCGGATCGCAACGACGGCACAACGATGACAAAGAGGAGACCCGCATGAACCCACGCAGCAAGATGGCCGCATGCAGGATGGCCGGATGCAAGGCGACGATCCGCGCCGCGGCGCTGGCGATGCTGGCGCTGGCGGCCTTGCCGCTGCATGCCCAGGCCCCTTACCCGAGCAAGCCGATCCGGATCGTCGTGCCCTATCCGGCCGGCGGATCGACCGACACGCTGGCACGCACGCTGGGCGACACGCTGAGCCAGCGGCTGGGCCAGCCGGTGGTGGTCGAGAACAAGGGCGGGGCGGGCGGCATCATCGGCACCGACCATGTCGCCAAGTCCGCGCCCGACGGCTACACGCTGCTGATGACGGTGCCCGGCCCGATCACGGCCAATCTGGCGCTGTACAAGAAGCTGCCCTACGACCCGCGCACCGATCTGCAGCCCGTCTCCGATATCGCCACCATGCGGACCGTGCTGGTGGTCAACAGCACGCTGCCGGTCAACAGCGTCGACGAGTTGCTGGCCTATGCGAAGGCGCATCCTGGCGCCCTGCGGATGGGATCGTGGGGACCGGGCACGCAGCCACATACGATCCAGTCGTATCTGGCCAAGACCAAGGGGCTCGATATCCTGCACGTGCCCTATCGCGGCGAAGGGCCGATGGTGTCGGACCTGCTCGCCGGGCAGGTCAATATGACGATCGGCTCGGTGACCGCGCTCAAGCAGCATATCGCCACCGGGAAGCTGCGCCCGCTGGCGGTGATCGGCACGCGCCGGGCGGTCGGTCTGCCGGATGTGCCGACCTTCGCCGAGGCTGGCTATCGCGATGCCGCCTACGAGGTCGTCGGGCCGACCACGCTGCTGGCCCCCGCGAAGACGCCGCCGGCCATCGTGGAACGGCTCGGGCGCGAGGTCAGCGCGCTCGTGCGCAGCGGTCCGCTGGCACGCCGGATCGACGAGATGGGCGCCGAACCGGTGGGCAACCTGCCGGCGGAGGCGAGCAGCGCGTATCGCGCCTATCTGCCGGTGGTGCTCAAGCTGACTGCCGACACCGGGGTCAGGCTCGACTGACGGGGGACGAGCGGAACTTCAGCGCCACCTCCCATGCCAGCGCGCCGCGCTCGGCAAACATGGCGCGATATCGGTCCACCAGTTGCAGCAGCGCGCCTTCGCACGGCTCGGGCAGCGCCTCGGCCAGGCGCAGGCACTGATGCCGGGCCAGCGTCTGGATCCAGGTGTTCAGCGCGATGTCGGCGCTCATGTCGCGCGGGTCGCCCCAATAATCGTCGACGTCCTTCAGCAGCACCTGGGCGAGGGCATCATGGGTGTCGGAAACGTCTTCGCCGCGCGTGATTGCATAAGCCAGCGCGCGCACGATCGCCCCCATCAGTGCGCGCCGAACCTTCTTGTCCGATAGTGAGGCCGCCGTCCACAGCAGATTGCCCTCGCGCTGATGCAGCGGCTTGAGTACAGCCCGGCGCGTGGCG
Organism: Cupriavidus sp.; assembly: GCA_031181345.1. GTDB lineage: Bacteria > Pseudomonadota > Gammaproteobacteria > Burkholderiales > Burkholderiaceae > Cupriavidus. The sequence continues at coordinate 10,385 of JAPSLC010000054.1, read as the reverse complement.
CCATCGGTCAACGCTTCGACGGGCAGCGCGAGGCGCGCGCCCGTCAGGTCCGCCCCGGACAGCGTCGCGCCCGCCAATGCCAGCGCGTGAAGCGACTGGGCGCGCAGGTCGGCATCGTTCAGCGAGGCGTCCTGCAGCTGGGCCCCAGCGAGCCGGGCGCCGGACAGCTTGGCGCCGTCCAACGTGGTGCGACGCAGATCGGCCAGGCGCAGATCGGCACCCCGCAGGTCGGCGCCAACGAGATTCGCGTGGACGGCCTGGCAACGGACCAGCACCGCGCCGCGCAGGTCGGCACCGCACAGATCGACCGGGCCCAGATCGCTGTCGCGCAGATTGCGCCCACGCAAGTCGGCGCCCGGACCGAACAGCTGCGCCGCGACGTCGGGGCACAGGCGGCGCAGATCGGTGCCCGGCGGCATGGCGGGCCGGCGTTGGGGCGGCGGTTTGCCGGTCCCTTCGGATGCGCCATCGGCTTCCGCTTGCGGTTGCGGTTGCGGTTGCGACACCAACTCGGCGCGACGCCGGCGAGCGGCCTCGCGGCTCTCGGCGGACAGGCCGCCATCATCGAGAGCCGGCGGCAGCCAGCCTTTGGCGTAGACGGGCACCATACGCGGGCGCGCGCCATCGCCGCTGCCTTCGTCGCGGCCACTGGTCTCCACGCGTATCGCGCAATGCTTGACGAAGCGGCGCACCCTCGCTTCCCACAACACTTCGTCGCCGCCCAGGCGCAGGCACCGCATCAGCCGCGCAAAGCGCTGGCGGTGCGTCATTTGCCACAGCGAAGCGGTCTTGAGCTTCCAGTCGGGGCCCGACCGGCACAGCCGGAACCGGTGCCCCTGCACTTCGATCAGCTCGCCGCGCAGCAGCGCCGCGCTGACCGCCGGCCCGATATGGGCCGATTCGACCGCCGCGCTGAAGGCGGTGCAGTCGCGATACGACAGGATGTGAAACGCAGGCATCGTCTTGGCCCCCTGGTGTCTTGGTGTCCTGGTGTCTTGGTGTCTGGATGTCGTGCTGTCGTGCTGTCGTGCTGTATGGATGTCCTGACTCCGATGGAGGCAGGACGCCCCCTCCGGCCAGGCGCCAAGGTAACCGCGTATGGCGACGCCATTTGCGTAACATGCCGCGGCCTTTGAAATTTGAGACGCGAATTTGAGACGGGGAAGGCGCGCCGCCCGCGACAATGCAGCGCGGCCATGACCGGTATGCAGCGCGTCACGCTTGCTTGGCCGGCACTCGGAGCGCGCCCTACAATCGAGCTCGACGCCGATTGCCGGCCGCACGGCCGCACCGGTGGCCGCCTTCTCCCAACCTCTTGCTCTCCTCTATGGCAACGCTATTTCTCGTGCGCCACGGCCAGGCCTCCTTCGGCGCGGCCAATTACGACTGCCTGTCGGCGCAGGGCCGGCAGCAATCGCGCTGGCTCGGCGAGTATTTCGTCGAGCGCGGGGTGCGCTTCCGCCGCGTGATCGCGGGCTCGCTGGTGCGCCAACAGGACACCGCCAGCGAGATCCTGGCCGCCATGGGCGAAGCCGGTGCCGGACTGACGATCGAGACCCATCCCGGCTTCAACGAGTACGACGGCGAAGCGCTGTATTGCGCCCACACCGGCGGCGCCGATCACCGCGCGCATCAGAACGGCGATTACGCGGACTACTGGCGCACCTTCCGCGCGGCCTTCGCCGCCTGGACCGCCGGCACGCTGACCGGCATGCCCGAGAGCTGGGAGGAATTCGGCAAGCGCATCGCCGCGGGGCTGGCGCACGGCGCCGAAGGCTCGGCGCGCGAGGACGCGATCCTGGTGGTCAGCTCGGGCGGCGCGATCGGCCGCGCGGTGGCAGACATGCTGCACGCGCCGGCGCAGACCGCGATCGAACTGAACCTGCAATTCCGCAACACCGCCTTCTGCGAAATCATCTGCGGGCGCAATACGCAGCGGCTGCTCAGTTTCAACAACGTGCCGCATCTGGAGCGCGCGGACCGGCGCGGCGCGATCACCTTCGCCTGAGCAAGACGGCGCAGGCATCGCCATCGCCCGTCAGCGGGCACCCTCGACCTTCCCGGCATTGATCGGCAACCTCGGAGTCCCCATGCAACCATCCCAGTTCGAAACGCTGCGCTACGCCGTCGCCGACGGCATCGCCACCATCACGCTGCACCGGCCGGAACAGATGAATACGTTCAACGCGCAGATGATGCAGGAGCTGATCGCCGCCTTCGATGCCACGGACGCCGACGATGCGGTGCGGGCTGTGGTGGTGACGGGCGCCGGGCGCGCGTTCTGCGCGGGCGCCGATCTGTCCTCGGGCGGCTCGACCTTCGACTTCGAGAAGCGCTATGGCGCGCCGGCCGACGCGCCGCACCGCGACGGCGGCGGCCGCGTCGCGCTGCGGATCTACCGCAGCCTGAAGCCGGTGATCGGGGCGATCAACGGCGCGGCGGTAGGCATCGGCGTGACGATGCAGTTGCCGATGGATATCCGGCTGGCCTCGACCGCGGCCAAGTTCGGCTTCGTGTTCTCGCGCCGCGGCATCACGCCGGAGGCCGCGTCGTCCTGGTTCCTGTCGCGCGTGGTCGGCATCTCGACCGCGCTCGAGTGGTGCTACACCGGCCGGGTATTTCCGGCGCAGGAGGCGCTGGACCGGGGGCTGGTGCGTTCGCTGCATGCGCCCGACGAGTTGCTGCCCGCCGCCTACGCGCTGGCGCGGGAGATCGTGGACAACGCCGCGCCGGTGTCGGTCGCGATCTCGCGGCAGATGATCTGGCGGATGGCCGGCGCCGCGCATCCGATGGAGGCGCACAAGCTGGACAGCCGCGCCATCCAGTCGCGCGGGCGCTCGCCGGACGCCAAGGAAGGCGTCGAGGCCTTCCTGCAGAAGCGGCCGGCCGCGTTCCCGCAGACCGTGTCGCGCGACATGCCGGACTTCTTCGACTGGCAGGGCGAGCCGCCCTTCGTTTGACGACGTCTGAGGACTATTGCCGGCGCGTGTTGACCACCGCGTCGGCGACGTTGACCGGCGCCTCGGCGTAGTGCTTGAACTCCATCGTGTAGGTCGCGCGGCCCTGGGTCAGCGACCGCAGCGAGGTCGAGTAGCCGAACATCTCCGCCAGCGGGACCTCGGCGCGCACCAGCTTGCCGCCGCCGCCGGCGATCTCGTCCATGCCGTGCACGATGCCGCGCCGCGACGACAGATCCCCCATCACGTTGCCGGTGAATTCCTCCGGCGTCTCGACTTCCACCGCCATCATCGGCTCGAGCAGCACCGGACGCGCGCGCCGCATTCCGTCCTTGAAGGCGATCGAGCCGGCCATCCGGTACGCGTTCTCGTTCGAATCCACGTCGTGGTACGAGCCGAACACCAGCGTGACCTTGACGTCGACCACCGGGAAGCCGGCCAGCACGCCGGCATTGAGCGTCTCCTGAATGCCCTTGTCCACCGCCGGGATGAATTCGCGCGGGATCACGCCGCCCTTGATCGCATCGACGAATTCGTAGCCCTTGCCCTGCGGCTGCGGCTCCACGTCGATCACCACATGGCCGTACTGGCCGCGGCCGCCCGACTGCTTGACGAACTTGCCTTCGACGCCCTTGATCCCCTGGCGGATGGTCTCGCGATACGCGACCTGCGGCTTGCCGACGGTTGCCTCGACGCCGAACTCGCGCTTCATGCGGTCGACCAGGATCTCCAGGTGCAGCTCGCCCATGCCCGAGATGATGGTCTGCCCTGATTCCTCGTCGGTCTTGACGCGGAACGACGGGTCCTCCTGCGCGAGGCGGTTCAGCGCCACGCCCATCTTTTCCTGGTCGGCCTTGGTCCTGGGCTCCACCGCCTGCGAGATCACGGGCTCGGGGAAGGTCATCCGCTCGAGAATGATCACGTTGGCCGGGTCGCACAGCGTGTCGCCGGTGGTCGCTTCCTTCAGGCCCACGGCTGCCGCGATATCGCCGGCCCGCACTTCCTTGATCTCGTTGCGCGTGTTGGCATGCATCTGCAGGATGCGGCCCAGGCGTTCGCGCTTGCCCTTGACGGGGTTGTAGACGGTGTCGCCCGAGTTCACGACGCCCGAGTACACGCGGAAGAAGATCAGCTGGCCGACGAACGGGTCGGTCATGATCTTGAACGCCAGCGCCGAGAACGGTTCGTCATCGCTCGGATGGCGCTCCGCATCGCGATCGTCCTCGGTATGGCCGCGGATCGCCGGCACGTCGGCGGGCGACGGCAGATAGTCGACCACCGCGTCGAGCATCGCCTGCACGCCCTTGTTCTTGAAGGCGCTGCCGCACAGCATCGGCACGATCTCGTTGGCGATGGTGCGCTGGCGCAGGCCGGCCTTGATCTCGTCCTCGCTGAGCGGCTCGCCGCCCAGGTATTTCTCGAGCAGCGACTCGTTGGCCTCGGCCGCGGCCTCGACCATCCGTTCGCGCCACAGCTGCGCGGTGTCGACCAGTTCGGCCGGAATCTCGCGGTATTCGAAGCGCACGCCCTGGCTGGCTTCGTCCCAGACAATGGCCTGCATGCGCACCAGGTCGACCACGCCCTGAAAGTGGTCTTCGGCGCCGATCGGAATCTGCACCGGCACGGCCACGCCCTTGAGCCGCTCGGCGATCTGCTCGCGCACGCGGAAGAAGTCCGCGCCGACGCGGTCCATCTTGTTGACGAAGGCCAGCCGGGGCACGCCGTACTTGTTGGCCTGGCGCCAGACCGTCTCCGATTGCGGCTGCACGCCGCCGACCGCGTCGTAGACCATCACGGCGCCGTCAAGCACGCGCATCGAGCGCTCGACCTCGATGGTGAAGTCGACGTGCCCGGGGGTGTCGATGATGTTGATCCGGTGCTCGGGATACTTGCCGGCCATGCCCTTCCAGAACACGGTGGTGGCCGCCGACGTGATGGTGATGCCGCGCTCCTGCTCCTGCTCCATCCAGTCCATGGTGGCGGCGCCTTCGTGCACCTCGCCCAGCTTGTGGCTGACCCCCGTGTAGAACAGGATGCGTTCGGTCGTGGTCGTCTTGCCGGCGTCGATATGCGCACTGATGCCGATGTTGCGATAGCGCTCGATGGGAGTTTTGCGGGCCACGACGATCTCCTGAGTTGGGGGCCTGAGTAGAACGGGAACAAAGGGTCGGAGAAAAGAGGGAAGTTAGAGTAGCACCATCGGCGAAGTTGCGTACGGCACCGATTTTGGCGCTGGCGGCGTCGGACGAAGACGGGTCGTCCCGGCCATGGCCATCGGTTACAGTGCGCCCATGGCGGCCCTGCCACGGGGCCGAGGACCGGTTTCGACGAGGCTCCCCCGACGATGAAACTGCGATGTCATCTGCTATGGCTGGCGCTGATCTGGCTCTGCGCGATCGGCGCCGTGCCCCTCGCCGGCGCGGCGGCGCCGCTGGGCAAGCCCGCCGCCCAACCCTCGACCGGCACGTCGGCGCCCGCCTCCGAGGCCGCGGCCAGCGTGCCGCTGGCGCAATCGCTGGACGAGGTCATCGAAACGCTGCAGAACGACCAGCAGCGCGCCGCGCTGGTCGGCCAGCTGCGGGCGGTGCGCGACGGCCTCGGTGCGTCGGCGCCGGCAGCATCGGGGGCAGCCTCGGACGCCGAGGCCGGCGGACTGGTCGGCGCGCTGGCCGAAGCGGTCGAGCAGGTTGACGACCGGCTCGGCAAGGACCAAGGACCGTGGCGCTATTGGAGCTGGCGTCTGCGCTTTGCCGGGGAGGAATGGCAGCAGGCGCTGACCGATCGCGGACGGGGCAGCGCACCGCGCTCGGCGCAGCTGTTTGCCGCGGTGCTGGCGGGCTGGGCCGTCGGTGGCTGGCTGCTGCACGAACTGGCGCGGCGCGTGCGCGGACGGCTGATGCGGCCGGTCGATCGTGTCCAGCTGCCCACCGTGCCGTCGTGGACCGACGTCGGCATCTTCATGCTGCGCCGGGTCGGCCCGTGGGCGATTGCCTTCGGCGTGGCGATCTGGGTCGTGCGCGCCATGGCGCTGCATCTGGTACCGGCGGGGGTCGCGGCGCTGACGGTGGCCTATGCGCTGGTCGCCGGCGCGGTGCTGTCGGCGGTATCGCAGACGCTGTTCGCGGTCTTCGGTACCGCGCACCGGCGGCGCGCGGTCCGCGACCTGCACCAGCACTCGCGCCCGGTACTGTTCGCGATCGGCGCGCTGGCGGCGCTTGGCGACGCCGCGACCAACGCCCGCGTGATCGCCGCGCTCGGCATCAACCTGTCCGCCGTGACCGCCAATCTGTCCAACATCGCCGCGGCGCTGCTGATGGCATGGTTCTGCCTGCGTTTTCGCCGGCAGATCGGCCATCTGATCGCCAACCGGCCGCTCGCGTTCCGCCAGGCTCATCCGGCCATCACCGGCGTGCTGCGGCTGGCCGGCGGCACCTGGCATCTGCCGGTGCTGGCGGTGGTGTTCGCCTCGGTGGTCGGCACCTTGCTCGCGGCCGGCCACGCCGACGACTATCTGGGCCGGACCATCCTGACGGTGGCGCTGCTGGTGGCCGCGCTGGCGCTGACGGTGGTGACCGGCCGCTCGCCGCAGGCTCACCAGCGCGGCCATCCGCAGCGCTGGCAGCGACGCTCGGCCTATCTGGCGCGCTTCGGCGGCTTCGCGGTGGCGCTGCTGCGCCTGGCGATCTGGCTCGGCTTTTTCGAGCTCGCCAGCCGCGTCTGGGGCAATTCCCTGCTGCATCTGATGCATTCGACCGCGCTAGGCCGCCGCTTCGCCGACGCGGTATTCGGCGCGCTGGCCGCGGTGCTGCTGTCGTGGCTGTTCTGGCTGGTCATCGATACCGCCATCACGCAGGCGCTGTCGCCGGGACACGGGCGCGGGCAGCCGCCCAGCATGCGCGCCCGCACCATCCTGCCGCTGCTGCGCAACGCGGTCTTCGTCGCCCTGCTGGTGATGGCGCTGATCGCGGTGCTGGCCAACCTCGGCGTCAACGTGACGCCGCTGATCGCCGGCGCGGGCGTGGTCGGGCTGGCGATCGGCTTCGGCGCCCAGACGCTGGTCCAGGATCTGATCACGGGGCTCTTCATCGTGATCGAGGACTCGATCGCGATCGGCGACGTGGTCGAGCTGCCCGACCACAGCGGCACGGTCGAAGGCATGACGATCCGCACCATCAAGCTGCGCGACGGCAAGGGCGCACTGCATGTGCTGCCGTACAGCCAGATCAAGGCGATCAAGAACCTGTCGCGCGGCCACGCCTTCGCCGTCTTCAATATCGGCCTGCGCTACGACAGCGACCTGGACCGCGCGATGGCGCTGATCCGCGAGGCCGGCGACCAGATCGCGCAGGACGTCCGTTTCGCGCACCGGCTGCTGTCGAAGCTGGACATCCTCGGGCTGGACCGCTTCGACCCGTCCGGCCCGGTGGTGCTGGCCCAGTTCAAGACGCTGCCCCTGGCGCAGTTCGAGATCACGCGGGCGTTCAACGCGACGCTGAAGCAGAAGTTCGACGCGGCGGGCATCCGCATGGCCTCGCCCTACATGACGCTGCAGCTGGACGGCGGCGGCCCGGCGGAGGTCAAGCCGCTGATCGAAGGGAGCGCGGGGACAGCCTAGCGACCGCGTAGAAACCCCCGTCGGGCACGGGCTTCAAAATAAAAGGAGAGGAGATTTCAGCGCTGAAATCTCCTCTCCTGCTTACGCGGATTCTCGAATCGGACCGGAGGGCAGTCCGCTATCGCGTCGTCTGCATCGGCTTACGCCGCCTTGCGGTGGTGCTTGCGCTCCGGCCGGCATTCGTACTTGATCTCGTGCCGGCCGTCCTCGTAGACCACCTCGAGCCGCACGGTGAAGCCCCATAGCCGGGTGACATGGCGGATCACCTCCTCGAAGTTGTGCGCCAGCGGCCGGCGGTCGTTCTGCAGATGGCGCAGCGTCAGCGAGCGGTCGCCGCCAACATCGACGTTGGTGACCTGGATGTTCGGCTCGACATTGGACAGGTCGTACTGGCTGGCCAGCAGTTGCCGGATGCGGCGATAGCCTTCGTCGTCGTGGATCGCGGTCACGCGCAGCTTGCTTTCGCGGTCGTCGTCCAGCACCGAGAACAGCTTGAGCTCCCGGATCACGCGCGGCGACAGGAACTGCAGCAGGAAGCTTTCGTCCTTGAAGTTGCGCATGGCGAAGTCCAGCGTCTTGCGCCAGTCGCTGCCGGCGATCTCCGGCGCCCACCGATAATCCTCCTCGTCCGGGTGCTCGCACATGCGGCGCAGGTCCTGGAACATCAGGAAGCCCAGCGTGTAAGGATTGAGCCCGCTGTAATAGGGGCTGTGGTACGGCGGTTGGTAGATGACGTTGGTATGCGCCTGCAGCAGCTCCATCATGAAGGCGTCGTTGACCAGCCCCTGCTCGTACAACTCGTGCAGGATGGTGTAGTGCCAGAACGTGGCCCAGCCCTCGTTCATCACCTTGGTCTGCCGCTGCGGGTAGAAGTACTGCGCGATCTTGCGCACGATGCGCACGATCTCGCGCTGCCACGGCTGCAGCTTGGGCGCGTTCTTCTCGATGAAGTACAGCAGGTTCTCCTGCGGCTCCGGCGGGAAGGTGGCCTCGCTCTCTGGCTGTTCGTCCTCGGTCACCAGCGCGTGCGAGCGGTGCTTCGGCAAGGTGCGCCACAGATCGTTGACCTGCATCTGCAGATAGTTCTCGCGCTCGGCCTGGCGGGCCTGCTCCTCGGTGATCGACAGCTTCTTCGGCCGCTTGTAGCGGTCCACGCCGTAGTTCTGCAGCGCATGGCACGAGTCCAGCAGCAGTTCGACTTCCTGCTCGCCATAACGCTGCTCGCATTCGGCCACATAGTTCTTGGCGAACAGCAGGTAATCGACGATGGCGTCCGCGTTGGTCCAGGTGCGGAACAGGTAATTGCCCTTGAAGAAGGAGTTGTGGCCATAGCAGGCGTGCGCGATCGTCAGCGCCTGCATCGGCATCGTGTTCTCCTCCATCAGATAGGCGATGCAGGGATTGGAGTTGATCACGATCTCGTAGGCCAGGCCCATGTGGCCACGCTGGTAGCTGCGCTCGGAGGCCAGGAAATGCTTGCCGTAGGACCAGTGGCTGTAGCCGACCGGCAGGCCCGCGGACGCATAGGCGTCGAGCATCTGCTCGGCGGTGATGATCTCGATCTGGTTGGGATAGGTATCGAGGCCGAAATCGGCCGCGATGCGCGCGATCTCCCGGTCGTACCGCTGGATCAGTTCGAAGGTCCACTCCGAACCGGTAGAGAGGTATGCCATTTCCCACCCCCATGTCGGCGGATCGCCATCGCGCTCCGCCGGTTAGCCAAGGCCTGTCCGACCCCGCGCCCGTGCATGCACGGCATGCGTGGGCGCCACCGCGCCGGCGCTTTGTCGCATCAGCGCATCAACGTCCCGCGTTCGGCCAGGCCGCCTTCTTCTGAAACAGGTCGTGCAGCACTGGATAGATCTCGTCCGCGCCGATGATCCGCTGCATCGCGAAGTTCTCGTGCGCGCCCTTGACCGTCATGTACTCTTCCCACAGGTTCTGCGGCTCCTCGGACGCGACCTCGACATAGGCGTAGTACTGCACCAGCGGCAGGATCGATTCACGCAGCAGCCGCCCGCACAGTTCCGAGTCGCCGGCCCAGTTGTCGCCGTCCGACGCCTGCGCGCAGTAGATGTTCCACTGGCTGGCCGGGTAGCGGTTGTGGATCACGTCGACCATCAGCTTCAGCGCGCTGGAGACCACCGTGCCGCCCGACTCGCGCGAATGGAAGAAATCTTCCTCGTCGACTTCCTTGGCGACCGTATGGTGGCGAATGAAGACGACGTCGATGCGTTCGTAGTTCCGCTTCAGGAACAGGTACAGCAGCATGAAGAAACGCTTGGCCAGGTCCTTGCGGCTCTCGTCCATCGAACCCGATACGTCCATCAGGCAGAACATCACCGCCTGCGCCTGCGGACGCTTCTTCAGCACGCGGTTGTTGTAGCGCAGGTCCAGCTTCTCGATGAAGGGCACGCGGTCGATGCAGGCGCGCAGATGGCGAATCTCCTTCATCATCTCCTGCGCGCGATCCGTATAGGGTCCCTCTTCCTCGAGCACCTCGCTGTATTGCTGCTCGAGCGCATGCAGGCGCCGCTGGTAGGGCCCGGACAGCGCGATGCGGCGGCCGAGCGAACTGCGCATGGTGCGCAGCACCGACAGGTTCGAGGGCGTGCCGTCGATCGAAAAGCCGGCGCGCACCTTGCGCACCTCGGCGATCTTGGCCAGATGGCGCTTGGCCATGTCCGGCAGCGCCATGTCCTCGAAGAAGAAATTGAGGAAGTCCTCGCGCGAGAGCGTGAAGACGAAATCGTCCTCGCCCTCGCCCGAGTCGCTCGCCCGGGAGCCGGTTCCGCCCGCCCCTTGCTGCTGGC
>JAPSLC010000109.1 GCA_031181345.1 Cupriavidus sp. | reverse complement strand
CAGGAACTGGAACACCGGCGCCTTGGCGGCATCCTCCTCGCTGCTCGGCGGCCGCTTCATGAAGTCTTCCAGATCGTTGCCGGCGGTGAAGATCTCGTCCTTGCCGCGGATCACGATCGCCCGCACGGCGTCGTCGCTCGCCGCCGCGCGCAGCGCGTCGGCCATCTGCTGATACATCGCCGCGGTGATCGCGTTCTTCTTGTCCAGGCGGTCGAACTCGATGGTCAGCACGCCTTGCTCGATGCGGGTCAGGATGCTCATGGTGTCTCCTTGGTGGTCGGTGTTCTTGTCGGTGTTCCTGTCGGTGTGCATGCCGCGAAAACCGCCCCGGGCAGGGGCGCCTTCCCGGAGCGGTTCGTAGGCACGCCCTGCGTCAAACCCGTTCGAAGATACCGGCGGCGCCCATGCCCGTGCCGACGCACATGGTCACCATGCCGTACTTCAGGTTGTGCCGGCGCAGCGCGTGCACCACGGTGGCCGAGCGGATCGCGCCGGTCGCGCCGAGCGGGTGGCCCAGCGCGATCGCGCCGCCCATCCGGTTCAGCTTGGCCGGATCGAGGCCGAGATCGCGGATCACCGCCAGCGCCTGCGCGGCGAAGGCCTCGTTCAGCTCGATCCAGTCGAGCTGGTCCTGCGTCATGCCGGCGGCCTTCAGCGCGGCCGGAATGGCTTCCTTCGGGCCGATGCCCATGATCTCCGGGGGCACGCCGCGCACCGCGAACGACGCGAAGCGGGCCAACGGCACCAGGTTGCAGGCCTTCAGGATCTTCTCCGAGACCAGGATCAGCGCACCGGCGCCGTCCGAGGTCTGCGAGCTGTTGCCGGCCGTCACGCTGCCCTTGTTGGCGAACACCGGGCGCAGCTTCGCCAGCCCTTCCAGCGAGGTATCCGGACGCGGGCCCTCGTCGAGCGACAGCGTGCGGGTCTTGAGCTCCACCTCGCCGCTGGCCAGGTTCGGCAGCTTCTCGACGATCTCGACCGGCGTGATCTCGTCGGCAAACTCGCCGGCCTGCTGCGCAGCGAGCGCCTTCTGGTGGGAGGCCAGCGCGAAGGCGTCCTGGTCCTCGCGGCTGACCTGCCACTGGCGCGCGACCTGCTCGGCCGTCAGCCCCATGCCGTAGGCGATGCCGACGTTCTCGTCGCGCGCGAAGATCGACGGCGACATCGACGGCGTATTGCCCATCATCGGCACCATGCTCATCGATTCGACGCCGGCGGCGATCATCACGTCGGCCTCGCCGACGCGGATGCGGTCGGCCGCCATCGCGACGGCGCTCAGGCCCGAGGCACAGAAGCGGTTCACGGTGATGCCGCCGACCGAGGTCGGCAGGCCCGACAGCAGCGCGCCGATGCGCGCGACGTTCAGGCCCTGCTGCGCTTCCGGAATCGCGCAGCCGACGATGGCGTCCTCGATCAGCGCCGGGTCCAGGTTCGGCACCTGCGCCAGCGCGGCCCGCAGCGTGGTGGCCAGCAGATCGTCGGGCCGGTAGTGCTTGAACGCGCCCTTCGGCGCCTTGCCGATCGGCGTGCGGGTCGCGGCAACGATATAGGCGTCTTGCAGTTGTTTCATGATCGATTTCCTCGCGTGCCGATTAGTTGCGCACCGGCTTGCCGGTCTGCAGCATGCCCATGATGCGTTCCTGCGTCTTGGCGTTGCCCAGCAGTTCGATAAAGGCGCGGCGTTCCAGCGCCAGCAGCCACTCCTCGCTGACCAGCGCGCCCGCTTCGACGTCGCCGCCGCACACTGCCTCGGCGATGCGCGAGGCGATCAGGAAGTCGTGCGCGGAGATAAAGCCGCCGTCGCGCATATTGACCAGCGACGCCTGGATGGTGGCGATGCCCGAGCGGCCCGCCACCGGCACCAGTTCGCCCTGCGCAGGCGGGCGATAGCCGGCCTCGTGCAGCGCGCGTACCTCGCTGCAGGCGACGTGCAGCAGCTCGTGCACGTTGAAGACGATCGGATCGCCCGCCTGCAGATAGCCCATCTGCCGGGCCTCCAGCGCCGAGGCCGAGACCTTGGCCATCGCCGCGTTCTGGAAGCGCTGCGTCAGGAACTGCAGATAGTTGGTGCTGCCCGCGGCCTGCGCGGCGCGCGCCGCCGCCAGCGCGGCTTCCTTCAGTCCGCCGCCGGCCGGCACCAGCCCCACGCCGACCTCGACCAGCCCCACATAGGTCTCGAGCGCGGCCACGCGCCGCGCCGAATGCAGCATCAGCTCGCAACCGCCGCCCAGCGCGATGCCGGACGCCGCCGACACCACCGGCACCGCGGCGTACTTGACGCGCATCATGCCGTCCTGGAACTTCTTGACGAACGGCTCGACGCCCTTGGCGCCGCCCATCATGAAGGCCGGCATCGCCGCCTCCAGATTGGCGCCGGCCGAGAATGGGCCGCCCGGGGCGCCCAGCTGCAGCGAGGTCGGCTGCCACACCACCAGGCCCTTGTAGGCGCTCTCGGCCAGATCGATCGCGCGGATCAGCCCGTCGATGGTGTCGGGCCCGATCGTGTTCATCTTGCTGTTGAACGAGATCAGCAGCACGTCGTCCTGGCCCTCGCAGACCCAGATCCGCACCGCGTCGTTCTGCTCGACGGTGCGGCCGGCCTTGCGCGGATCGACCGCGTCGCTGCCCTTGAGCGCGGCGCGGAAGGCCTGGCGGCGATAGACCGGCAGCGCGCTGCGGCCGACGAACGACTGCGTCGCCGGCGACCACGAGCCCTGCGCCGAATGCACGCCCTGGTTGTCCGCCACCGGGCCGGCGAAGACCCACTCGGGCAGCGGCGCCTTCGACAGCGCCTTGCCGGCTTCGATGTCTTCCTGGACCCATTGCGCGACCTGCTGCCAACCCGCGGCCTGCCAGTCCTCGAACGGGCCCGAGTTCCAGCCGAAGCCCCAGCGGATGGCCAGGTCGACGTCGGCCGCCGAGCCGGCGATCTGGTCGAGATAGACCGCGATGTAGTGGAACACGTCGCGGAAGATCGCCCACAGGAACTGCGCCTGCGGGTTGCCCGATTCGCGCAGCAGCTTGATGCGCTCGGCCGGCTCCTTCTTCAGCATGCGCGCGACGATCTCGTCGGCCTTGCCGCCGGCGTCGACATACTGGCCGGTCTTCGCGTCCAGCACCTTGATCTGCTTGCCGTCCTTCTTGTAGAAGCCGGCGCCGGTCTTCTGGCCCAGCGCGCCGGCATCGACCAGCGACTGGAGCACCGCGGGCGTGCGGTACACCGGCGCGAACGGATCGTCCTGCAGGTTGTCCTGCATGGTCTTGATCACGTGGGCCATGGTGTCCAGGCCCACCACGTCGGCGGTGCGGAAGGTCGCCGACTTGGCGCGCCCCAGCTTGCTGCCGGTCAGGTCGTCGACCACGTCAAACGGAATGGCGTACTTCTCGGCCTCGGCGAACACCGCCAGGATCGAGAAGATGCCGACGCGGTTGGCGATGAAGTTCGGCGTGTCCTTGGCGCGCACCACGCCCTTGCCCAGGGTCGTGGTCAGGAACGCTTCCAGGCGGTCGAGGATGGCCGGCTGCGTGGCCTCGGTCGGGATCAGCTCGACCAGATGCATGTAGCGCGGCGGATTGAAGAAGTGCACGCCGCAGAAGCGCGCCTTCAGCTCGGCGTCGAAGCCCTCGGACAGCGCGGTGACCGACAGGCCGGAGGTGTTGGTGGCGAAGATCGCATCGGTGCCCAGATGCGGGGCGACCTTCCTGTACAGGTCGTGCTTCCAGTCCATGCGCTCGGCGATCGCCTCGATCACCAGATTGCATTCCTTAAGCAGCGCGAGGTCGTCCTCGTAGTTGGCGGCGCGGATCAGGCCGGCGTCGTCCTTGAGGCCGAGCGGCGCGGGGGACAGCTTCTTCAGGTTCTCGATGGCCCGCAGCACGATGCCGTTCTTGGGACCTTCCTTGGCCGGCAGATCGAACAGCACCACCGGCACGCGGGCATTGACGAGGTGGGCCGCGATCTGCGCGCCCATGACGCCGGCACCCAGCACGGCGACTTTCTTGACGATGAAATTTGACATGCGCGCTCCTCGGGGGTGAGCGATGAAATGAATGGTGTGCCTGGGGGTTTCTCCCCTCTCCCGCCTGCGGGAGAGGGGTCGGGGGAGAGGGCCTGCGGCGCCGATGCCGGCGATCGCGCAAGGCAAGCGCCGTGGGGGGGGGGGGGGGGGGGGCGGGCGCGGCGCGGGGGGGGGCGCCCCCGGGCCCCCCGGGGGGGGGCGCGGCAAACAAGACGACACGC
>JAPSLC010000108.1 GCA_031181345.1 Cupriavidus sp. | reverse complement strand
CGGCCGCGGCACAGCATGTCATGGGCGGAGGGACGGGCGGCCCGCCGGGCGCGCCTGGGCCCGGCCGCAGGTTGGTGGCGCGCTTCGGCCCGACCGTTTCACAGGGTCGGCAGCTTTCGCGCCAGACGGCGATTTTACCGGATTTTCAAGGGGGTCCCGCAGCTCAATCGCAAGGACTGACGGGAAAATGCGGGGCAGCGGAAATCAGTGGCGGTAATTCTGTCGTCCCCGCGCAGGCGGGGACCCAGCGACGCTAACAACGTGCGCACTGAAAGACGCTGGATCCCCGCTTGTGCGGGGACGACACATCGATTTCCGTCAGCGCGCGCCGCCGTTCGGGCGCAGCGTCAGCACCTGGGTGGCGTCGCCGCGGCGCACGAAGATCGCCGCCATCCGGCTCTTGTCCAGACCGCGCACCAGTTCGTTGAACTGGCGGGCGCTGGTCACATCGGTGTCGCCAAGGCGCAGGATCACGTCGCCGGGACGGATGCCGGCGCGTGCCGCCACGCCTTCGGCCGCCTGGACCTCGACTCCCGACTTGATCTTCAGCTCGCGCATCCGGGCCTCGGACAGGTCTCCCACCACCAGCCCCAGCGCATTGGGCTTGGCGCCGGCGGCCCCGTCGTCGCC
This sequence comes from Cupriavidus sp., assembly GCA_031181345.1. GTDB lineage: Bacteria > Pseudomonadota > Gammaproteobacteria > Burkholderiales > Burkholderiaceae > Cupriavidus. Next base: position 3,674 of record JAPSLC010000108.1, on the reverse strand, counting down.
CGGCGTGGTGCCGGCGCGCGGGCGAGGCTTGGCATCCGGCTCCAGCTCGGCCACCGTGATGGTGACCTCGCGGGTCCCGCCCTTGCGCCACAGCTGCATCGGCACGCGCGCGCCCGGCTTGGTTTCGCCGACCAGGCGCGGCAGGTCCGAGGCGCGTTCGATATCGCGGCCGTTGAACTTCAGGATGATGTCGCCCGCCTCGATGCCGGCCTTCTCCGCCGGACCGCCCGGCTCGACGCTGCCGACCAGCGCGCCGCGCGCGCGGCCCAGGCCCAGCGAATCGGCGACTTCCTTGGTGACATCGCCGATCGCCACCGCGATGCGGCCGCGCGTGACCTTGCCGGTCGACTTCAGCTGCTCGCTGACGCGCAGCGCCTCGTCGATCGGAATCGCGAACGAGATGCCCATGTAGCCGCCGCTGCGGCTGTAGATCTGCGAATTGATGCCGATCACCTCGCCGCGCAGGTTGATCAGCGGCCCGCCCGAATTGCCAGGGTTGACCGCCACGTCGGTCTGGATGAACGGCAGGTAGTCGCCGGTGTCGCGGCCCTTGGCCGACACGATGCCGGCCGTCACGCTATTGTCCAGGCCGAACGGCGAGCCGATCGCCAGCACCCATTCGCCCACGCGGATCTTGTTCGAATCGCCCATCTGCAGGCGCGGCAGGCCGTTGGCATCGACCTTGAGCAGCGCGACGTCGGTGCGCCGGTCCGTGCCGATCAGCCTGGCCTTGAACTCGCGCTTGTCGGGCAGCGTGACGTAGATGGTCTCGGCGTCGGCGACCACGTGGGCGTTGGTCATCACGTAGCCGTCCTGGCTGATGATGAAGCCGGAGCCAACCCCGCGGCTCTGCTCTTCGCCCTGCGGCGGCTGGCCGCGGCGCGGCGTCCCCGGGGGCGTGGGCGCACCCGGCATCGGGATGCCGAAGAAGCGCCGGAAGAACTCGGCCATCTCCTCGTCCTCGGGCGTCATGCCGCGCGAACGTACGCGCTCGGTGGTGCGGATGTTGACCACGGCCGGGCTGACGCGCTCCACCAGGTCGGTGAAGTCGGGCAGGCTGTAGTTGGAGGCGGTGGCCTGCGCATGGACCGGCGTGGCCAGCATGGGACCCGCCGCCAGCACGGCGGCCAATGCCATGGTCCTGGCCACGGCGTAATAGTTTGACGACATGGTCGACTCCCGCGAGTTCAGCGTAACAGGGTAAGCAAGCCGGGGCGTCCGGTCCAGTCAGGGCCAGCCCGGAGGATGTCCACGCAAACGTCCGGTGGATGCCCGCAGAATGTCCCGAGAATGCGCCCGGCGTGTGCAGGCGGGCGCGCCGGCGCGCGCCGCATCCCGGCTCAGCGTGGCTTGGGCGCGCGGTATTCCACCGCGGCCGCGAACTGCTTGACCGTGGCCGCCGGCACTTCGCCGACGACGGTGATCCAGAAATCGGCGACCTTGCGCACCACCACCTGGGTCGCGCCCAGCGAGGCAACGCCCTCGCGGCGCACCCGCTGATCCGATACCGGCTCGATGAAAACCGACAGCCCCGTCAGGCCATCGCTGTAGACGACCTGCAGCACCTCGAACACCTGTTCGCGGCCGCTGCCTTGCGCGCTGCGCAGATCGCCCAGGGGGCGGCGCACCTCGCGGATCTTCTGGAAACCCTTGACCGGCACCGCGATCAGCCAGCCCTCTTCGGCGATATTGGCCGGCTGATAGTTGATCTCGTAGCGCTGCCAGTTGCCGGCGCTCTTGATCGCGCCGAGGATCTTCTGCTTCTCCGATGGCACGCCGATCTCGATCTGCGAGAAGGCGACCTGCTCGAGCACCTTGCCGCCCTCGCCGATGGTCTGGGCGCGCATCAGCAGGCCCGAATGCTTCTCGGCCCAGAGGCGGACCGCGTAGCGGGCACCGTCGTGCGGCACCAGCGAGAAGACCTCGCACTCCATGCCGGCCACGCGCTCGGGCGACAGCCTGCGCATCTCGTAGAGATCCAGCACATCGCCCTTGTTGGTGGCCAGCAGTGCCGGGAAGCGATCCTTGGCGTCCTGGCGCTCGACCACCACGAGCTTCGCCTCGGGGATCAGGCTATGGACGATGTCGTTCTGGCGCAGGACCTCGCGCGGCTTGCCGTCCAGCGTCTCGAGCCGCTCGTACTCGTTGTGCACCAGATCGCTGAAATGCTGGATGCGCGAGGCGTGCATGACGCTGCCACGCTGGTAGATCAGAGTACCGACGTAGTTTTCGCGCTGCGCGGCGCGGTGGATCTTGCCAAGCCAGGCCGCGGCATCGCGGCGCGCCAGCGTGGGTTCGGGCGTTTGCGCCGTCGCCACCGCGGCCGTCAGGCACAAGGCGAGAAAAAAGGACCTCCTGAGGGCCCTTATTCCTTGTGCGCCCGCTGCATGGGCGGGCGCCCATCCTTTTTGCATGTCCGGCATTATTCCTGCGTGTTGTCCTGAGAGAAGCTTGCACTATTGGCGACGTTGCGCATGGTCGGCACCATGGCATTGGTCGTCACGGACACCCGGTGAGCCCGCAGGTACTCGTCCAGGCGCGGATCGCGAATCATCTGGCCGGCATCGGCGGCAACGGTCAGCACGCCGGTCGCCTTGGGCGCCGCGGGCACGCCTTCACTGGTGCTGGCGACGATGGCGCCGGGCGCGGCCGGATCGGCGTCGCGCATTTGCGGCACCACGACCCAGCTGACCGCCGCAACGGCAGCCGCGATTGCGGTGCCCGGCATCACGCGGCGCACCCACGAGGGGCGCAGCAGAAGACGGTGGCGGCGTACCGGCGCATCGGCCAGCGCGGCCGGCGCCAGCAGATGCGGCTCGTCCTCGAGACGGCTGGCGAAGCGCGACACGAAGGCCGCGGTCGACCCGGCATGGGCCAGCTCCTCGGAGCGCAGCGTGTCGCCGATCAACTGGAACACCGACCATTGCTCCTGGCCCGGCTCGCTTTTCGCGAGTGCCAGCACGGCCTCGAATTCATGCGGCGCCAGTTCGCCGTCGATCAATGCGGAAATCTGCTCCGCTGCCTCGGGCGCATGAACCGATTGCCTGTGAGCCTGACCCATTTCCAACCCCTCGATAACCATCGAACACCGAACAATCCCGTCACAATACTGTCGCTTCTCGATGCAGGAGCAGGCTGCAACGCTGGCCGCACGACATGTCTTTGACTTCTACCACCGCTTGCCCTCTGCCGTTCCCAGCAGCGGGCGCAATTTTTCCGCAATCGCTTCGCGCGCCCGGAAAATGCGCGATCTGACCGTACCGATCGGACACCCCATCGCTTCGGCGATTTCCTCGTAGCTGAGGCCTTCTATCTCGCGCAGCGTGATGGCGGTTCGCAATTCATCCGGCAGGGCCTCCATGGCGCGGTTGACGGTGTCCGCCACCTGGCGCGTATGGAGCATCGACTCCGGCGTATTGATATCCCTTAGTTGCTCACCATCCGCAAAAGTTTCAGCCTCTTCGGCATCGATATCGCTGGACGCCTCGGGCCGCCTGCCTTGCGTGGCCAGATAGTTTTTGGCCGTGTTGACAGCGATCCGGTACAACCAGGTGTAGAACGCCGATTCCCCGCGGAATTGGGGCAAGGCGCGATATGCCTTGATAAAGGCATCCTGCGCCACATCCTCCACTTCAGCGGGGTCCCTGACCAGACGCGAGATCAACCGGATGATC
>JAPSLC010000107.1 GCA_031181345.1 Cupriavidus sp. | reverse complement strand
CGGATGATCTTGCGGTGGTATTTGGCCACCAGCAGTTCAAAGGCCCGCTTGTCGCCCTGCTGGACGCGTTCAACAAGGAGCTGGTCGGCTTCGCGTTCGCTCACGAATAGTTCACCTGCAGTGTATCGCTTGGTATCGCTGTCAAAACAAACGTTGTATTTTACCTACGCCGCACCCCGCCAGACCGCCGCGGAGCGAAAAGCGTATTGACAGCCGGGGCGAATGCCACCGGGCGTCAGTATGCATTAAGCGGCACCGCTTGGCCCGCTCGATCGCGTTCAAAGCGATCCAGAGGACGCATGCAACGCGCGCAGTATTGCCCGACGCGGCGCGTCGGCTGCCTTTTCGCGGCGGCCCCGGACCTCATCGCCCCAGATCATCAGCGCGCCCGGCACGGCAGCTTGCGCAGACTGCACGGGCGCGAGCCGCAGCACCGCGGCGGCGCCGCCCAACTGCCAGCACGCCACCACGCGGGCCAGCACCTGAGCGCCGTCCGGCAACGCGACGACAATCTTCATCGTCGGCCCGCCCGGCACGATGCCGGCAACGCGGCATGCCGCCGCCCGCCACGCGCCTCGCCAGGCGCGACCACCCGCCAGCGTGGCCGCCACCGCCAGGACCGCCCACCACAGCGGCGCCGTCTCGCCCGCCGCCCAACCCAGCCCGGCCCGCCACACCAGCCACAGCAGCGCGGCAAGCTCGCAGCCCAGGAACGCCGCCAGCAGCCAACGCTGCGGATGACGTCCCGGGGACAGGAAGCAAGGGAGCGGCCGGCGGGCGCCGGCTTCAGGCACGACGGAAGACGAGCGTGCCGTTGGTACCGCCGAAGCCGAAGTTGTTCTTCACGGCCACGTCGATCTTCATCTCACGCGCGGTGTTCGGCACGTAATCGAGATCGCACTCGGGGTCCTGATTGAAGATGTTGATCGTCGGCGGCGCTACCTGGTGATGCAGGGCCAGCACCGTGAAAACCGACTCGAGGCCGCCGGCGCCGCCCAGCAGATGGCCGGTCATCGACTTGGTCGAGTTCACCGCGATCTTGTAGGCATGCTCGCCGAAGGCCAGCTTGATCGCGTCGGACTCGTTCTTGTCACCCAGCGGCGTCGAGGTGCCGTGCGCGTTCAGGTAATTGACCTCGTCCGGGTTGACGCCCGCGTTCTTCAGCGCGTTGACCATGCAGCGGCGCGGACCGTCGGTGCTCGGTGCCGTCATGTGGAACGCGTCGCCGCTCATACCGAAGCCGGACAGCTCGGCGTAGATCTTCGCGCCGCGCGCCTTGGCCGACTCGTATTCCTCGAGCATCATCACGCCGGCGCCCTCGCCCAGCACGAAGCCGTCGCGGTCGACATCCCACGGCCGCGAAGCGGCCGCCGGATCGTCGTTGCGGGTCGACAGCGCCCGCGCCGCGGCGAAACCGCCGATACCCAGCGGCGACACGGTCGATTCCGCACCGCCGGCGAGCATGGCATCGGCATCGCCCGCCTCGATCAGCCGTGCGGCCAGGCCGATGCTGTGCAGCCCGGTGGTGCAGGCGGTCACGGCGGCCAGGTTCGGGCCCTTGAGGTTGTGATTGATCGACAGATGGCCGGAGATCATGTTGATGATCGAGCCCGGCACGAAGAAGGGCGAAATCCGGCGCGGACCGCGATTGGTCAGCTCCGCGTGCGTATCCTCGATCATGGGCAGGCCGCCGATGCCCGAGCCGACCAGCACGCCGATGCGATCGGCGTTGGCCTCGGTCACTTCCAGGCCGCTGTCGCGCAGGGCCTGGGTGCCGGCCGCGATGCCATAGTGGATGAAGGTATCCATATGGCGGGCTTCCTTGGCCGGGATGTAGTCCTCGACGTTGAAGCCCTTCACCTCGCCGGCGAAATGCACGGCCAGCGCGGAGTGATCGAATTTGGTGATGGTGGCAATGCCGGACTTGCCGGCAACCAGATTGGCCCAGCCTTCGGCAACCGTGTTTCCGACCGGAGACACAAGGCCGAGCCCGGTGACGACGACGCGACGACGGCTCACTATGATTTCCTACGGGTGGATGAGGCAAGGTGGAACGGGCGGCAGCCCGCGGCACCGTGAAGGCGCCATGGCGATTCCGCCGCGCCGGCAGACCGGCGCATCGGCCAACCTGCCGGCCGGACCGACGGCACGAACCTCGGCCGGCAGCTCAGCGGCACGATGGCCGACGATGGAGCCAGGTCCGGCTCCATCACAACTCCGCTTGCTCGAACAAACGAAAGCCACAGAAAACGGCACAACGGGATCTGACGACCCCTCCGCCCGTTTTCTGTGGCCCGGAATCCGGATACGACAGGCTTACGCCTTGACGTGCGCCGAGGCGTAGTCGATGGCCTGCTGCACGGTCGTGATCTTCTCGGCTTCCTCATCGGGAATTTCCATGCCGAATTCATCTTCCAACGCCATCACGAGTTCGACCGTGTCGAGCGAGTCGGCGCCGAGGTCGTTCACGAACGAGGATTCGTTCTTGATGTCGGCTTCGGCGACGCCGAGTTGCTCTGCCACGATCTTCTTGACGCGTTGTTCGATATTGTCCATTTAGCCCTCCAGGGAAGTTCGACAAAAAAGTGGGCGCATTTTAGCAGGTTTGGCCCGTGAAAATGCCGTCCTCAGTCTTTCGCAAGAAATGCGCCCGTTCTTCTAAAAAAGGGGGTGACGCCAAGGCGTCGCGCCCCCTCAGTTCATATACATGCCACCGTTGACATGCAGCGTGGTGCCGGTCACATAAGCCGCCTGCGGACCGGCCAGGAAAGCCACCGCGTTGGCGATGTCTTCCGGCTGGCCGAGCCTGCCGAGCGGAATCTGGGTCTTGAGCGCGGCATGCTGCTCTTCCGACAGCACCTTGGTCATATCGGTATCGATAAACCCCGGTGCGACGCAATTGACGGTGATGTTGCGGCTGCCGATTTCGCGCGCCAGCGCCCGCGTCATGCCTTCCACTCCCGCCTTGGCCGCAGCATAGTTCATCTGGCCCGGGTTGCCGGTGGAGCCGACCACCGAGGTGATGTTGATGATGCGTCCGCCGCGCGCCTTCATCATCGGCCGCAGCACACCGCGCGACAGCCGGAATACCGCCGTCAGGTTGGTGTCGATCACCGCGCTCCAGTCGTCGTCTTTCATCCGCATCGCCAGCTGGTCCTGCGTGATGCCGGCATTGTTGACGAGGATATGGATGCCGCCGTGGTTCTTGACGATCTCGTCGATCAGCGCCTCGCAGCGCGCCGCGTCGTTGACATCGAGCACCGCGCCGGTGCCCTTGAGCTGCTCGGCGGCCAGATATTCGCCGATCGCGGCGGCGCCCTTCTCGCTGGTGGCCGTGCCGATCACCAGTGCGCCCTGCCGGGCCAGTTCCAGCGCGATCGCGCGGCCGATGCCGCGCGAGGCGCCCGTCACCAGCGCGACCTGATTGTCCAGGGTCTTGCTCATCCCGTTATTTCTCCTTGTTCGCCCGGCCTTGCGCGGATCAGCCGCGCACCAGCGCCAGCGTGTCCTGCAGCGAGGCCGGATCGACGATCGCGCCGCCGACCAGATTGCCGTCGATGCGCTTGGTCAGGCCGGCCAGCACCTTGCCCGGGCCGCATTCGATCACATGCGTGATGCCGTCGGCGGCCATCTTCTGCACCGACTCGACCCAGCGCACCGGCGCCGCGGCCTGGCGCACCAGCGCGTCCTTGATCGCTTCGGGATCGCTGACGATCGCCACGTCGACGTTGTTGATCAGCGGGATCGACGGCGCCGCAAAAGTCAGGCCGGCCATGCGCTCGCGCAGGCGGTCCGAAGCGGGCTTGAGCAGCGACGAATGGAACGGCGCCGAGACCGGCAGCGGCAGCGCGCGCTTGGCGCCCTTGGCCTTGGCGATCTCGCAGGCCTTCTCGACCGCGGCCTTGGCGCCGGCGATCACCACCTGGGCCGGGGCGTTGAAATTGACGGCTTCGACCACGCCGGCGGCCGCGGCCTCGGCGCAGGCGGCGCGCACGTCGTCGTCGGACAGGCCGAGGATCGCGGCCATGCCGCCCTCGCCCACCGGCACCGCTTCCTGCATCGCCTGGGCGCGAAAGCGCACCAGCGGCACGGCGTCGGCAAAGGGAATCACGCCGGCGGCGACCAGCGCCGAGTACTCGCCCAGGCTATGGCCGGCCACCAGCGCCGGGGCCGGGCCGCCGGCCTCGCGCCAGGCGCGGTAGATCGCCACCGCGGCGGTCAGCATCACCGGCTGGGTGTTGGTGGTCAGGTTCAGCTCTTCGGCCGGGCCTTCGGCGATCAGGCGCGCCAGGTCCTGGCCGAGCGCGTCGGACGCTTCCTGCAGCGTCGCGCGCACCACCGGGTTGTCG
>JAPSLC010000005.1 GCA_031181345.1 Cupriavidus sp. | reverse complement strand
CGGTTGCCGCGCCCAGCTCCGCGGCGGTCTTCGGGCCATCGCGAAGATGGTCGGCGAGGCCCAGCATCGCGGCAACGCGCAGCGCGGCCTGAACGGAGTACCCCATCGCCATATCGAGCACATAGAGACCGGATTTGTCTTCGGTCTGGATGGCGAGGTCGCGTTGCACGGCGAGCATGTCCATGTCGATTTCCTTTGTGTGAGCGTGTCGGTATATCCCGCGCGGCAATAAACGGCGGGCGATATAGATATATCGGAAATACAGATCACAGCATTTTTTTATCCGGTTTTTAAATGCTGCCGTGACTGTGCGCTGATCATAAGGCACGCCACCTGTGCATCAGAAGTCGGAATTTTCTATAGCAGACTTGAAAATTTTCCTGTGCATGTCGCGAGCTTGTATGGTTTCCATACGCGATTCGCATTTCGCCGGGATGACAGCCGTCGCGATATAACCATTCGCGCCGATATGGCGGATGGCGAAAAACGGCGAGGAGGGTTTGGCGCCCGGATGCCGGTGGCACAGGTCGGTACGCCGAAGCGCCGAAGCGCTGGAGGGGAATGACAGGGAATGTCAGGGAATGGAATACCGCGCGAGCCGCCACCGCTGCCCGGCAACGGCAGCGGCTCGTTGGGGGCAAGACCGCTTGTCCTATCTGTTCAGGGCTTTCGCCATGGTCTGCCCCAGTTCGGCCGGCGAGCGCGACACGTGGATGCCGGCCGCGCGCATCGCCTCGATCTTCGCGTCGGCGGTACCGCTGCCGCCCGAGATGATCGCGCCGGCATGGCCCATGCGCCGGCCCGGCGGCGCCGTGGTGCCGGCGATAAAGCCGACCACCGGCTTGTCGCTGCCGGACTCGCGCAGGAACTGCGCGGCTTCCTCCTCCGCCGAGCCGCCGATCTCGCCGATCATGATGATGCCCTCGGTGTCGTCGTCCTCGAGAAACAGCTTCAGGCAATCGATGAAGTTGGTGCCGTTGACGGGGTCGCCGCCGATGCCGATGCAGGTCGACTGCCCGAGCCCGGCCGCGCTGGTCTGCGCCACCGCTTCATAGGTCAGCGTGCCGGAGCGCGACACCACGCCGATCCCGCCGGGCCGATGGATATGGCCCGGCATGATGCCGATCTTGCATTGCCCCGGGGTGATCACGCCGGGACAGTTCGGACCGACCAGGCGCGTGCGCGAGCCGGACAGCGCGCGCTTGACGCGCACCATGTCCAGCACCGGGATGCCCTCGGTGATGCAGACGATCAGCTCGAGGCCGGCATCGATGGCCTCAAGGATTGCGTCGGCCGCGAAGGGCGGTGGCACGTAGATTACCGAGGCCTGGGCACCGGTACGCTCGGCCGCCTCGGCCACCGTGTCGAACACCGGCAGGCCCAGATGCGATTCGCCGCCCTTGCCGGGTGTCACGCCGCCGACCATCTTCGTGCCATAGGCCAGCGCCTGTTCGGTGTGGAAACTGCCCTGCGCGCCGGTCAGGCCCTGGCACAGCACGCGGGTGTTGTTGTCGATCAGCACGGCCATTTCAATGTCCTCCGCGTTTTTTGCCCTGCGTGGCAGCCACCACCTTGGTCGCCGCATCGGCGAGGTCGTCCGCCGAGACGATCGGCAATCCCGAATCGCGCAGGATGGCCTTGCCCAGGTCGACGTTGGTGCCTTCGAGCCGCACCACCAGCGGCACGGTCAGATCGACCTCGCGCGCGGCGGCGACCACGCCCTCGGCGATCACGTCGCAGCGCATGATGCCGCCGAAGATATTGACGAGGATGCCTTCGACATTGCGGTCGGCCAGAATCAGCCGGAACGCCGTCGCCACGCGCTCGCGCGTCGCGCCGCCGCCGACGTCGAGGAAGTTGGCCGGCTTGCCGCCGTGCAGCTGGATGATGTCCATCGTGGCCATCGCCAGGCCGGCGCCATTGACCATGCAGCCGATATTGCCGTCGAGCTTGACGTAGTTCAGCGCATGGCGCGCGGCCTCGGTTTCGGCCGGGTCTTCCTCGGCCTCGTCGCGCATCGCTTCGATATCGGGATGGCGGAACAGCGCGTTGTCGTCGAAGTTGAACTTGGCGTCCAGCGCCATTACGTGGCCGCTGTGCGTGACGACCAGCGGATTGATCTCGACGATCGAGGCGTCCAGTTCGGTGAAGGCGCGATAGGCCGACAGGAACAGCCGCGTGGCCTCGCCGATCTGCTTGCCGCGCAGGCCCAGCCCGAAAGCGAGCCGCCGTGCGTGGAAGGGCTGCATGCCGGTGGCCGGATCGATCGCCATCTTCAGGATCTTCTCGGGCGTGTGTGCTGCCACTTCCTCGATATCCATGCCGCCTTCTGTCGAGGCCATCAGCGTGACGCGGGAGGTGGCGCGGTCGATCAGCATGCCGAAATAGAGTTCGCGCGCGATATCGCAGCCTTCCTCGACATAGAGGCGCCGCACCTCGCGTCCGGCGGCGCCGGTCTGTTTGGTCACCAGCACCGCGCCGAGCATCTTGCCGGCTTCCTCGCGCACGGCCTCGAGCGAGCGCGCGACGCGCACGCCGCCCTTGCCGCCGGGATCGTTCTGGAAACGCCCGGCGCCGCGGCCGCCGGCATGGATCTGCGATTTGACGACCCAGAGCGGGCCGCCCAGCGTGCGCGCCGCATTGGCTGCCTCGTCCGGCGTGAACGCGACCGCGCCCCGCGGGACGGCGACGTCGTAACGCCGCAGCAGCTCCTTGGCTTGATATTCGTGAATGTTCACTGTCTCCTCACTGGTTTCGATACGTCGTTGTGGTGGCTGACAGGAGGGGCGGCATTGCGCCAGGCGCCTGCGTGAATATGGTATGTAATATATCAACACACAACAAGGCGAAATATTGGCCTGCTCGGGACGCCGTGGCGCGCCGCCCCGGGATTGATTCAGGTCAAGTCTCAGCGACGGTGTTTATAGAAGTTGCACGCATTTATCGGCAAGAAAACGGCCGTTTTGCTGCGATGCGTCGTCGAAATCCTGCGGTTTCCCCACATTTTCTCCTTGCCGACCTTTGATATATCACATACGGTATGTCATCAAGATCGCCCGAAACGATCGATTCGCGTCGCAAGCCGGCAGCCCTGCCGAGAAGAAGGTGAAGCGGTGCGTTGCCCACGGAAAGGGCGCGCCCGGAGTCCAACGAGGAGACCAACACATGTCTGCAGTCGTATCGCTGCGGCCGGAATCGACGACGGCCGATGACACCCTGAAGCAGAAGAGCCGGGAAGCCGGCATCGTGTCGGGCGGCCATCTGGTCGCGCGGGCGCTGAAGAATGAAGGGGTCGATACCATCTTCACGCTTTGCGGCGGCCACATCATCGACATCTACGATGGCTGCGTCGACGAAGGGATCCGCATCATCGACGTGCGTCACGAACAGGTCGCCGCGCATGCGGCGGACGGCTATGCGCGCCAGACCGGCAAGCTCGGCTGCGTGGTGACCACCGCGGGACCGGGCTGTACCAACGCCGTTACCGGCATCGCGACGGCCTTCCGTTCCGAAAGCCCGGTGCTGCATATCGGCGGGCAGGGCGCGCTGACGCAGCACAAGATGGGCTCCCTGCAGGATCTGCCGCACGTCGACATGATGGCGCCGATCACCAAGTTCGCCGCCACCGTGCCGAGCACCGAGCGCGTTGCCGACATGATCTCGATGGCCGCGCGCGAATGCTTCAACGGCGCGCCCGGACCCGCCTATCTGGAAATTCCGCGCGACGTGCTGGACCGCGAGGTCGACGTCGCGCGCGCGGTGGTGCCGCGCCCCGGCCACTATCGCGCCTCGACCAAGTCGATCGGCGATCCGCGCGATATCGAGAAGCTGGCCGACATCCTGGTCAACGCGGAGCGGCCGGCGATCCTGTTCGGCCAGCAGGTGTGGACCGCGCGCGGTCATGAAGAAGCGATCGCGCTGCTGCGCGGCCTCGATATTCCGGGCTATTTCAATGGCGCCAGCCGCGGCCTGCTGCCGCCGGGCGATCCGCATCATTTCGACCGCACCCGCTCGCAGGCCTTCGCCAACGCCGATGTGCTGGTCATCGTCGGCACGCCGTTCGACTTCCGCATGGGCTACGGCAAGCGCATCAGCAAGGAACTGACGCTGGTGCAGATCGATATGGACTACCGCACCGTCGGCAAGAACCGCGAGATCGACCTGGGCATGGTCGGCGATCCCGGCGCGATCCTCGGCGCGGTGCTGCAGGCCGCCGGCGGCCGCATCAAGCAGGACAAGCGCCAGGCGCGCCAGAAGTGGATGGGGCAGCTGACCGAGGCCGAAGGCGTGGCCACCGAGAAGCTGATGCCGCTGTTCCTGTCGGAGAACACGCCGATCCATCCGTATCGCGTCGCCCACGAGCTGAACAACTTCCTCGGCGAGGACACCATCTACATCGGCGACGGCGGCGACGTGGTCACGATCTCCGCGCAGGCGGTGCGGCCGCGCAATCCCGGCCAGTGGATGGACCCGGGCGCGCTGGGCTCGCTCGGCGTCGGCACCGGCTTTGCGATCGCGGCGGGGCTGGCCAACCCGGGCAAGGAGGTGCTGTGCTACTACGGCGACGGCTCCTTCGGCATGACGGCCTTCGACATGGAGACCGCCAACCGCTTCGGCGTGCCGTATCTCGCGGTAATCGGCAACAACTCGGCGATGAACCAGATCCGCTACGGGCAACTGGCCAAGTACGGCGAGTCGCGCGGCAACGTCGGCAACCTGCTGTCCGACGTGCCGTTCAGCCAGTTCGCGCAGATGCTCGGCGGCTATGGCGAGGAGGTGCGCGACCCCGCGCAGATCGCCAGCGCGCTGCAGCGCGGGCGCGAGTCGATCGCCCGCACCGGCAAATCCGCGGTGATCAATATCTGGGTCGATCCGCGCGAATACGCCCCGGGCACCAAGAACCAGACCATGTACAAGTAGCCGGCTGCCGGCCGGCGGCGGCATCGCGGCGAGCGACAACCGATGTGCAGCGCCTGAACAAGGCGCAGCGCATCGGGTGGGCGACGCACGCCCTTGCATGCCCAAGCGCACCGGCCGCGCCGATCCGGCTCCCGTGCAACCCACGATCACACCATAGAGGCGAGGAGACGACGCCATGAGCAAGGCATTGGAAGGAGTACGCATCCTGGACATGACGCACGTGCAGGCGGGGCCGTCGGCCACGCAGCTGATGGCGTGGCTGGGGGCGGACGTGATCAAGGTGGAGCTGCCCGGCCGGGGCGACATTACGCGCAGCCAGCTGCGCGATGTGCCCAACGCGGACAGCCTCTATTTCACGATGCTGAACTCCAACAAGCGCAGCCTGACGCTGAACATGAAGACGCCGGAAGGCAAGGCGCTGCTGGAGGACCTGGTCGAGCGCTGCGACGTGCTGGTCGAGAACTTCGGCCCGGGCGTGCTCGATCGCGCGGGCTTCGACTGGGACCGGCTGCGCGCGCTCAACCCGCGGCTGATCTACGCCTCGATCAAGGGCTTCGGCCCCGGACCGTACGCCGACTGCAAGGCCTACGAGAACGTCGCGCAGTGCATGGGCGGCTCCGCCTCGACCACCGGCTTCGAGGAAGGGCCGCCGACCGTCACCGGGGCGCAGATCGGCGATTCGGGCACCGGCGTGCATTGCGTGATCGGCATCCTGGCCGCGCTGCTGCAGCGCGAACAGACCGGCACGGGCCAGCGCGTCGAGGTCGCGATGCAGGACGCGGTGCTGAACCTGTGCCGCGTCAAGCTGCGCGACCAGCAGCGCCTGGCGGCCGGCGCGCTGCGCGAGTACCCGAACAAGGAATTCGGCGACTACGTGCCGCGCGCGGGCAATGCGTCGGGCGGCGGGCAGCCGGGTGCGGCGCTGCGCTGCGCGCCGGGAGGCGCCAACGATTACGTCTACGTGATCGTGCAACCGCAGGGCTGGGAACCGCTGATGCGGCTGTGCGGGCGCGAGGACCTGATCTCGCATCCGCAGTTCGCCACGCCGGAGGCCCGCCTCAAGTGCCTGCCCGAGTGCTTCTCGATCATCGAGAAATGGACGCGCACGCGCACCAAGTTCGAGGTCATGGAAGCGCTCAACGAGGTTGACGTGCCGTGCGGCCCGATCCTGTCGATGAAGGACCTGATCGAGGACCGCTCGCTGTACGAGCGCGGCTATCTGGTCGAGGTCGACCACCCGCAGCGCGGCCGCTACGTGCAGCTCGGCTGTCCGATCAATCTGTCGGAATCGCCGGTCCAGGTCGATCGCTCGCCGCTGCTGGGCGAGCACACCACCGAGATCCTGGAATGGCTGGGCCGCACGCCCGCGCAGATCGAGGCGCTGCGCGCGGCCGGCGCGGTCTGACGCCGCCTTGCCCTGGGCGGCCCGGCGCCGCCCTTCGTTCGCAAACTCCGCTGCAACCATGACCCGATGGAGGTCTGACATGGCGTATGACAAGGACGCGGTGCGCAATATTCTCGCCACCGCCAAGGAACAGGGACGCACCGCGCTGACCGCGCCCGAAGGCAAGCTGGTCTGCGATGCCTATGGCATTGCCGTGCCGGGCGAAGGGTTGGCGAAGTCGCCGGCCGAGGCGGTCGAGCTGGCGGGCCGCATCGGCTTTCCGGTGGTAATGAAGATCGTGTCGCCGGACATCCTGCACAAGACCGAGGCCGGCGGCGTGCTGGTCGGCCTCGACAACGCGCAGAAGGTCGAGCAGGGCTATCAGACCATCCTGGATAACGCGAAGCGCTACGACGCCAAGGCGGACATCCTGGGCGTGCAGGTGCAGAAGATGATCGGCGGCGGCCAGGAGGTCATCATCGGCGCGGTCACCGATCCGTCGTTTGGCAAGCTGGTGGCCTTCGGCCTCGGCGGCGTGCTGGTCGAGGTGCTCAAGGACATCACGTTCCGGATGGCGCCGGCCAGCGAGCAGGACGCGCTCGGCATGCTCGACGGCATCGCCGCCGCGCAGGTGCTCAAGGGCGTGCGCGGCGCCGAGCCGGTCGATCGCGCGGCGCTCGCCAACATGATCCAGCGCGTGTCGCAGCTGGTCACCGACTTCCCCGAGATCGCGGAGCTCGACCTGAACCCGGTGTTCGCGAGCCCGAGCGGCGCGATCGCGGCCGACGTGCGCATCGTGCTCGACCATGCGCCGCAGCCGCAGCGCTATCGCCCGACGCAGGAGCAGATCGTCGCGCAGATGAACCGCATCATGCGGCCCGACACCGTCGCGGTGATCGGCGCCTCGTCCGAGGACGGCAAGATCGGCAATTCGGTGATGAAGAACCTGATCAACGGCGGCTACCAGGGAAAGATCTATCCGATCCACCCGAAGGCCCAGGAAATCATGGGCATGACCGCGTACAAGAGCGTGCTGGACGTGCCGGGCGAGATCGACGTGGCAGTGTTTGCGATTCCGGCCAAGCTGGTGGCGCAGGCGCTGGAGGAAGTCGGCAAGAAGGGCATCCCCGGCGCGGTACTGATTCCATCGGGCTTTGCCGAGACCGGAAACGTCGAAGGCCAGGAAGAGATCGTCGCGATCGCGCGCAAGTACAACATCCGCTTGATGGGGCCCAACATCTACGGCTTCTACTACACGCCGAAGAACCTGTGCGCGACGTTTTGCACGCCTTATGACGTCAAGGGCAAGGCCGCGCTGTCCTCGCAGTCGGGCGGCATCGGCATGGCCATCATCGGCTTCTCGCGCTCGGCCAAGATGGGCGTGTCCGCCATCGTGGGCCTGGGCAACAAGTCCGACATCGACGAAGACGATCTGCTGACTTTCTTCGAGCAGGACGACGAGACCGAGATCATCGCGCAGCATTGCGAGGACCTGAAGGACGGGCGCGCGTTCGCCGAAGCGGCGGCTCGCGTGTCGAAGGTCAAGCCGGTGGTGGTGCTCAAGGCCGGCCGCACCAGCCTGGGCGCGCGCGCGGCGAGCTCGCACACCGGCGCGCTGGCCGGCGACGACCGCATCTACGAGGATGTCTTCAAGCAATGCGGCGTGATTCGCGCCCGCTCGCTGCGCGACCTGCTCGAGTTCGCGCGCGGCATTCCGAAGCTGCCGACGCCGAAGGGCGAGAACGTGGTGATCATCACCGGCGCGGGCGGCTCGGGCGTGCTGCTGTCCGATGCCTGCGTCGACAACGGGCTGTCGCTGATGACGATGCCCGAGGACCTGGACGCGGCCTTCCGCAAGTTCATCCCGCCGTTCGGCGCGGCCGGCAATCCGGTCGACATCACCGGGGGCGAGCCGCCGACGACCTATCGCAACACGATCAAGCTGGGCCTGGAGGATCCGCGCATTCACGCGATCATCCTCGGCTACTGGCACACGATCATCACGCCGCCTATGGTGTTCGCCAAGCTGGTGGTCGAGGTCAAGGAGGAGATGGCGGCCAAGGGCATCGAGAAGCCGATCGTGGCCTCGCTGGCGGGCGACGTGCAGGTCGAGGAAGCGGCCGAATACCTGTACCAGCATGGGGTGCCGGCCTACGCGTACTCGACCGAGATCCCGGTCGCGGTGCTCGGTGCGAAGTACAAGTGGGCGCGGGGCGCGGGCAAGATCTGAGCGCGCGCAATTGGGGGAGGGCGGCTGCGTTGGGAGGCGCCGCTTGCCCTCTCCCCCAACCCCTCTCCCGCAATGGCGGGAGAGGGGAGAGCGGTCGGCGCATGCTGATCGTGATTGCGGCAGCCCGGTGTTTTCTCCCCTCTCCCGCTCGCGGGAGAGGGGCCGGGGGAGAGGGCAGCGCCCCAACACCGCCGATAACAACCACCCGCCACAGGAGACCCCATGCAAACCTGGATTCGCTTCGACGCCGGCGATGGCCGGCCACGGATGGGCCGGCTCGATGGCGAGCGGGTGTTCGAATACGACGGCCCGGGCTACGCCTCGCCGAACCCGACCGGCGTTTCGTTTCCGCGCAACGAGGTGCGGCTGCTCGCCCCCTGCGAGCCGTCGAAGATCGTCGCGCTGTGGAACAACTTCCGCGCGCTGGCCCAGAAGCTGGGCAAGCCCGAGCCCGCGCATCCGCTGTTCCTGATCAAGCCCGGCACCTCGCTGGCGGGCCCAGGCGACACCATCGCGCGGCCGGTCGGCTACGGCGGCAAGATCGTGTTCGAGGGCGAGCTCGGCATCGTGATCGGACGCGTGTGCCGCGATGTGCCGGTGGCCGACGCGGCGGCGCATATCTTCGGCTATACGGTCGTCAACGATGTCACCGCGGCCGACCTGATTGCCGAAGACCCGAACTTCCCGCAGTGGTGCCGCGCCAAGGGCTTCGATACCTTCGGCTGCATCGGCCCGACGATCGTCACCGGCTTCGACTGGCGCGACGCCAGCGTGGTCACGCGGCTCGACGGCGCCGAGCGCCAGCGCTATCCGCTGGACGACATGATCTTCACGCCCGAGCAGATCGTCAGCCGGCTGTCGCGCGACATGACGCTGATGCCGGGCGACGTGATCGCTTGCGGCACCTCGATTGGCGTGGGGTCGATGAAGGCCGGCGCGGTCGTCGAAGTGCGCATCGAAGGCATCGGTGCGCTGGTCAATCCGGTCGGCGGCTAGCCCGCGCGGCAAGGCGCCGCCCCCTGGCTTGCCATTGCAATGGAGGCCTGCCATGACGGACCCGCAACAACTGGCTTATCTGCTGGCTGGCGCCTTGATGCTGGCCGGCCTGGCGGGCTTCAGGCACACCGGTGCGTTCGCGCTGCATGCGGGATGCACCGGGGGATTGGGGCTTGCCATGGCGACCGCCTGGTTGTCCGGCGGCAATGGCCCGATGGTAGTGCTGGCAGGATTGGCGCTGGCCGCGGTCGCGGCAGCGGCGATCGCGATCGGTGCGCGTGCCGGCATGGGCAGCGCGCGTTCGCCGGGCGCGAAGTAGGAGCAAGCCAATAGCGCGTCGTCCCCGCGCAGGCGGGGACCCAGTGGCTTTCGACTTCGCTGCTGGAGACGCTGGGTTCCCGCGTGCGCGGGAACGACGTGGTGGTAATTCGCGGAAGCGGCGATTCAGGGCGATCCGGAGCGATTCAGGGCGCTTCAGCTGACGCGCCGGCCCATCGCTGCCAGATAGCCGTTCTTCTTCTCCAGGATCAGCTGGCTCAGGAACGGCGCCTCATAGGCCGTCAGCAGATGCGCGTGATAGGTCTCGATGTAGTGCGCGATCTGGGTGCGCTCGCAATCGACCACGCCGCACAGCCAGCGGTACATCGCCTCGTCCCAATGAAAGGGCAACTCCAGTTCGACGAAGGCCGAGTTGTAGGCGGCAAGTTGCGCCTGTACCGGGAACTGCGGGTCCGCGGCTGCGGCGGGGACGTCGTTCTGCCGTTCGATCTGCGCTTGTTCCATGGTCGCTCTCCTATGCCGGTGCGGTGGGACATGCCGGCAGAATAGGGGGCGGGAACGATTAATAACAATTGAAGTTGATCGGCAAAACCATAAGCCATCGTTTATGCATCGAGGTTGCGCAGCGCGGCGCTAGGGGCGAGCCGCAGCGGCCCCCTTGCCGCGAATCAGCCCGGCCACCGCGGTGATGCGATCGATCTGCGCCGCGCCTTCGCTGAGCAGGAAATGCTTGAACGCCAGCGCCACCGGCGGCAGCCGCTTGTTCTTGCGATGGACCACGTACCAGTTCAGCATCACCGGGAAGCCTTCGACGTCCAGCACGGCCAGATGGCCGGTGCGCAGTTCCAGCGCGACCGTGTGGGCCGACAGGAAGGCGATGCCCATGTTGGCGATCACGGCCTGCTTGATGGTCTCGGTGCTCTTGATCTCCATCGTGATGCGCAGGTTCTGCAGCCGCGCCGCGAAGCCCTCCTGCATCGAGTTCCAGGTGTCCGAGCCCTTCTCGCGACAGATGAAGGCCTCGTCGGCCAGCGCGGACAGCGGCACGTTGCGCCTGCCGACCAGCGGATGGTCGGGCGCCGCGACGATGACGTAGGGGTGGGGCGCGAACGATTCGTTGACGGTGTCCATGCCGGCCGGCGGGCGCACCATCACGGCGAGGTCCGTCAGGTTGCCGGCCAGCTGGTGCAGCAGTTCCTCGCGGTTGTGCACCGCCAGGTTCAGCGTCACGCCGGGATGGCGCCGCATGAATTCGGCGATCACGCGGGGGAAGAAGTAATCGCCCGCGCTGATCACTGCGATATTGAGCCGGCCTCCGGCGATGCCGCTGAGCTGCGCCATCGCGTCCTCCGCCTCGCGGAACTGCTGGATGATGCTGCGGCTGTAGTGCAGCATCTCGGTGCCCGCGGGAGTCAGGTAGATCTTCTTGCCGAGCTGCTCGAACAGCGGCAGGCCGACATGGTTCTCGAGCTGGCGGACCTGCGTCGAGACGGCGGGCTGCGTCAGGTGCAATTCCTCGGCCGCGCGCGAAAAGCTCAGGTGACGGGCGACCGTTTCGAAGACCTTGAGCTGGCGCAGCGTGGCGTTTTTCATGGCGGCCTCTTCGGTCGACGCGCCGCTTGCTGCGGCGCGTGATCGGGATCGTTTCGCTGCGGCGCACAGTGCGCGCATTGCGGCAGCGCCGCCGATCCATAGACGGTCGTCAATGATCTTAATAAAAAAGTTAAGGCGTCGTGGATAGTCGTTTGCACTAGCATCCAAGGACCCATCGGCGTTCGCGCACCCCCGCGGGAACGACCGTGGCGTCATAACAAAAGCACAGCGCTGCGCCGCCAGCCCACGCTGGCGGCACCCGCAGCGGCCGCGCGCCCACGAGGCATGCGGTGCCAGAGGAGACCACGATGAATGTCTCGCTTCCGCAGTTGAAGGCCTTCGCCGCCGTCGCGCGGCATCGCAGTTTCACCCGTGCCGCCGCCGAACTGGGACTGACGCAGTCCGCCGTCAGCCGCAGCGTGCGCGAGCTGGAAGAGGAAATCGACCTGCGCCTGTTCGACCGCACCACGCGCCAGGTCGAGCTGACCGAGGCCGGCACGCTGCTGTCCGAACGCATCTGCCATCTGATCGACGAGGTCGAACAGACCTTGCACGAAACGCACTCCAGCGCGCGGCCGGCGCATGGGCGCGTGCAGCTGGCGGTGGGGCCGATGCTGTCTTCCATGCTGGCGCCGGCATGGCTGCAGGCCGGCCAGGACGCGTGGCCGGACATCGATATCGTGCTGCGCGATGTCGGCCCGGAAGCGGCGCTGCATTCGGTGCGCGGCGGCGAGGTCGATTTCGCGGTGGTCAGCGATCCGGAGCCTTGCGCCGAGCTGCAATTCGAGCTGCTCTACGAGGAGACCTTCCACGCGGTGCTGCCGACCGGCCATCCGCTGGCCTCGCGCGAGGCGCTCGGATGGGGCGACCTGAACGATGCGCAGCTGTTCGGGCTCGACCGCCAGTCGGGCATGCTGGCGGCCATCGAGCGCGCCATGGCCGCTTACCACGTGCGTCCCCGGGTATATCGGCCCCTGGGCCACTTCTGCGCGGTGCTCGGCATGGTGGCGCGGCGGCAAGGGCTGGGCGTGGTGCCGTCGCGCGCCCGCGCCGCCGGTGTCCTACCCGGCGTGGTGTTGCTGCCGCTGCGCCCGCACGCCGCCATGCAAGTGATGCTGGTGCGCCGCAAGGGGCGGTCGCTGAAGCCCAATGCCGCGGCCATCTGGCGCGTGATCACCGAGCAGGAGGGACTGGATGTGGCATTGAAAACCGGATGACCGAGGTCTGTGGCACAGGAACGACAGCATTGGGCGCTTCTTGATATATCACATACAGAATATTTACATCTGGTGCGTTGCACCATATACTGGCCACTCCTTGATTGATGTCTTATCGGAGTGTCCAGATGCAAACCACCCTGTTGACCCTGCTGTCGCTTGGCCTGTTCTCCCTCGGCGTGTCCGCCACCGTGCTGCTCGCGACCTTGCTGCCGACGCCGGCGCTGCTGCGCGCCCAGGTGCACGGCCGCTTCGCCGGCTTCGGTAGCGCCTCCCAGGACGATGACGCAAGCGAAGACTCGCACAAGGCGGCCGGCCAGTTCGTGCTGACCCATGCCTGACGCGGTTTGCTGGCCGCGCCCCCGCTTGCCGTGACCTTCGGCAGGCGGGCGCGGCCGCACCGCGGCAAGCAGTGTCTTGTTCCTCCGTCCTCCCTTCTCCAGTCCTTCCTTCTTTATTTCCCCCGCGTCGTTCTTTCCCGCGCTGCGTGCGTCATGGTCCGTTCGCCGATCCGCCTGCCGCCCGCATAGGGATTTACCCTCAGTGCCGCTCTCGAAATGACAGGCACGCGAGCCCGATCGGACGCGACGGTCCCGCCACGCCCTTGCGTCCCGGCATGCCCGATTGATGCGGGATGCCTCGCTAACTCACTGATATGTCAAGGCTTGCCGCTACGGACTGCCGTGGCGTCCATGCGCACCACGCAGCGGTGTCCGTCTTGGCGCAACGCGCGGATCCAGGCCTTTCTCCATCGCACCATTGCGCCTCGGCCGGGCCCGCCCGGGAAATCGCCTTGACCTAATTGATATATCACATACCGTATAGCACTGAAGGCGCCGCCGACGCACTCGCCAGTCGTGCCGCCTCGATCTGACGTAGCAGGGTCTGCAGCGAACGCGGGCGCGCCCACCGTGATGCCGGTAGGCGCTGGAAGCAGCAGCGGAAGGGGCCATGGCCGATGGCGCTATCATCGACCCGGCGGCGTCCCCCCACGCCGCTTTCCCCAAGGCATCCAGGACAACGAACAGAGATGGCCATGAACCAGGTCGTGATCCCCATTCCGGTCGAGAGCATCGGCCGGCAGCGCAAGCGCCGACAACCCAAGGGACGACAGGTCGATCCTGCCGCGCTGGCAGAGGTCGGCGCGCTGCTCGGCGAGGCGCCGCGCCGGCGCGATCTGCTGATCGAGCATCTGCACGCGATCAACGATCGCTATGGCCAGCTGGCCGCGCCACATCTGGCGGCGTTGGCCGCCGAGATGAAGATGTCGCAGGCCGAGGTCTACGAGGTCGCGACCTTCTATCACCACTTCGACGTCGTGCGCGAGGATGCCGACGGGACCATCGCGCCGCCTCCCGCGCTGACCGTGCGCGTCTGCGAGGGCATCGCGTGCGAGATGGCCGGTGCGCAGTCGCTGCTCGCCAAGCTGCCGGCGCTGCTCGGCACCGACGTGCGCGTGGTCGCCGCACCGTGCATCGGCCGTTGCGAGCGCGCGCCGGCGGCGCTGGTCGGACAGAATCCGGTCGACGTGGCGAGCGCGGAAGCGATCGTCGAACGCGTGGCCACGGGCGCCGTGCGTCATGAGCCCGAGCCGTACGTCGACTATCTGGCGTATCGGGAGCAGGGCGGTTACCGGACCTTGCGCGCCGTGGCCGAAGGCGCGTTGTCGACCGACGACGCCATCGCGACGATGGAGCATGCGGGACTGCGCGGCCTCGGTGGCGCCGGTTTCCCGACGGGACGCAAATGGCGCATCGTGCGGGCCGAGGCCGGCCCGCGCCTGATGGCAGTCAATATCGACGAAGGCGAACCCGGTACCTTCAAGGACCGCTTCTATCTGGAGCGCGATCCGCATCGCTTCATCGAGGGCATGCTGATCGCCGCCAAGGTCGTGCAGGTCGATGCGATCTATATCTACCTGCGCGACGAGTACGCCGGCTGCCGCGCGCTGCTGACCGAGGAACTGCGGCGGCTGCGCGACGACCCGCCGTGCGCCGATCTGCCGCCGATCGAATTGCGGCGCGGCGCCGGCGCCTATATCTGCGGCGAAGAGTCCGCGATGATCGAATCGATCGAAGGCAAGCGCGGCTGGCCGCGGCTGCGCCCGCCCTATGTGGCGCAGGTCGGCCTGTTCGGCCGGCCGACGCTGGAGCACAACTTCGAGACGCTGTACTGGGTGCGCGACATCCTCGAACGCGGACCGGAGTGGTTCGCCGGACAGGGCCGGCATGGACGCAAGGGGCTGCGCTCGTTCTCGGTGTCGGGCCGCGTCAACAAGCCGGGCGTGCATCTGGCCCCGGCCGGCATCACCATCACCGAGCTGATCGACGAGTATTGCGGTGGCATGCTCGATGGCCACCGTTTCTACGGCTATCTGCCCGGCGGCGCGTCGGGGGGCATCCTGCCCGCGTCGATGGGCGATATCCCTCTGGACTTCGACACGCTGCAGCCGCATGGCTGCTTCATCGGCTCGGCGGCGGTGGTGGTGTTGTCGGACCACGATCGCGCCGTCGACGTGGCGCGCAACCTGATGCATTTCTTCGCGCACGAGTCCTGCGGGCAGTGCACGCCGTGCCGCGTCGGCACGGCCAAGGCCGTGCAGCTGATCGCGCAGCCGCAGTGGGACCGCGAGGCGCTGGCCGACCTGTCGGCGGTGATGCGCGATGCGTCGATCTGCGGGCTGGGGCAGGCCGCACCCAATCCGATCGACTGCGTGATCCGCTATTTCCCGCACGAGCTGGCCTGAGCTGCAAGACGCTGCAAGACGTCGCCCGAAGACGCCGTACGACAGATCCACGAGACCGCCATGAATGCATTGACCCGCGCCGAACGCGCCCTCGTCCAAGCCTCCGACCCGGCTTCGGTCGCCTTCCAGCTGAACGGCCGCGAAGTGGTGGCCGCGCCCGGCGAAACGCTGCTGCAAGTGGCCAAGCGCGAAGGCGTCGAGATTCCGCACCTGTGCTACAAGGACGGCCTGGAGCCGGCGGGCAACTGCCGCGCCTGCATGGTCGAGATCGACGGCGAGCGCGTGCTGGCGCCGTCGTGCTGCCGGCAGCCGGCCAACGGCATGAACGTGCAGACCGATTCGCCGCGCGCGCGCAAGGCGCAGAGCATGGTGCTCGAGCTGCTGCAGTCGGACATGCCCGAGACCGCCTACACGCGCGACAGCGAACTTGACCAATGGTCCGCGCGGCTCGAGATCGGCAAGCCGCGCTTCGCGCCGCGCGAATCCGTGGCGCCCGATCTGTCGCATCCGGCCATCGCGGTCAATCTCGATGCCTGCATCCAGTGCACGCGCTGCCTGCGCGCCTGCCGCGACGAGCAGGCCAATGACGTGATCGGCATCGCGTTGCGCGGCGCGGACGCGAAGATCGTGTTCGACATGGACGATCCGATGGGCACGTCGACCTGCGTGGCCTGCGGCGAATGCGTGCAGGCCTGCCCGACCGGCGCGCTGATGCCGGCGCGCGCCGCGGCGCTGGCGGTGCCGGACAAGCAGGTGCAATCGGTCTGCCCCTATTGCGGCGTGGGCTGCCAGCTGACCTACCACGTCAAGGACAACCGCATCCAGTACGTCGAGGGACGCGATGGCCCGGCCAATCACGCGCGGCTCTGCGTCAAGGGCCGCTACGGCTTCGACTACGCCGCCCATCCGCATCGCCTGACGGTGCCGCTGGTGCGCCGCGAGGGGGTGCCCAAGCGCGGCGATGCGGTGATGGACCCCGAGCGCGCGATGGAGGTGTTCCGCGAGGCCACGTGGGAGGAAGCGCTGGCGCTGGCCGGCGGCGGCCTGGCGCGCATTCGCGATACGCATGGCAAGCGCGCGCTGGCCGGCTTCGGCTCGGCCAAGGGCAGCAACGAGGAAGCCTATCTGTTCCAGAAGCTGGTGCGGACCGGCTTCGGCAGCAACAACGTCGACCACTGCACGCGGCTGTGCCATGCCTCGTCGGTGGCCGCGTTGCTCGAAGGGATCGGCTCGGGCGCGGTGTCCAATCCGGTGATCGATGTGGGCAAGGCCGAGGTCGTG
This sequence comes from Cupriavidus sp., assembly GCA_031181345.1. Classification (GTDB taxonomy): domain Bacteria; phylum Pseudomonadota; class Gammaproteobacteria; order Burkholderiales; family Burkholderiaceae; genus Cupriavidus. Next base: position 141,782 of record JAPSLC010000005.1, on the reverse strand, counting down.
ATCCTGATCGGCGCCAATCCGACCGTCAATCACCCGGTCGCGGCGAGCTGGATCAAGAATGCCGTGCGCAATGGCACCAAGCTGATCGTCGCCGATCCGCGCCGCTCGGACCTGGCGCGCTTCGCCTATCGCTTCCTGCAGTTCCAGCCAGACACCGATGTCGCGCTGCTCAACGCGATGATGCATGTGATCGTCACCGAGGGGCTGGTCGATCGCGACTTCATCGAGAGCCGCACGATTGGCTACGAAGAGCTCGAACGCAATGTCGCCGCCTACAGCCCCGAGGCGATGGCGCCGATCTGCGGCATCGACGCGGAGACGATCCGCCATGTCGCGCGGCTCTACGCGACCGCCGGCAGCGCGATGATCCTGTGGGGCATGGGCGTGTCGCAGCACGTGCACGGCACCGACAATGCGCGCTGCCTGATCGCGCTGGCGCTGATGACCGGCCAGATCGGCCGGCCCGGCACCGGCCTGCATCCGCTGCGCGGCCAGAACAATGTGCAGGGCGCCTCGGACGCCGGGCTGATTCCGATGATGTATCCGGACTACCGGCGCGTCGACGATGCCGACGCCGCGGCGCGCTTCGAGGCGCTGTGGGGCACGCCGCTGGATCGCCAGCCGGGTTTGACGGTGGTCGAGGTGATGCAGGCCATCGAGCGCGGCGAGGTGCGCGGCATGTACATCATGGGCGAGAACCCGGCGATGTCGGACCCCGACGCGCAGCACGCGCGCGAGGCGCTGGCGGCGCTCGATCATCTGGTGGTGCAGGACATCTTCCTGACCGAGACCGCCTATCTCGCCGACGTGGTATTGCCGGCCTCGGCCTTCCCCGAGAAGACCGGCACCTTCACCAATACCGACCGCATCGTGCAGCTCGGCCGGCAGGCCATCGATCCACCGGGACAGGCGCGCCAGGACCTGTGGATCATCCAGCAGATGGCCGCGCAGCTCCGCCTGGATTGGCGCTACGGCGACGTGGCCGATGTGTTCGACGAAATGCGGCTGGCGATGCCGAGCATCGCGGGTATCACCTGGGACCGGCTGCAGCGCGAACACGCGGTGACCTACCCGTGCCGCGAGGAAGGCGATGCCGGCGAGCCGGTGATCTTCACCGACGACTTCCCCACGCCGACCGGGCGCGCGCGCTTCGTGCCGGCCGATATCGTGCCGGCGGCCGAGCGCCCGGACCAGGACTATCCGTTCGTGCTGATCACCGGACGCCAGCTCGAACACTGGCATACCGGCAGCATGACGCGAAGGGCAGGGGTGCTCGACGCGCTCGAGCCCGATCCGACCGCGCTGGTTCATCCGCTCGATCTGGCGCAGTGGGGCGGCAAGCCAGGCGACGTCATCACGCTGGCGTCGCGCCGCGGGGAGGTCGCGCTGTATGCGCGCGCGGACGAGGGCACGCCGCGCGGCGCGGTGTTCGTGCCGTTCTGCTACTACGAGGCGGCGATCAACAAGCTGACCAATCCGGCGCTCGATCCGTTCGGCAAGATCCCGGAGTTCAAGTACTGCGCGATCCGCGTGACGCTGGGTGGCACGCCGCCGGTGCAGTCGAGCTATGGGGGCGGGCAGATCCTGGCGCGGGTCGGCTGAGGGGATCGACCCGGCGCGCGCCATCGTTGTTGCGCTCCAGGCTGGCCCGATACGCCTGCAGCGCCAGGCCGACGACCGCGTCGGCGGCGATCTCGTCGAGCAAGGACGCGCCGTGGCCGCAATGGCCATCGAGCGCATTGATCACGCGTGCCCCGCATACCGGGCAATCGACGCCGTATGACACCGCCACGCGATGCCATCGCGCCGACAGCGGGCCGTAGCTGGGCAGATTGCCGATCCAGTACAGCGTGACGGTGGGCACGTCGAGCGCGCGGGCCAGATGCGCGGGCCCGGTATCGTTGGACACCACCAGGTGCGCCCGCGCTAGCAGCGCGCACAGGGCGCCGAGCGACAGCGTGCCCGGCAACGCCAGCGGCCGATGCCGCATCGCGGCGGCGACGCGATGCACCAGCTCCGCTTCCGACGGATCGCCGTTGATCGCGACGAGCGCGCCCTGCGCGGCCAGCGCATCGCCCACCGCGGCAAAGCCGTTCGCCCGCCAGCGGCGGCGCGGATCGGTCGCGCCCGGCTGCAGCACCACCAGCGGCTGAGTCATGTCAGGCACGGCCGGCAGGGCGGCCGCGAGCGCCTCATGATCGCGCGCTCGCAACGACAGCCGCGGCTCGATCGCGCTTGCCCGTGCGCCCACCAGCGCCACGCATTCGAGCAGCAGCAAGGCGCGTGGATGCAGGTCGATGTCGGGCGTCAGGTAAGGGAAATTGCGATCGAGCGCGCTGGCGCCCGGTGCGCAGAAGCCGGCCGTCACGCGTGCGCCGAGCGCCCGCACCAGCGGATTGCTGTACCGGCCGCCGCCATGCAGCTGCAGGGCCAGATCGAAGCGGCGGCGCCGCATCTGGGACAGAAAATCGCGTAGTGCGTCGCCGTCTTCGGCGGCCGGCTCCGGCGCATCGGCTGGCGCCGTGACGCCCGATACGGCAGGCAGGCAGATCACCTCGTCGACCGGCCCCGGCCTGCCATCGAGGAATTCCGCATGCCAGCGCTTGCCCAGCAGGGCCAGCGTCGCTTGCGGATAGGCGGCCTTCAGCGCCTGCAGCGCGGGCAGCGTCAGCACATAGTCGCCGACCGCGTTGGCGCGCAGCACGGCGATGCGGCGTACGTCGGGGACGATGGCGCCAGCGTGTTCGCCAACGGCGCCGGTGGTCATGGGAGGCAGCCGGCCATCACGCCTCCCGCGCGCGGCCCGCGGCATCGAGCGACGCGGCGGTGCGATAGAGGAAGGGATTCAGCGCGGGATCGTTGTACATCTTGAATTGATGGTGCGCCCGGTAGGTGCAGCGGCCGGCCAGCATGCCGGACCACAGCTGGCGCAGGCAGCGGCCGAGGTGATCGCGTTGCTGGCGCAGACTCGCCAGCCTGGCCGTGCAGCGCTGGCGGTGCGCGTCGTCGGCGTCGGCGCGTTCGGCCTGCAGCGCCATGTGGTGGACTTTCAGCGTGCCGATCGACATCCGGTCGATCAGCGAGCCGGCGGTCTCGCTGTTGACCCACGCATCGGATGCCGGCGCGATGCGCTCGGCGGCGAGGGCTTCAAGGATGGCGGCGTCCATCGCCTCGATGGCGTCGTTGCGCTGCTGGTTGTAGCGGTCGATGGCGCGCTTGTTGGCGACGATGGCGCTGTCTGGCACGTCGGTGCGGCGCGCCTGGTCTTCCTGCTCCCACAGCAGCGCGTTGCAACGGTGATTGTCGAGGACGTGGGGCAGCAGCGGATGGCGCGCGCACAAGAGCGGCACCGCGGGCCATTCCGGCATCGCGAGCGCGGCCAGATGCAGGGATTCGATCGCGGCGACATCGCACAATACGGTCGCCGCATCGCACGGTAAAAGCGTGAGCGTCGTCATGCCGGCTCCCTCCATCAGCGTCGGCGCGGCGCGGGTCCGCGAACCGGTTGCGGGCAGAGCGCATGCGAGCAATCCGTATGCCGAGGCCGCGGCCGCGCGCAATCCGGCATCGCGGCGCTGGCGGCGCGGGTCTGGCGACACGCGCGGAAGGGAGGGGCGGCTGGGCCGGCCGGTAAGAATTACCGGACCATGCCGAGATCTGCCGCCGGCACCGCCGGGCGTACCGTCCGCTCGGCATGCTGCAGCGGTACCGCGGCGGCGCAGGCGCCGCGCGACGACAGGCGCTGCGCGAGGAATGCGACGACCTGGTCGATCACGCCGGCATCGCGCAGGATGCGCCGATGGCCCAGGCCCTCGGTGGTCAGCAGCGTGGCGCCGGGCCAGGCGCCGGCGATCGCCGCGCCGTCCTCCCAGCGCACCTCCTTGTCGTGGCGATCATGGACCACCAGCGTCGGCGGCACGGGCTTGCAGCGGCCGATGTCGGGCACGTTGAACGCGCCCCATGGCATGCCGAGCCACTGTTCGCTGTTGCGCTGCACGCGCGCCAGTACCGCTGGCGCGACGCCGAGCTGCCAGGCCAGCGTGGCCGAGGCGTGGCGCATGTCCGCGGGCGCGCCGATCAGCACCGCGGCAGCGGCGGGCAGCCCTTCGCGCAGCGCCAGCGCCGCCGCGGCGCAGCCCAGCGAATGCGCGACCACCGCATGGATCGGCCCGGCGTGCCAGGCGGCCGCCAGCAGCGCGCGCGACATCTCGATCAGCGAGCTTTGGCCGGGACCCAGGGCACCGGCATCGGAGGCGCCGTGCGACAGCGCGTCGAAGGCGACCACGCGATGGCCGGCGGCCAGCAGCGCCGGCACCAGCGCCTGCCAGTGCGCGGCATTGCCGCCCCAGCCATGCGCCAGCAGCACCGCCGGGCCGTCGCCGTGCCAGCGGTAGACGCGCACGCGGCGTGTCGCGCCGCCTCCGGTCACCAGCGCCCAATCGGCGCGGGCGCCGGCGAGGAAAGCTTGCCCCGCGGCATCGACGTTCGCTTCCGGCACGCCGAACCAGGCGCGTTCGAACGCGCGCGCCGTCTGCTCGGGAAACAGCGCCGACGCCGTCTGCCAGCGCAGGCGCCGCCACGCCAGCCCGGCCTGCGCGAGCCGCGCGGCGATCTGAGCGGGCAACGCCTGGCCGGTGCGATGGGAAGACAGGGCCTGTGTCACGATATTCACTCCGTTTTGCGCTTCCATCCCAAGCCCGTCGACCTCGTTGCTCGGCCCCCTCATGCTTCCCTCGGGCCTCGATCAGACCGACCGGTCGTGCTATTTATCGGCGAAAACATTGCCGAGAGAAAACGTTGCTTCGTGGACCAGCGCAAACATTCGACGCCGGCGGCCTATACGGCTTGTGCGACCTGTGCGATCTATGTGCCCTACGCGGCCGCGCGTTTGCCGCGCGTGACCAGCGAATCGAAAGCGCGGCGCGCCATCGCCTGCGCATCGGCACGCCCGAGCATCTTCAGCGATTGCTGGAAGGCCATCACGATGCCGGCCATCTCGAAGGCAAGCTGGCGCGGTTCCTCGTCCGCGCCAATGCTGCCGTCCTGGATCGCGTCGGTCGCCACTCGGACCACGATGCCGTTCCAGTCCTTCAGCGCGCGGACCAGCATGTCGCGGATCACGCCGGGCCGGTCGCGATATTCCTGACCCAGCGCCATGAACAGGCAGCGGCCGCCGGAGTCGGTGCTGCCGATCCATTCGAGCTGTCCTTCGAACAGCGCGCGCAGGCGCGGCACGCCGCGCGGCTGGCGCAGCGCGGGCTGTACCACCCTCGCCGTGAAGCGCTCGATCGCCAGTTCCAGCACGGCCTGCTGCAAGGCCTCCTTCGACTTGAAGTGCGCGTACAGGCCGCTCTTGGACATGTCCGTGCTCGCGGCCAGTTCGGCAAGCGACAGCTGCTCGAATCCGATCCGCGTGGCGGTATCGAATGCCTGAGCGATGATCGCGCTCCGCGTCAGATGGCCTTTTTGCATGTTCGGAAGAATAGCACGACCGGTCGGTCTGTCAAACCGAACTTGGCGCTAACGAGGCCTATTCGCTATTGTGGAAGCACGGGCACTTCAAAGGGTCCGATATCGCGACGGCAGGGCTGGAGGAAAGCCAACCGGCACAAACCGTGAATTCTGTAAAAGTGTTTCCCTGATTACATACGGAACGCGACGTGTGCTCTATACTCGAATGCACGTCCGCGCACTTTCTTTTTTGGTGACTGGAGACCGATATGAACAGTACAGCCGTGCCACGAGGCGCTAGCGAACCGTTCCGGCAACTGCGGGCATTGCGCCGAGCGCGCAAGCTCAAGCAGGAGGACGTCGCCCGCAAGGCCGGGATCTCCCGGGAGGCGTATCTGCGCGCGGAGTCGGGCCAGGCCGATCCGCGGATGTCCACCTTCCTGGCTGCCTGCGAGGCGCTGGGTCTGGAGGTCGTGCTTGCCCCCCAGCATCTGGCGCAGGACGTCAACGCCTTTATCGCCAGCCGCAACGGCGGCGTGACCGCGGCCTCGATGGCGGGTCCGGCCGGCGGCGCATCGGCGTCCTCGGCCTCGTCCGCCTCCTCGGGCGGCGGCGCGTCCGGCGCGGGTGGCATGGGCACCCCGCAGGGCGAAGGCCAGAAGCCGGTCTGATCCTGTCATCTTTCCCCTTGCGGCCGGCGTTCGTCCGGCCGCTGGTTTTGGCGCCGCGCGGCCTCTGACACCGTCCGGCGTGGCGGGCCCGTTCGTCCGGACGACGCTCTCCGGCACCTTTCGCCGCTTCAACCCTTCCCTTTGATATTCCACTGTGGCCGGAACGCCGCCCCGTTGGCGACGCCGTTGCGCTGTCACGCCTTTCTGCTTCGGTTCTCCCCGTTTTTGCGCCCATTCGGGCCGAGACCGGATTGACACTGTACTTGCCGCTGATTACGATTCGGTAAATCGATTTCACAATACGTAATCGCGAAAGGCGGCCGCCGCGGTTGTCGCGCCACCGCGGCCTATGCTGTGAAATGCCCCGCCACCGAAGCGTCGGCCCACAGCAGAATCCCGGCAGAACCCAGCAGAACGGAGACGAGCCCCATGTCCAAAGCCTTTGCGTCGCAAGCCGACCTCGAAGCGAAGCAGGTCACCTTCACCCGGTTGTCCGAGAACGCCTACGCCTATACCGCCGAGGGCGATCCGAATTCCGGCGTGGTGATCGGCGACGACAGCGTGCTGATCGTCGACACCACCGCCACGCCGGCGATGGCGCAGGACCTGATCGCGCGCATCCGCACGGTGACCGACAAGCCGATCAAGCACGTGGTGCTGTCGCACTACCACGCGGTGCGCGTGCTGGGCGCGTCGGCCTATTTCAGCGAAGGCGCGCAGAACGTGATCGCCAGCCGCGGCACGTACGAGATGATCGTCGAGCGCGGCGAGGCGGACATGAAGTCGGAGATCGAGCGGTTCCCGCGGCTGTTCGCCGGCGTGGAGACCGTGCCGGGCCTGACCTGGCCGAACCTGGTGTTCGAGCGGGAGCTGACGCTGTTCCTCGGCAAGCTCGAGGTCAGGATCCTCCATCTCGGTCCGGGCCATACCAGGGGCGATACCGTGGTGTGGATTCCGTCGCAGAAGATCCTGTTCTCCGGCGACCTGGTCGAGTACGACGCGGCCTGCTATTGCGGCGACGCCCAGCTCGAGGAATGGCCGGCGACGCTCGACGCGCTGCGCGCGCTGCAACCGCAGGCGCTGGTGCCGGGACGCGGCCCCGCGCTGACCACGCCGGAGCAGGTCGACAAGGGCATCGCCTACACGCGCGATTTCGTCAGCACGCTGCTGCAGCGCGGCCGCGAGGCGGTGGCGCAGAAGCTGGACCTGAAGGGCGCGATGGCGCATACGCGCGCGGCGATGGACCCGAAGTTCGGCCACGTCTTCATCTACGAGCACTGCCTGCCGTTCGACGTGGCGCGCGCCTATGACGAGGCGAGCGGCATCAAGCATCCGCGCATCTGGACCGCCGAGCGCGACAAGCAAATGTGGGCCGCGCTGCAGGACTGAATCCGGCCGGCATGCTGGCCGCCGCAGCCCGCGGAACAGCGGGCGCGGCGGCGGGATGGAGACGATATGGAAACCACAGCTCAGGGTACAGCTCGGGGCACAACTCCTGCAGGCGAGCACTGCCAGACCCGCACCTTCGCCTACCGGCCTTGCGCCGAGCAGCAGCCGGGCGCGCAGGCTGACGTGCGGCCCGTGGTCGTGATCGGCGCCGGTCCGGTCGGGCTGGCGACGGCCATCGACCTGGCGCAGCAGCAGGTGCCGGTGGTGCTGCTCGATGACGACTGCACGCTGGCCAGCGGTTCGCGGGCGATCTGCTTTGCCAAGCGCACGCTGGACATCTTCGATCGTCTGGGCTGCGGCGAGCGGCTGGTCGACAAGGGCGTGCGCTGGCACGTCGGCCGCGTGTTCTTCGACCAGGAGCCGGTCTACAGCTTCGATCTGCTGCCCGAGAACGGCCATCATCGTCCGGCCTTCATCAATCTGCAGCAGTACTACGTCGAGGGATTCCTCGTCGATCGCGCCGCCCAGCTGCCCGGCCTCGAACTGCGCTGGCGCCATCGCGTCAGCGGCCTGCGGCAGGAGGCCCAACAGCCCGATCGGGTCGTGCTGACGGTGTCGACGCCCGACGGCGACTACACGCTGCCGGCGCGCTACGTGGTGGTGGCCGATGGCGCGCGCAGTCCCGTGCGTCAGCTGATGGGGCTGCAAAGCCAGGGCCGGACCTTCCGCGACCGCTTCCTGATCGCCGATGTGCGGATGGCCGCCGGCTTTCCGGCCGAGCGCTGGTTCTGTTTCGATCCGCCGTTCAACCGCAACCAGTCGGTGCTGCTGCATCGGCAGCCCGACAATATCTGGCGCATCGATTTCCAGCTCGGCTGGGACGCCGATCCCGAACAGGAGCGCCAGCCCGACCGCGTGCTGCCCCGCCTGCGCGCGCTGCTCGGGCCCGATGCGCAGTTCGAGCTCGAATGGGTCAGCGTCTACACCTTCTCGTGCCAGCGCATGGAGCGCTTCCGCCACGGCCGCGTGCTGTTCGCCGGCGACGCCGCGCATCGCGTGTCGCCGTTCGGCGCGCGCGGCGCCAACAGCGGCGTGCAGGACGCCGAGAACCTGGCGTGGAAGCTGCGCCTGGTGCTGGCCGGGCTGGCTCCCGACGCGCTGCTCGACACCTATGCGAGCGAGCGCGAATATGCGGCCGACGAGAACATCCTGCATTCGACGCGCTCGACCGATTTCATTACGCCCAAGAGCGCCACCAGCCGCGTGTTCCGCGACGCGGTGCTGCGGCTCGCGCGCCAGCATCCGTTCGCGCGCCAGCTGGTCAACAGCGGCCGGCTGTCGACGCCGACCGTGCTGACGCCGTCGCCGCTGAATACGCCCGATACGGCGCCGTTCGCCGGCGCGATGGTGCCCGGCGCGGTCTGCGCCGATGCGCCCGTGCGCGTCGTCGCCGGTGCTGAAGAGGGCGAGGGCTGGCTGCTGCAGCAGCTCGGCAACGGCTTCACCGCGCTGGTGTTCGCCGATCCCGATGGGCTGTCGCCGGCAGCGTGCGCCGCGCTGGAGCAGTGGGCCTCTGCGTTGGTGCCGGTCAAGATCGTCTGCGTGATGCCCGCGGCCATGCCGCCGTCTTCATCGCGGACTTCATCGCCAACGCTGCCGCGCGGCGCGGTCGTGCTCGAGGACAGCGAGGGACTGGCCGCGCGCCGCTACGACGCCCAACCCGGCACCTGCTATCTGCTGCGCCCGGACCAGCATGTCTGCGCACGCTGGCGCGAGGTCGAGCGCGACGCGCTGCTGGCCGCGCTGCGCCGCGCGCTTGGCATGATCGACGTGCAATGGCGCGCGACCCCGGCGGAGCCGGAGCCGCCGGCCGCGCAGCTTGTCACCGAACCCCATCTCGCGCAGCCGGACGACGTCTACGAGTCCCTGCTCGAGATGCATCGCGATCTGAGCGATGCGCAAAGCCAGGCCGCCAACGCGCAGCTGATCCTGCTGCTGGCCAACCATATCGGCGACACCGCGGTACTGCGGCAGGCGATGGCGCTCGCGCGCGCCGCCGTGCCACCCGCGGTGCCGAACCCGCAAGCGGAGGCCGCCGTGCCGATTCCCTTGCCGGCGTAAGCAGACCCCTTCAAGCCAATCCTTTTCCGAAACCATCCCAGACCGCCTGTCAGGACCACCATGACCCAAGCACTACGCCAAGACACCGACGCCGGCGCGCTGCGCTACCAGTCCGGCTTCGCCAACGAGTTCGCCACCGAAGCGCTGCCCGGCGCGCTGCCGGTCGGACAGAATTCGCCGCAGCGCGCGCCGTACGGCCTGTACGCCGAGCAGCTGTCGGGCACCGCCTTCACCGCGCCGCGCGCGCACAACCGCCGCTCGTGGCTGTACCGGATCCGCCCGGCCGCGGTGCACGAGTCCTTCGTCAAGATCGAGCAGTCGCGCATCGTCAGCCGCTTCGACGACGTCGCACCGTCGCCGAACCAGATGCGCTGGAGCCCGCTGCCGATGCCCGACGCACCGACCGACTTCATCGACGGCATCGTCACGATGGGCGGCAACGGCGGCCCCGAGGCGATGGTCGGCTGCGGCATCCACCTGTACCTGGCCAACCGTTCGATGCAGGGCCGCTTCTTCTACAACGCCGACGGCGAGATGCTGATCGTGCCGCAGCAGGGCCGCCTGCGCCTGGCCACCGAACTGGGCGTGCTGGACGTCGAGCCGCAGGAGATCGTGGTGGTGCCGCGCGGCGTGCGCTTCCGCGTCGAGCTGCTCGACGGCGAGGCGCGCGGCTATATCTGCGAGAACTACGGCGCGCTGCTGAAGCTGCCGGACCTCGGCGTGATCGGCTCGAACGGCCTGGCCAATCCGCGCGACTTCCAGACCCCGGTGGCCTGGTACGAGGACGTCGAGGGCGATTTCGAGCTGGTGGCCAAGTTCCAGGGCAATCTGTGGCGCGCGAAGATCGACCACTCGCCGCTGGACGTGGTGGCCTGGCATGGCAACTACGCGCCGTACAAATACGATCTGCGCCGCTTCAACACGATCGGCTCGATCAGCTTCGACCATCCGGACCCGTCGATCTTCCTGGTGCTGCACAGCCCGTCCGATACCGAGGGCGTCGACAACATCGACTTCGTGATCTTCGGCCCGCGCTGGCTGGCGATGGAGCATTCGTTCCGTCCGCCCTGGTTCCACCGCAATATCGCCAGCGAGTTCATGGGCCTGATCGAAGGCGTCTACGACGCCAAGGCCGAAGGCTTCGCCCCGGGCGGCGCGAGCCTGCACAACTGCATGAGCGGCCACGGCCCCGATGCGGAGACCTTCGCGCGCGCCACCGAGGCGGATACCACCAGGCCGCACCGCATCTCCGACACGATGGCCTTCATGTTCGAGACGCCGACGGTGATCCGGCCCACGCGCTACGCCGCCGAATCGGCCTCGCTGCAGTCCGACTATCAGCACTGCTGGCAAGGGCTGAAGAAGCATTTCAACCCGAACGTGCGCTGAGGCGCGCGCTCGCCGGCGATCGCACCAACCGAAACATAGTCAAGAACACCCAACGCATTGCATCCATGACCCAAGCACAATCCCCCCGCAGCTGGATCGAATCGGCCAACGACGCCGCCAACCATTTCCCGCTGCAGAACCTGCCGTACGGCGTGTTCTCGCACGGCTCGCAGGCGCCGCGCGTCGGCGTCGCGATCGGCGAGAGCATCGTCGACCTGTTGGTGCTCGACGAAGCCGGCCTGCTGCCGGCCGCGGCCCGCGGCACCTTTGCCGCGCCGGTGCTGAACCGCTTCATCGCGCTGGGCCGTCCGGTCTGGCGCGAGACGCGCCAGCGCATTGCCGAGCTGCTGTCGGCCGGCACGCCGACGCTGCGCGACGACGCCGCGCTGCGCGAGCGCGCGGTGGTGCCGATGGCCGGCGCCACGCTGCATCTGCCGGTCGAGATTCCCGGCTACACCGATTTCTATTCGTCGAAGGAACACGCGACCAACGTCGGCCGCATGTTCCGCGACCCCGACAACGCGCTGCTGCCGAACTGGCTCGAAATCCCGATCGGCTACAACGGCCGCGCCAGCTCGGTGGTGGTCAGCGGCACGCCGATCCGCCGCCCGAACGGCCAGATCAAGCTGCCGAACGAGGCGCGCCCGATCTTCGGCGCCTGCCGCAAGCTCGACTACGAACTGGAGATGGGCTTCATCGTCGGCAAGGACTCGGCCCTGGGCGAGCCGGTGCCCGTCGATCAGGCCGACGACTATCTGTTCGGCATGGTGCTGCTCAACGACTGGAGCGCGCGCGACATCCAGCAGTGGGAATACGTGCCGCTCGGGCCGTTCAATTCCAAGAGCTTCGGCACCTCGATCTCGCCGTGGGTCGTCACGATGGACGCGCTCGAGCCGTTCCGCCGCGACAACCCCGAGCAGTCGCCGCAGCCGCTGTCCTATCTGCGCCAGTCGGCGCGCAACGCCTACGACATCGAGCTCGAGGTCGCGCTGCGGCCGCAGGGCGCCGAGCGTGCCGATCGGATCAGCCGCACCAATTTCCGCGCGATGTACTGGACGATGGCGCAGCAGCTGGCCCACCACACGGTGTCGGGCTGCAACGTGCGCGTCGGCGACCTGATGGGTTCGGGCACGATCAGCGGCGCCACGCCGGACTCGTACGGCAGCCTGCTGGAACTGACCCGCAACGGCAACGAGCCGCTGAAGCTGGCCGGCGGCGTGGAGCGCGGCTTCCTGCAGGACGGCGATGAGGTGGTGATGAGCGGCTGGTGCCAGGGCGATGGCTACCGCATCGGCTTCGGCGAGGTCAGCGGCGAGGTGCTGCCGGCACCGAAGGTCGAGGGCTGAGCGTCAGCCCCAGGCAATCGGAAGACGCTGGGGCCCCGCCTGCGCGGGGGCGACGCGGATCGAGACACCGCTACCGATGTCGTCCCCGCGAAAGCGGGGACCCAGCGTCTTCAGCTTGGCCTCGAGCCGGGCCGCGCCACGCTCGAAGACGATTCAACCGGCCGGCGTGGCGTCCAGCACGACCGCCGCGCGGCCCGTCAGCAGCACCGCGTCGCCGGCGCGCAGCGTGAACTCGTAGAGCACCTGGCGTTCGTCGCCGCCGATGCGCTCGGCCTCGATCGTCAGCGGGCCCGCCACGGTATCGAGCCGCTCGGCGTGGATCTCGACCTTGCGCACGCTGGCCAGATAGCCCAGGCGCGGCGTGGCCGCGGCGCCGGTTCGCAGCAGCGCGCCATGCACGGCCATCGCCTGCGCCGCATATTCGATGCCGCACAGCGCGGCGAGCCGTCCTTCGGCCCGCAAGGGATGATCGGGCGACGCATGGTTGCGCGCCTCGCAGCGGATGCGCTGCGCATTCCAGTCGACTACCTCGTCGAGCAGGCACATCGCGCCGCGATGCGGGATATGCGCGGCGATCCAGTCGCGGCCCACCGGCGTGCCGGGCGGCATGCCGGTTGCCGACGTATCGGCGTGGCCGGCTTCGTTCACCGCCATGGCGCGACCTCGACGCGCAGCCGCAGCGGGTCCAGATAATCGAGCACCGCCGTGGCATCGTCTTCGCGTGCGAGGGCCTGCAGCAAGGGCAGGGCGCGCGCGGCCGGGATGGCGGCGCGCAGCGTCTCCAGCGCGGCATCGGCCATCGGCGTGGGTGCCTCGCCTTCGCTGTCTCCCATCACCAGCGACGGCCGCAGGCTCGCCAGCGTCGCCGGCCCCGGCTCGGCCGTCAGCACCAGCGCCAGCCCGAACGCATCCGGAATCGGACGGGCACTGCGAAGCGGCTCGGGATAGCCGGTGTCATAGGCAATCAGCACGCACGGCGCGCGGCTCGCCAGCACCTGGCTGTAGGCATCGAGCAGGCCGGCGGCAAAGCTGCCGTCGTGCGCGCACATCGCGTTGGACGGCGCCATCGCCCCGGTGGCGATGCTCCAGTAGCCGGCCGGCGCGTTGTGCACCGAGTTGTGGAAGCGGGTCGGCGAGATCGTCGGGTCGTCGCCGGCCAGCGATTCGCAGATCGCGTGGTAGTTGTGGCCGTCCGCGCCGGAGGCGCTGAACACGGTTGCCAGCGTGGCGGCATCGCGTCCGCTGGCGGCGATTGCCTGCCGGCCGACCGCCAGCGCGAGCTTGACCGCCGGGCCGGTGCGCCGGCGCTCGGCCGACGGCAGGCCTTCCGGCACGGGCAGCGCCGTGGCGGCGGGCGCATAGGATGCCTGCCCGCGCAATATCGCGGCGCCTTGCTGCCAGTCCGCCAGTCCGGGGCCCAGCAGTCCGATCCCTTCGATGAACACCGGCGCGGTCATCACCGTTCACCACGCAGATGCGCGTCGGCGCGGCCGAACAGCAGGCTGCAATTGGAGCCGCCGAAGCCGAAGGCATTGCTCAGCGCGTAGCGCGGACGATGGTCCGGATCGGCCGCCTGCGACCGCAGCAGATAGTGGACCGGCAGCGCGGGATCGAGCTCGGTATCGGCAATGCCGGCCGGCAGCCAGCCCTCGCGCAGCGCCAGCGCGCTGATCACCGCCTCGATCGCGCCGGCCGCGCCCAGCGTATGGCCGGTCGCGCCCTTGGTGGAGCTGCACGGCGTCGTGCCGAACAGCGCCAGCACGGCCTTGCCCTCGGCGGCGTCGTTGCTCGGCGTCGCGGTGCCGTGCAGATTGATGTAGTCGATGTCCGCCGGCGCGAGCCCAGCGTCGGCCAGCGCCTGCTCCATCGCCAGCCGTGCGCCCAGTCCCTGCGGATGCGGGCTCGACATGTGGTGCGCATCGCTGGACTCGCCGACGCCGCACAGCAGTACCGCATCGTCCGGCATCGCCGCCGCTGCCGCATCAGGCGAACCTTCAGGCAATCGTTCCAGCAGCCCGAACGCGGCGCCTTCGCCGATCGAGATGCCGTTGCGCCGCGCGTCGTAGGGCCGGCAGGGCTCGGCCGACACCAGCTCCAGCGAATGGAAGCCGTACAGCGTGGTATGGCACAGCGTATCGACGCCGCCCACCAGCGCCGCGTCGATCAGCCCGGCCTCGATCATCCGGCGCGCCGAGGCGAATACCTTGGCGCCCGAGGAGCAGGCCGACGAGATCGCGGCCGCGGGACCGGTCAGACCCAGATACGCGCGCACGAAGGCCGGCAGCGAATACGGGCTGTGCCGATGCGCGTAGTCGAAGTCCGCCGGCAGCGCGCCGCTTGCAGGATCGCGCCGCCGGTAGGCTTGTTCGGTTTCCAGGATGCCGCCGGTGCTGGTGCCGAGGAACACGCCGACGCGATGGGCGCCGTAACGCGATATCGCTTCACGCACCCGCTCGGCGAAGCCGTCCTGTTCGAGCGCCAGCCGCGCGAGCCGGTTGTTGCGGCAATCGAAGCTGGCGAATTCGGCGGGCAGCGGCGCGTCGTCGACGCCGGCCACCTCGCCGACATGGGTGCGCAGCCGCACGTCGCCGAAGCGGCAGGGCGCGAGTCCGCTGCGCTGCGCGCGCAAGGCCTCGGAGGTCGCGGCCAGGCCATGGCCCAGGCAACTGGTGACGGTGAAATGGGAGAACTGCAGCGCGGACACGGACGGGGACAGCGGACGATCGGAATGCGAGGCGGCGCGCTGCGGGGCGCCGCCGGTATTGCGGCTATGGCCGGGTTGGCCGGGATTGCCGGCGTTGCGGTCGGTGGCTGGCACCGATGGGCGGCGCGATTGTATCAAAGCGGCTCCAGCTCGCCGGCGGCGGCCAGGTTCTCGGCCTGCCCGGTCTGCGCGGCCTGTGTATCGAGCGTGCCGACCATCAGCACATTGGCGCCATGCGCATCGCGCGGCAGCGGCACCTCGCGCAGCGTCATGCCCATGCCGCGCAGCAGCGCCCGCCACTCGCCGGCGGGCCGGCAGGTCAGCGGGCTGGTGCGGCCGGCACGCAGCCACTGCACCACGCGGTCGACCGCGCGGCTGTAGCGGGCGCGCCAGCCCGCGCTGGCGTCGCCGACGCGCATCAGCAGCCGGCCGCCCGGCGCCAGGCAGCGCAGCGCGTCGCGCAGCAGCGCCTCCTGCGCGGGGCGGTCGATGTAATGCAGCACGTCGAGCAGCACCACCAGATCGCAGGCCGCGGCGACCTCGGCCACCGCGGCGCGGGCATCGGCCTGGCGGATTTCCGCCGGCCACGGACCCGGCTCGGCCAGCGCCGCGCGGGCGCGTTCGGCGTCGGCCGGGGTCAGTTCGATGCCCAGATAGGAGCGCGGCACCGGCGGCGCCGGCCAGCCCGGCGGCCAGTTCTCGGGATGGCTTTGCCCCGCCGCCAGCAGCCAGTTCGCCAGCAGGCCCTGGCCGCAGCCGATATCGAGGATGCGCGCGCCGTCGGGGATCAGGCCCTGCGCCAGCGCGATCGCGAAGACCGGATCGTTGCGCAGCTTGAATCGGGCGAAATGCACGGCGAAGGGATCGGCGGCGCGGTAGCGGACGCTGGCCCGCGCGATCAGCGCCTCGCCGGCCTGGCCGGCGGTATCGGTCCACCGCGTCATGCCGGCACCGCCTCGCGCAGCGTCACGTAGCGCAGCCCCGCCTCGTCGATGGCGCGCAGCACGCGCGGCAGCACCACCAGGATCATCGGCGTGCCGGTGCGGTCGGTGCCCGGGTTGCCGTCGTGCATCAGCAGGATGTCGCGCGCCGCCAGGTCCTTCAGCAGCCGCGCCTCGACCTTGTCGGGGTCGCCGCCGCGGAAGGTGTCGAAGCCGCGCCGCGTCCAGCTGGCGAGCCGCAACCCGTGCCGGCACAGCGCCGGCTCCAGCAGCGGATTGCGCAGGCCGGCGGGCGCGCGGAAGAAACGCGGCACCTGGCCGGTCAGCTCGGTCAGCAAACGCTGCGCTTCGCCGACCTCTTTCGTGATGCGGCCGGGCCCGAAGGTCGAGAAGTGCAGCCAGTGGTGCTGCGTATGGTTCTCGATCGCATGACCGCGGCGCACGATGTCGGCGACCAGGTCCGGATGGCGCAGCGCGCGTTCGCCGATGCAGAAGAAGGTGGCGCGGGCACCGTGCGCGTCGAGCAGGTCCAGCACGGCCGGCGTGACCTCGGGATTGGGGCCGTCGTCGAAGGTCAGCGCGATGCTGTGGCCGGCGCTGGAGGGTAGCCGCAGCAGGTTCGGTCCGAGCAGCGTGCTGCGCGGCCACAGCCCGGCGCCGGCCAGCAGCAGATTGGCGGCGACGACCGAGCCGGCCGCCCAGGGCAGCGTCGCCGGCTGGGCCAGCACCGCGGCGATCGCGCCCAGATGGACGGCAGCGGCGCCGCCGATCAGCGCCGACGGCCGCCAGCTGCGGACCGCGCCCGGCGCGGCGCTCGACTGCGGCGCGGGATAGGAATTGCGCATGCGCGTCATGGTGTTGCCTCCTGATCGTGACCGGCCGCGGTCGGACGGGGCGAGGCACCCAGCATGGCCGCCGGCGCGAACACCGCCGAGAACAGCAGCGCCAGCACCGCGCCCGGACCGACCGTCTGGCCGAAGGCCTGCAACAGCGGCAGATGTGATAAGCCTAGCAGACCGAAGGCCGCGACCGTGGTCAGGTTGGCCAGCAGCAGCGAGACCAGCGTACGCGGCGCGATTGCCGCGGGGCTGCCTGTCCGGGCCGCGCCATTGAAGAACAGCGCGTAGTTCGATCCCACCGCGACCAGCAGCAGCATGCCGACCAGATGCAGCAGCGACAGCGTCTTGCCGGCCAGCGCCAGCCCGGCGATCACCACCAGCGCGGCGGCGGCCAGCGGCAGCAGCGTGGCCAGCACGCGGCGCGGCGAACGCAGCGCCACCAGCAGCAGGATCGCGATGGCGGCGGCCCCGCCCAGCGACAGCCGCAGCGCCTCGCGCAGATAACCGGCGTAGAGCCGGTCGGATTCGCCTTTCAGGTCGACGAACAGCGGGTCGACGAACAGCGCATCGGCCACGCCGGCCCTGGCGATCGCGGCGCGGATCGCGGTCGGCACCGGACCTGCGGCCGGTCCGTGGCTCGCCGCCAAGGCTGCGTCGGCACCGGCGTCGGCGGGTTTGGCCTCGGCCGGGGCGCGCAGCGGCAGCGTCGCGGTCCAGCGGCCGTCGTGCTCGGTCAGCAGCGCATCGACCGCCAGCGCCATCGACGTGCCGCGCAGGTCGGCCCGCGTCAGCGGCGGCATCTCGCGCACGCGCGCGACCTCGTCGAGGAAGGGTGCGAACAGGGCCGGCTTGACCGGCAACGCCGCCACGGCCGCCTGCAGCCGCCCGGCCAGTTCGTCGCGCGGCGGCAGCGCGGCCTGCCGCGCGCGCTGCATGGCCTCGCTCGGCAGGAAGCGCGCCGGACTGTCGAAGCCGCCGATGACGCCCTGCGCGACCAGCGGCGCCAATTGGGCGCCGACCCGCTCGGCGCCTTGCAGCGCGCCTTGTTCGCTGGCGGCGGACACGGTGACCAGGTAGCGCACGTCCGGGGCGCCGAGATCGGCCCGCAAGCCGGCATCGAGTGCTTGCGCGTCCGCCGGCACCGGGCTCAGCGACGTCAGTTCCTGGCTCCACAACGGCGTGCGCTGCACGGCAACCAGCCACACCAGCGCCAGCGCGGCGGCCAGCACCAGGGCCAGCGCCGGCCAGCGCAGCCGCGGTGCATGGGCCGCGATGCGCGCCAGCCGGTCGCCGAGCGGACGCAGGTCGCGCATGCGCCAGCGCGCCGGGATCAGCTGCGGCAGCACGAAGCGCGTGACCAGCGCGGCGGTGGCCAGCCCGGCGATCGAGAACAGGCCGAGCTGCGCCAGCCCCGGAAAGCCCGACAGCAGCAGCGAGGCGAAGCCGCAGACCGAGGTCAGTACGCCCAGGCGCACCGTGGGCCAGAAGGCACGCGTCCAGCGTTCCCGCGCGGCCGCGGCGGCAGCGGTAGCGGTAGTGCCGGCCGTTTCAGCCGGCCCGTCGTCATCCCGGTCCCGCGCGGTCTGCGCGAACAGATAGATCGCATAGTCGACCGACTCGCCGATCAGCGTGGTGCCGAACCCGAGCGTCAGGCCGTGGACCATGCCGAAGCCGAGGCTGACCGCGGCAATGCCGGCCAGCACGCCGGACAGTACCGGCACCAGTCCGAGCGCCAGCGCGGTCGGCGAGCGGTAGACGAACCACAGCAGCGCGACGATCACCGCCACGCCGATGGTCGACAGCCGCTCGACCTCGGCGCGGATGGAGTCGCGCGTCTGCACGCCGATCGCGCCGGGGCCGGACATCACCAGGCGGAACTCGCCGGCCCTGGCCCCGGACTCGGACACGGCCGAGGCAAAGGCCGAGCGGATCGCCGCCATCGCCTGCGCCTGCGCGTCGAGGTCCGAACCGGGCGCGGCAGTCTGCGCCAGCAGCACCGCGCGGCGGCCGTCGCGCGAGGCCCAGACGCCCTCGCGCATCGCCGCGCCGTGGCTCGGATCGAGATCAGCCAGCAGCGTCGCCACCTCGCCGGTCGGATCGCGCGGCAGCAGCGGCTTGATCATCAGCCCGGCCGACGAGCCGAGCAGGTCGATGGTGTCGCCGATGGCCGCGCGCAGGCCCGCCTCGGTGAAGCGCTCGGCCGTGACGGCGGGACTGAGCAGATAGCGATTGGCGTACAGATAGCGCTGGTCGCGCTCGCGGTTGACCGGCTCGCCGTTGTCGATCGCGACGAACGACGGATTGCCGCGCAGCCTGCCGGCCAACGCCTTCGACAGCGCCGCGCGCCGGGCGCCATCCTGCGCGCCGCCGCCTTCGATGCCGATCAGCAGCAGCCGCGACACCAGCCCATCGCGCAGCTGATCGACCAGCAACTGCTGCTCGGCGGTGGGCGCGCGCGGCAGGAAGGCGGACAGGTCGGCGGTGAAGGTAGTGCGCGCGGCGATCGTCGCGCAGACGAGCACGAAAGCGAGCCACAGCGCGACCGCGAGCCGCGCGGGAAACGTCCGGGTAAGCAAGCTCTTGCCGGCCTGACTCATTGCCCGCCGGTCGGCACGATGGTCATCACCGAGCGATCGCCGTCGGCCTGGCGGATCTCGACGCGCTCGAGCCGTTCGCCGGCGCCGTCGATGCGGATCGCCGCGATGGCGGCCGCCATGCGGCTGTCGGACGGCGTCAGCGTCAGCGTCCACCGTTTGGCGGTGCCCTCCAGCGCGAGCCGGTAGTACTGCTCCAGCGCCTGCCGGTTGCCGGCCAGCGTGCCCCGCAGGCTCTCGATAAAGGCGGCCAGCTCGGGATGGTTGCGCAGCGGAATGGTGGTCCTGCGGCCGGCGCGCTCGACCGTCAGCATGTCGCCCTGCACCAGCAGCGTCTCGGGCTTGGGCGCCAGCGTGCGCTTCTCGAGCCGGTCGGGCGCGACGAAGCGCAGTTCGCCGCTCGATTCCAGCGGTCGCTCCAGCATCGCCATGTACTTCTTCTCGACAAAGCGCGCGCTGCCCGATGGCTGCCGTGCCAGCGTCGCCATCAGGCGGTCCACGCTCCAGGCCGCGTCGGCGCGGGCGGGGGCCGCCGTGGTCGAGGGCGACGCTGCGGCAGCGGCGCCGGCCACCGGCAACTGGCAGGCCAGCGCGAGGCAGCAAGCGGCGCCCAGACGAAAGGCAAGGCCGGCGGGAAGCAAGCGAAGGCTTTCGAAATTCCAGGTCATCGCCATCATGCGTCGGCAGGCGTGCGCGCCGGCGCCTGCCAGAAATCGTAGAAGTTGAACCAGTTGTACGGCGCCGCCCGGCAATGCCGCTCGAGCAGCGCGACATAGCGGTCGAGCGCGGCGTCGATCGCGGCCTCGCGCTCGGCGGCCGGCGTCGCCGAGAAATCCGCGATCGTCTCGAAGTGGATGTCGTAGCGGTTGCCGCCGCGATACAGGCCGGTCATGAACAGCACCGGCCGGCGCAGCATCGCCGCCATCCGCAGCGGCCCGGTGGCGAACGGCGCCGGCGCGCCGAGGAATTCGCAGTGCCGCAGCGGATCGGTGGCGAGCCGGGTCAGCGTGCGGTCGGCCAGCAGGCCGAGCAGGTAGCCGCGCTCCAGATAGTCGCGCGCCTGCAGCATCGCGTCGAGCCGGCCCAGCGCGATCACGTCCTGCCGCACCGCGGGGTTGATCGCCGCCAGCACGTCGTTGAGGCGGCTGGCGTTGTCCTGGTACATCATCACCGCCAGCCGCAGCGCCGGATAGCGCAGGCCGACCGCGCGCACCGCCTCGAAGCTGCCCAGATGGGCGCCGAACAGGAAGGCGCCGTCGCCGCGCGCGATCGCCTGCTGGATGATCGGCTCGCCATGGATGCGGATATCGAACAGGTCCAGGCGGCCGTTCAGCAGATAGACGCGGTCATGGATGGTCGAGGCGAAGGCGAACCCCTGGCGCATCAGGTCGGCAAGGCTCGCCGGACGGCCCAGCGCGCGCGACAGGTACAGGCGCGAGGTGCGGCGCGCGCCCGGCGAGATCAGCAGATAGATCGCCACCACCGGCCACAGCAGCGCGCGGCTCGCGCGCCGGCCCAGGCGCAGCGACAGCCAGCGCATCGCGCGCAGCAGGCGCAGATGGCTGCGCTCGGGCTGGCTGCTCCAGTCGTCGGCGGGCGCCGCGTGGCTCTTGTGCGGTGCCGTCATACCGCCGCGTCGGTCGGCCCGTCGGTCGGCCCGGCCAGTCCCGGCAGCGTCAGCATGCCGCTGGCGACGGTGCGGCCCGGGCCTTCGAGTTCGAAGCGGACCGTGTGGTCGGCTCTGGCGTTGGCTTTGTCTTCGGCCCCGTTGTCGGCCTGGTCATCGGCGCGGTCCTGACTCACGCTGGCGTAGAGAACCGTGACGGGCTCGTTCGGCACCACCGTCGCCAGGAACTTGACCGAGGCGAGGCGAGCGGGCTGCGGTGGCAGCCCGAGCGCCGCGGCGATGCGCAGCACCGCATGGTCGAGCAGCACCACGCCCGGCACGATGGGCCTGCCGGGAAAGTGTCCCGGCAAGGCCGGGTGGCCAGCCTCGATGGTGAAGACGCCGGCGCTGTTCATGCCGGTCCGAGCACGGTGGTGGGCGCACGATCGCCGTGGCGAGCCGGCTGGCCGCCCTGCAGCCGCGCCACCAGCGGCTCGAGCAGGTCGCGCGGCAGCTTGCCGGTGGCGTTGCGCGGCAGGCTGTCGACGAAGAACACGCGCCGCGGCAGGAAGGCGGGGTCGATGCGCGCGCGCAGCGCCTGCACGATGTCGGCCGCGCTCAGGCCCGGCGCGACGACCAGCGCGGTCAGGCGCGCCTCCTTGCGCAGTCCGCCGGCGGGCTCGCCGCGCGGCATATGGAAGACGCCGTCGACCACGCCGGGGATCGCGTTCAGATGGTGGTTCAGATAGGCCAGCGAGGTCCGCTTGCCGGCGATCTTGATCAGGTCGGCCTTGCGGCCGTGCAGCAGAAAGCGATGGGCGTCGAGCAATTCGATCGCGTCGTTCAGCGGCACCGGCTGCGCCAGATGGGCGCCGCTGGCCAGCCAGACCGGGCCGTCGTCGGCGTCGTTGCCCTCGGCACCTTGATGGACGGCTTCGGCGCCGCAGGCACGTTCGAGCCGCAGCGCCACGTCAGGGAGCAATTGCCAGGCCGCATCGTGCGCGGTGCGGCGCGTGGCGATATGGCCGGTCTCGGTGCTGCCGTAGATCTCAAGCAGCGGCGCTCCGGTGCGCGCCTCGATATCGCGCGCCAGCCGCGGCGCCAGCGGCGCGGTGGCCGACAACAGCCGCGCGAGCGCCGGCAGCTCGACCGGCGACAGCTGCAGCGTGCGCAAATGCACCGGCGAGGCCACCAGCACGCGCGGCGCCGGCACCGCGGCGAGCGCGGCGGCGACATCGTAGGGGTAGAAGGGATGGGCGGCGCTGAGCGCCACGCCGCCGTGCAGGGCCAGCATCACGGTGCATTCGAGCCCGTACATGTGCTGCGCCGGCACGGTGCCGACCAGCGTCGCGCCGGCCAGCGCATCGATGCCCAGCCGGGCCGCCCCCGCGCGCGCATTGCGGACCATCGCGCCCCAGCTCTTGCGATGGGGCATCGGCAGGCCGGTCGAGCCCGAGGTGAACAGATAGGCGAGCGTGCGATCGGCTGGGATCTCGGGGATCGTTACCGTGCCGGCATCCGCGGATCGTTCGTCGTGTGCGGCCGGCAGCGTCACGCGCATGCCGGGCAGCCCGGCGCCGCTGGCGTTGTCCCCGGCGTCGCAGCCGGCGCTGCAATGGCAGCCGGCGCCGTCGTACAGGCAGAAGATGTCCGGCGCAAACGTGGCGAGCTCCCGGATCATCTCGGGCGTATGCGCCGGCGGCAGCAGGCTGATCTTGTCGGCCAGCAGGCTGGCGCACAGGCCGACGGTGAACACGTAGCGGTCCGCGCACATATTGAAGACGTGGCGGCCGGCCGGCAGACGGGATGCCAGATCCCGGACGTCGGCGAGAAAGCGCGTCACGGTGACTGGGGCGCCGTCCCGATAGGCGACGATCTGGTCGCCGCGGGTATGCGCGATCAGCGGCAGGGTCCCGGCGGACGGGTTCGCCTCGACGCCGCCGGCAGGGCGGGCGGCCAAATTCTGTGGGCGCGATCGGCGCGGAATGCGGGACACTGGCATGGCGGCGCGGTCGGGACTTCGGCTGGCTTCGAGGAGAGGGCAGATGCTGCACTCCCGCGCTGGCGGCGAAGCGATCCGGTCATCGATCTTTGGGGACTATGGCTGGAAGACCCGAAGTGTGGGGCTTCCGTTTCTCGCCGTGGCGGCGAGGTTGTTACCAAATTTCACCCGTGTGGAGCGAACCCGGTGGGCTTGGTAGCATTGCGCCCGAAGGCGGTGCCGCAGTATACCCCACGGCTTTGCGCGGCCCCGGGCTGGGCCCGGCGGCCCGCCGCGACGACATAACTTACATTTAGCGACAATGACCGATCTCGAAATCGAACTGGCCCGGATGATTCTCGGCGAACTGGACATTACCGAGCTGACGCTGGACCAGGTCACCGCCGATACGCCGCTGTACGGCGAAGGCTTCGGCCTCGATTCGATTGACGTGCTGGAAATTGCACTCCTGATCTCCAAGAAGTACGGATTCGAGCTGCGCTCGGACAATCCGGACAACAAGACCATCTTCGCCACGCTGGGCAGCCTGGCCGCCTACACCGCCGCCAACCGTACCCGCTGATGCCCCGCACGCCCCGGACGGCGCCCGCACCCGCCCGCAAGCTGGCCCTGGTCACCGGCGGCAGCGGCGCGCTCGGACAGGCCATCTGCGCAACGCTCGCCGCCGGCGGCTGCCGCGTCTGGGTCCATGCCAACCGGCGCCTGGACGAGGCGCAGCAGGTCGCCGAGCGCATCCGCGCCGCCGGCGGCGAGGCCGAGGCGATCGCCTTCGACGTGACCGACGCCGATGCCGCCGAACAGGCGCTGCAGCGCATCCTCGCCGAAGGGCCGGTGCAGGTGCTGGTCAACAACGCCGGCATCCACGACGACGCGCCGATGGTCGGCATGACGCGCGAGCAATGGCGCCGAGTCATCGATGTCTCGCTGCACGGCTTCTTCAACGTGACCCAGCCCCTGCTGATGCCGATGATGCGGACCCGCTGGGGACGCATCGTCAATATCGCATCGGTGGCAGGCCTGATCGGCAATCGCGGTCAGGTGAACTATGCTGCAGCCAAGGCGGGCGTGATTGCGGCCACGCGTTCGCTGGCGATCGAGATGGCTTCGCGCGGCGTCACGGTCAACGCGGTGGCGCCGGGCATCGTCGATTCGCCGATGGCGCAGCCGGCCTTCCCGCCCGAGCGGGTGCGCGAGCTGGTGCCGATGGGCCGGGCCGGCCAGCCGGAAGAGGTGGCGGCGATGGTCGCCTATCTGGTCTCGGAGGCCGCCGGCTATGTCACCGGCCAGGTGCTGTCGATCAACGGCGGCATGGCGACCGGCTAGGCCAAAGGAACGAGGCGGAACGAAGCAAGGAACCAACCCAACAGCACAAACGTCGAGGAGAAGAGAGCAGTGCGCAGGCAGGGGCCGGCGGACGCGCAGCGCGCCACGCCGGCCAGGGACAACACATTGATGGAGCACGGCCGCATGACCGAACGTTCGACCACGCATCTGGTGATCATCCCGAGCTACAACCCCGGCCCCAAGGTGCGCGAGGTCGTGCGCGAGGCGCGAGCCCAATGGAACCCGGTCTGGGTCGTCGTCGACGGCAGTACCGACGGCAGCACCGAATGGCTGCAGCAGCAGGCCGAGGCCGATTCCGGCCTGCGCGTGCTGGTGCTGCCGAAGAACCGCGGCAAGGGCGCCGCGGTGCTGCACGGGCTGGAACAGGCCGCCGCCGAGGGCTACACGCACGCGCTGACGATGGATTCCGATGGCCAGCATCCGGCCGCGATGATCGGCAAGATGCTGGAGCTGTCGCGCCGCAATCCGGACGCGATGGTGCTGGGCAAGCCGGTGTTCGACGACAGCGCCCCGCGCGCGCGGGTCTACGGACGGCGCCTGAGCAATGTCTTCGCCGATCTCGAGACGCTGTGGGCCGGCATCGGCGATTCGCTGTATGGCTTCCGCGTCTATCCGATCGCGCCGCTGTGCGCCGTGATGCGGGGCAACCGCTGGATGCGGCGCATGGACTTCGACCCCGAGGTCGCGATCCGGCTGTGCTGGCGCGGCGTGCGGCCGATCAACATCGATACCCCGGTGCGCTACTTCCGCGAGGACGAGGGTGGCGTGTCGCACTTCCACTACGTGCGCGACAACATCCTGCTGACCTCGATGCATATCCGGCTGGTGGTCGGCTTCCTGCTGCGGCTGCCGATGCTGGCGCTGCGCCGGCTGGGCGAGCGCAGCAGCGCCGGGACGAAGCCGGCGGCTTGAGCGTCCCGTCCCGGCGGTTTGCTCCCCTCTCCCGCCCGGCGGGAGAGGGGCCGGGGGAGAGGGAAAACGGCACCCGCAGTCCATCGCGGCATCCCGGCATCCCGGCGCTCACAAAAGAAAAGGCGGTCTCTCGACCGCCTTTTCACCTGCCCGTCGCCCCCTGTCCCCAAACAAGGCGGCGGGCAGGCCTACCGGTACCGCTGTTGCTGCAACTGCAGCCGTAACGCGCTACAACCTGCCCATGACAACGAGCGCGATCACGATCAGCAGGATCAGGCCAAGCCCGCCGCTGGGCCAGTAGCCCCAGCCGCTGCTGTAGGGCCACGAAGGCAGGGCGCCAATCAACAGGATGATCAGCACGATCAGGAGAATGGTGCCTAGAGTCATGGGAGGCTCCTTTGCCGAGGGCTAGCCTGGCGGGTTTGTTCGTTGGTCTTGAGTACCGTGCCACCCCTTGGCGCCGTCTGGCCGCTGCGGGGTCCGCTCCCGGTTGCTTCAACGATAGACCCGCGCCAACGGCCTCCCACCCGGACCGGCGCTGAAAGCCATGTAGGAATCGGACGACGCGCCACCGCGTTGGCACCGCGGTTTCGCCTGCGCGCCGTGTCGATTCCCGGCCGATGGTTATCGGCGCAGGCGCCGGATCAGCGACGAGGTATCGTCGCGACCGCCTCCGTCGCGCTGCAGTTCGGCGTAGAACTGGTCGACCAGCGCGGTGACGGGCAGCGTCGCGCCGTTGCGGCGGGCCTCGTCCAGGCACAGGCCCAGGTCCTTGCGCATCCAGTCGACCGCGAAACCGAAGTCGAACTTGCCTTCGACCATGGTCGGTCCGCGGTTCTCGAGCTGCCACGAGCCGGCCGCGCCCTTGCTGATCACCGACAGCACCAGCGGCATATCGAGCCCGGCGCGCTGGCCGAACGCGATCGCCTCGGACAGCCCTTCGAGCAGGCCCGCGATCGCGATCTGGTTGACCATCTTGGCGAGCTGCCCGGCGCCGGGGCCGCCGATGCGCGTGACCGCGCGGGCGAAGGCCGAGATCACCGGCTCGGCACGCGCGAACACCGCCTCGTCGCCCCCGCACATCACCGTCAGCACGCCGTTCTGCGCGCCGGACTCGCCGCCGGACACCGGCGCATCGATGAAATGCAGGCCGCGCGCGCTGGCCTGCTCGTACAGTTCGCGCGCCACGTTGGCGCTGGCGGTGGTGTGGTCGACGAAGATGCAGCCGGCCGGCGCGGCGTCGAAGGCGCCGTCGGGCCCGGTCAGCACCGCGCGCAGGTCGTCGTCGTTGCCGACGCAGCTGCAGACCAGCTCGGCATCGCGCGCGGCCAGCGCGGGCGTGGCCGCCGCCTGGCCGCCGAAGCGCTCGACCCAGGCCTGGGCCTTGCTCGCGGTGCGGTTGTAGACCGTGACCTGATGCCCCTTGGCGGCCAGATGGCCCGCCATATGAAAGCCCATGACGCCGAGGCCGAGGAATGCGACACGCATGACTGCTACTCCGTGTTGTTATCGAATGTGGAAGGGAAGATCGGTGAGACGCGCTGCGTTGGCGCGTGGGGCGGGGCGCCCGATCGGACTCGCGGCGCGCCAGCGGCTTGAGTATACGGGCGTGGTTTGCCCTCTCCCCCAGCCCCTCTCCCGCCCGGCGGGAGAGGGGAGCCCGCCGGCAGCGTTGAATGAGCCGGGGCACCTGCATGCGTATTGCCCTCTCCCGCCCGTCCATCCTGTCTCCCCTCTCCCGCTTGCGGGAGAGGGGTCGGGGGAGAGGGCAACCGCAAGCGCTCGCCGGAGGCTACCGCCCATCGATCCCCGAAGCCCGCCCATCGCCATCGAGGTCCGCGTGCGCGACCTCGCCCGGCGCGCGCGGCGTCGGCATCGTGGCGGGCGGCGGGCGCATACGCGCGCCGTCGCCGAAGCTGCCGCGCAACGGCGGACGCGCCAGATTGGCTTCCCACGCCTGCCGGATCGCCCGCGCGATCTGGTTGTAGGCCTCGCGCGAGATCACGTTCTCCTCGCGCATCGACTGCAGCTCGTGCTGACCCTTGCGCAGCGCGAACAGCATCAGCATCCGTTTTTCCAGCGCGATGGTGTAGCTGCCGAACTCCTCGCGCATTTCCTGCAGCGCCTGTTCGGCGGCGTGGAAGCGGTCCTCGAGCACGCCGTCGAGCACGGTCGCCATGCGCGCGCCGAACACCGGCGACAACATCGCGCGGTTGTATTGCCGCAGCCGCTGCAGCACGGTCTGGCGCACGATCATCAGCTCGAAGCGGTCGGCCAGCACGCGCGCCAGCGGCCGGTCGATCGACAGGCGCCGATGCAGGAACAGCGCGATGCGAAAGCTCTTCTGATAGTCGAGGATATGGCGCGCGGCGCGGTTGTAGCCGATGCGGCCCTGTTCGCGCGCGGCGTCGATCATCTGCGCGGTGTTGCGCATCATCGCGTCGAGATTGGCGACCGACACCACGCCGTTGCCGTACTCCGGGATCAGCTCGCTCTCGCGCGTGGCGAGCGTGACCAGGCCGATCGACAGCCGCGCCCGTTCGGACAGCGCGCTGTCGAAATCGAAATCGGCCGAGCCCACTTCGATGTCGCGCCGGTAACGCGCGGCGACCTCGCGCGCGGCCGACGGCGGCAGGCCGAAGCTGTCGGCCAGCCGATCGAGCGCGCTCTCGACCTCCTCGGTCGAGAGCCGGATCGCCTGGCGTTGCAGCGCCAGCTCTTGCGGCGACAGCGCGTCCAGCTCGAGCCGGCGGATCAGCCAGCGCAGCGTGGTGCCATTGACCAGCAGGCTGACCAGCACGAAGCCGGTGGCGAGGATCGCGACGAAATGGCGGGTCTCGAGCGGCAGCGCGCGGTTCTCGGCGATGCCCAGCGCCAGCACCAGCGTGACCGCGCCGCGCAGCCCGCCCCAGGCGATCGCCAGCTTGTACGCCGAATCGATCGGCGCCGACAGGCGCAGCCAGGTCAGCACCGGCAGCAGCCCGAACAGTGTCGCCAGCCGCGCCAGCAGCGCGGCCGCGACCAGCGCCAGCAGCAGCCAGCCGTGGTGCGGCGTGACGCCCTGCAGCAGCGCCGGCACCCGTACCGCGGCCAGCAGGAAAACCACCGCGCCCGCGATGCCGGCGAACTGTTCCCAGATCATGCGCAGGTGCCGCCAGTTCGGCGGGTTCAGCCGGGTCGGGCCGAGCGCGCCGAGCGTCAGCCCGGCGCAGACCACGGCGACCACGCCCGACACATGCAGCAGCTGTTCGGCCAGCAGATAGAGCGGGTAGGGCAACGCCAGCGTCAGCGCGGCTTCGGCGACCGCGAGGCCGGCCAGCGCCGGCAGCAGCTCGGCCAGCAGCCGGCCGGCGATCAGCCCGCACACCATGCCGCCGCCGAAGGCCCAGGCCAGCTCGGTCAGGCCGGCGGCGAGCGTGGCTTCGGCACCGTGGCCGGTCAGCATCGCGATCAGCACGCCGACCAGCGCGATCGCGGCGGCGTCGTTGAGCAGGCTCTCGCCCTCGACCAGCCGGATCAGCCGGGCCGGTGCGCCGACATCGCGAAAGATCGCGATCACCGCGGCCGGGTCGGTGGTGGCCACCACCGCGCCGAGCAGCAGGCAGACCACCAGGTTCATGCCGCTGGCGGCCGCGGTGACCACGCCGATCACGCCGGTGGCGACCACCACCGCCACCACCGCCAGCAGCAGGATCGGCGCCGCGTCCGGCACCATGCTGCGCACATCGGCTGTCAGGGCCGCATGGAACAGCAGCGGCGGCAGGAAGATCCACAGATAGGCTTCCGGCGGCAGCGACGGATCGATCAGCGGATGCAGGAAATGCTCGGCGAATTCGGGCAGCGTGGCGTCGATGGCCACATAGCCGGCGCCGATGGCGATGCCGATGGCCGACAACAGCGTCGATTCGGGAAGCCGCAGCCTGGCCGCGGCGACCTGCACCACCGCCACGATGGCCAGCAGAGCGCCGAGCAGGATCAGCACGTCGACGACGATGTTCACGGGCGCTCGCTCCTGGCGCGCGCGGCATGCCACCGGCGCGGAGGCGGGAAGGGGAACGGCAAAAACACGGAGCGGTCCTGGCTTGCGGCAAAAGAGAGGCTCGACCTTAGCGCGAAGGCGTGGCGCAATTCAAGGTTTTGCCGCGGCGGCGGGGCGTATCGGCGCCGAGCCTGTAGAATCGCGATGTTCGACCGGCACCGCCGGGTCCTTCTGTTGTCCTCCTAGCCTGTCGGCCGCCTCTGGCCGGCAGCGTGCACGAAAACGCCATGTCCGAGTTCGATGAAGCCCGACTAGCCGCGGCCGCCTGGGTGCGCGCGCAGATGGATCGCTACGGCCTGTCGCTGGACGATCTGGTCGCGGCCGGATGTTTCTCCGGTACCAACCGGGCCAAGCGGAGCCGCGCCGCCGCTGCCGACCCTGCCAACGCTGCCAATGCTGCCGATGCTGCCGACGCGCCGGCATCGAGCCCCGCGTCCGCCGATCCGCCAATACCGGCAATCCCACCGGCAACTCCCCCCACGCCGTCGACAGCGTCCTCGACCGCGGCCGCAGCCTCGGCCGCAAACGAATCCGCGCCGCCGCAGCCCGCCGGCGTCCTCTATCGCAATGCGTTGGGCCAGTGCTGGGACGGCACCGGCGAGATGCCGGACTGGCTCCAGCGCGCCGTCAACGCCGGGCAGACTCCCGAGTTCTATCGCGTCGGCTGACGCCTGGGAGCGCACCGCGGTGCCGGGCGCTACGCGGCTGTCCATGTCGGTTCGGCGAGACGTCGCGGGCCATTCCGACCTTCGTCGGTTTTTCGATACATCCGCTCATCGCCCGCCGGCCCAAGCCCGGCGCGGCTTTTGACGCTTGCCGCACGCGCCCCTGGCCTCGTTTTCCATTCAGAAACATTTGTTTACAATGTCGTTTTTGAATCACTAGCAAAATCCGCTCCGCGTTCGCAGAGCAGGTTCCACGGGGTGGGAGTTGTTGCCCCGCGAATCCGCTCCAGCGTCATCGCTTTCCCTGTTGCAGCCGACCCGGCCATGTCCCGGCAGGCCTGCGGGGAAACGCCTCAGCGATCCGAAATACCAGCAGCACCGTCTTGAAGCCGCGCCTCACCGTGTCCGACACGGTTTGGGGGGATGGCATGTGTTGGCCGGCGCATGCCGGTACGCGGGCGGCGAGCCAGCCGCCCATCGCAGCGAAGCAAAAGAAGCAAAAGAGACAAAAGCAACAAGTCGGCCGACGCGACAGCGCGATAGACGCGACCCGCGATCGGCGTGGCCTTGAGGAAACGGGGAAATCATGCATTGGTCGTCTCGGACCGCGTTCGCGGGCCCGGGTAGGCGCGCGTGCGCGCTTGCCAACGGGAAAGCCTGGCGCAACCGCCTGCTGGCGGGCCTGGCAATGGTCGTCATGTCATCGGCGGCCACCGCCGCGGACCTGGTGCTGAACCACAGCGACGACGGCTTCGATCCCGTTCCCGCGGGCGGCCTGCTGACCTACACGCTGCGGGTCGACAACAACACCACCAATGCGGCCGCGACCGGCGTGGTCCTCAAGGACACGCTGCCGCCCGGCGTCGTCTTCGTCGACGCGCAGCCGAGCCAGGGCAGCTGCGCGGCGCCGGTCGGCGGCGTGGTGTCCTGTTCGCTGGGCACGATCGCGGCGTCGGGCGTCGCCACGGTGCGCGTCACCGTGCGTCCGCAGAGCGCCGGCACCATCGAGAACGTGGGCGAGGTCACCTCGGCCGAGGCCGACCCCGATCTGAGCAACAACACCCGGCCGCAGACGACCACGGTCACGCAGGGCGCCGACCTGGCGATCCAGCTGATTCCGTCCAGTCCGAGCGTGCAGGCGGGCAGCGCGCTGAACTACACGATGCGCGTATCCAACGCCGGTCCGGACGCGGCGACGTCGCTGCGCGTGGTCAACACGCTGCCGCCGGGCTACACCGCGACCTCGCTGCCGCTGGGCTGCTCGCAGAGCGGCTCGACGGTGACCTGCAGCGTCGCCGGGCCGATCGCGCCGAACGCCACCTTCGAGGTCGGCACGATCCAGGGCGAGGTCTGGACCAGCGCCAGCTCGACGTTGACCGACGGCGCCTCGGTGTCGGTGGTGTCGCCGTCGGCGGCCCAGGACCCGAGCACCGACAACAACACGGTCACGGCCAATACCACCGTGACCGCGGGTACCGATCTGCGCATCGTCAAGGGATCGACCGGCGCGGACACCGTGACCGTCGGCACCGAATTCGACTACACGCTCGCGGTCTCGTACACCGGCGACGCGCCGGCCGGCATGGAGGTGGTCGACACGCTGCCGTCCCAGGTGGCCTTGCGCAATCCGGGCGCGTTCAGTTCCGGCGGATGGAACTGCGCGGTGTCGGGCCAGACCGTCCGCTGCACGTGGGGGGGCGGCGCGCTGGCGGCGGGGCGAAACGTCAATGCCGGCACCATCGCCATCGGCGTGCGCGCCGTCACGGCGTTCCACCCGGTCAACAACGTGGCGACCATCACCAACGGCACGCCCGAGGTCAACAACCTGAACAACAGCAGTACCAAGACCATCGCCATCGTCGATCCGGCCGCCGACCTGCGCGCCGAGAAGCGCGGCCCGTCGCCGGCCCTGGCGACCGTCGGCTCGAAATGGCAATGGCAGGTTCGCCTGCACAACGACGGGCCGAGCGCGCTGGTCGGCACCGCGCGGATGATCGACACGCTGCCGGCGAATCTGCGCGTGCTCGGCTACACCGCGACCAATGGCTGGACCTGCACGCCGACGCCGCCGTACGACACCAGCGCGGGCACGCAGATGACCTGTACCCGCGAATACACCAGCGGGGCGCCGCTGGCATCCGGCCAGGCCAGTCCGTGGGTTACCTACGAGGTCGAAGCGAGGGCCGACGGCCAGTTCGCGAACACGATGTGCGTGTCCGCGGTCGCCTCGGCCAGCGGCACGCCGGCGCTGGACAACGTCCCCGAGAACAACTGCGCGTCGTACGGCATGTCGACGCAGCCGCCGAGCGCCTCGGCGAACCTGTCGGTGATCAAGCGCGTCGCGCCGGCCTCGCTGCCCGCCGGCGACATCCTGACCTACAGCCTGCAGGTCGTGAACGCCGGTCCGGAGCCGTCGACCGACGTCACGCTGTTCGACTCGCTGCATACCCTGATCAGCAACGGCGTTGGCCTGACCGGCGAAGGCTTCATCGATGCCGTGATCGCCAACGGCAACACCAGCGGCGGCAGCTGCACCAGCGCGGCCGGCAATGCCGGCGTGCGCGATCTGACCTGCCGGTTCCCCTCGATCCCGGTCTGCACCGCGGACAGCAACTGCCCGGTGGTAACGGTGCGCGTGCGGCCCGGCGGCGACGGCGGCGCGCGCCAGAACCAGGCCAGCGCGTTGTCGAGCAATGTCGCCGACCCGGACTACACCGACAACTTCGCCACCGTCTCGTCCAATGTCGAACCGCGCGCCGACGTCACGGTGCAGAAGTCCGCGAACCCGATCAGCATCCCGGCCGGCCAGGACCTGACCTATGTGATCACCGCGCGCAACGCCGGTCCCAGCAGGGCCGTCGATGTGCAGGCGGTCGACACCTTGCCCGCCGGCGTCTACTTCGTGCGGGCGCAGGGCAACGGCGGCGGCAGCTGCACGACGGCGCTGGCGCCTGGCGCGCTGACGACCGGCGGCGAGACCGTGACCTGCAACTGGGCCGAGGTCGTCGCCAACGGGCAGCAGACCGCTACCGTGGTGGTGCGCCCCAGCACCGCGCTGCG
Organism: Cupriavidus sp.; assembly: GCA_031181345.1. Classification (GTDB taxonomy): domain Bacteria; phylum Pseudomonadota; class Gammaproteobacteria; order Burkholderiales; family Burkholderiaceae; genus Cupriavidus. The sequence goes on along the minus strand of JAPSLC010000005.1, from coordinate 108,709 downwards.
CAACACCACCATCACCAACAACGTGGTGGTCAGCACGTCGACGGTCGAGACCAATAGCGGCAACAACACCGGCTCGGTCAACACCAACGTGACCGGCCCCGACCTGGACCTGCTGGTCAACAAGCGCGACAGCGTCGACCCCGTCGCGGTCGAGGACATGGTGGTCTACACGATCACCGTCACCAACAGCGGTCCGTCGCAGGCGCAGAACGTGATGGTCACCGACACGCTGCCGTCCACCGGCCTGCGCTTCAAGACGGTGAGCTCGACCGGCAGCTGCACCACCGGCCCGGTCGACTCGATCGGCGGCACCATCAGTTGCAGCTACCCGCGGATCGCCTCCGGCGAATCGGTGCAGATCCAGGTCGGCATGCAGGGCGTGGCCAAGGGCACGGTGCAGAACGCGGTCAGCATCACCTCCGACGAGATCGCCGGCGGCTTCGACCGCAATGCCGGCAATAACCAGACCACCGAGCCGACCACGGTCCGTACCAAGGCGGACCTGGCGGTGCAGTCCAAGACCGCGGTGCCGGCCACGGCCGAACTGATGCGTCCGTTCACCTACACGGTGCTGGTGCGCAACAACGGTCCCACCGAAGGCGACAACGTGCGCGTGACCGACACGCTGCCGGCCAATATGGTGCTGACCGGCGCGCCGGTCGCCACGATGGTCAGCGGATCGGCCACCAGCCTGAGCTGCAGCGGCGCGGCCGGCGGCAACATCGTGCAGTGCTCGTTCGGCACGGTTGACGCGCTGGCGCAGATCTCGATCGCGATTCCGGTCAAGGTGACCGCGGTCGGCAGCGCCGCGCCGACGCCATTCACAAACAGCGCAACCGTCACCACCGATTCCAAGGACGAGCAGGCGTCCAACAACAGCAACAGCGGCAACGTCACCGTGGTGTCGTCGTCGCTCGCCGGCGCCGTCTATGTCGATGCGGATAACGACGGCGTGCGCGATGCCGGCGAGAACGGCCTGGCCAATATCGCGGTCACGCTGAGCGGCAATGCGTTCGACGGTACGCCGATCTCCCGCAGCACGACGACCAATGCGAGCGGCGCCTACGTGTTCGACCGGCTGCCCGAGGGCACCTATCAGATCAGCGAAGGCCCGGTCAACAACGCGGCCTATGCCGATGGGCGCGACACCGCCGGCTCGGCCGGCGGCACGGTCGGCAACGACGTGTTCGGCAGTATCCCGCTGCCGGGCAACACCGCCGCGACCGGCTACCTGTTCGGCGAGATTCCGGCCAGCGGCATCAGCGGCCGCGTCTATCACGACCGCGATGCCGACGGCGCCATCGACGGCGGCGAACCCGGCATCGCCGGCGTGACGGTAACCCTGACGGGTACCGACGACCTCGGCGGCGCGGTCACGCGTACCGCGACCACCGACGCCACCGGCGCGTACAGCTTCACCGGCCTGCGTCCCGGCACCTATACCGTTACCGAGACCCAGCCGGGCGACTACCTGCCCGGCCGCACCAGCGGGGGCAGCGGCACCAACGGCGCCAGCGGCGGTTCGGTGTCCGGCGGCCTGACCGGCAACGCGGTGCAGGCGATCGCGCTGACGCTCAACGGCAGCGTGAACAACGTCAATTTCGGCGAGGTCAAGGCGGCGCAGATCGCCGGCTCGGCCTACATCGATACCAATGGCGACGCGACGCGTCAGCCGGGCGAAACCTTCGGCCTGCCCAACGTCACCGTGACGCTGACGGGCACCGATGACCTCGGTGCGGCGGTCAACGCCACCACCACGACCAACGCCACCGGCGGCTACAGCTTCGCCAATCTGCGCCCGGGCACCTACACGGTGACCGAGACGCGTCCGGCGAGCATCAGCGCCACCGGCACGCAGGTCGGCACCGGCGCGGCCACGCCGGGCGCCGGCAGCACCAACGCCTCCACGCAGATCATCGCGGGCATCGGCCTGGTGTCGGAAAGCCATGCGGTCAATTACAACTTCGGCCACCAGGGCGACACGCAGCTGACCGGCTCGGTCTACGTCGACCTGAACAACAACGGCCGGCGCGATACCGGCGAGCCCGGCATTGCCGGCGTCGCGGTATCGCTGGCCGGCAATACCGGCGCCGGTGCGCCCGTGTGTTCGGTCTATCCGTGCACCACCACCACCGACGCCAACGGCAACTACGCCTTCGCCAATCTGCCCGCCAGCGATGGCAGCGGCTATACGGTGCGCGAACGCGATGGCGCCGGCAATCCGTCGCCGCTGCTGGCCGCCTATGCCGACGGCACGGACCGCGCCGGTTCGGTCGGCGGCGCGCCGGTGGGCAGTGCGGGCAACGACGTGATCACCGGCGTGGTCGTGCAGCAGAACCAGCTCGGCGCCGGCTACGACTTCGGCGAACTGGGCGGACGCGTGTCGGGTTCGGTCTATGTCGATGCCGACAACGATGGCCTGCGCGGCAGCGGGGAGACCGGCATCGCCGGCATCGCGGTACGCCTGAGCGGCAACACGACCACCGGCATCGATATCTGCACGCTGGTCAATTGCAATGCGACCACCGCGGCGGATGGCAGCTATCGATTCGAAGGGCTGCCGGCCGGCACCTATACGCTGGTCGAAACCCAGCCGCCGCAGTACGGCGACGGCAAGGAGTCGGCCGGCACGCCCGCCGGCACGGTCAACAACGCGATCTTCGACGGTACGCCCGCCGCCAACACGATCGGCAACATCACGCTGGCTCCGGGCCAGGAAGGACGCGACTACCACTTCGGCGAGCGCCTCGGCGGTCTCGGCGGCGCGGTCTACAACGACCTGAACAACAACGGCCTGCGCGATGCCGGCGAGCCGGGCATCGCCGGCGTGCAGATCCGGCTGAGCGGCACCGATGCCGCCGGCCAGGCGATCAACCGCACGGTCACCACCGGCGCCGACGGCGGCTACGTGTTCACCGGCCTGCCGAAGTCCGGTGCGGGCGGCTATCAGCTGGAAGAACAGCAGCCCGCCAACTATCTGGACGGCAAGACCACCGCCGGCGAGCTCGGCGGCACCGCATGCGCCGGTTGCTGGACCACGGCGCCGAACCAGGTGCCGAACCTCAGCCAGATCGGCAACATCGTGTTCGATCCGCTGCACAGCGGCACGAACTTCAACTTCGGCGAAGTCGGCGGCGGCAGCATCGCCGGCAAGAGCTGGTTCGACGACAACGGCAACCGCGTGCAGGACGCGGGCGAAGGTCCGCTGCCGAACATCACGATCACGCTGACCGGCACCGACGATCTCGGCCAGCCGGTCAACCGCACCGTGCAGACCGGCGCGGACGGCAGCTACCGCTTTGACGGACTGCGGCCGAGCGACGCCGCCGGCTACACGATCACCGAGACGCAGCCGACCGCCTATATCGATGGCGGCGTGGTGGTGGGCAACCGCGGCGGTACCGCCGGTACCAACCAGGTCAGCGGAATCCGGATCGCCAGCGGCGTTGCCGCGGCGGGCTACGACTTCCCCGAGCGGGCCTCGGGCCTGAGCGGCTCGGTCTACGTCGACATCAACGCCAACGGCCGTCGCGACAGCGGCGAGCCCGGCATCGCCGGCGTCACGATCGCGCTGTCCGGCCCCGCCGCGCGAACCGCGACGACCGATGCCGATGGCCGCTACCGTTTCGGCGATCTGCCGGCCGGCACCTACACGGTGACCGAGCAGGGCGGCCCCGCGCTGGCGATCTACAAGGACGGCCAGGAGAGCGTCGGCAGCGCGGGCGGCACGGCCGGCAACGACACCATCGGCAATATCGTGTTGAACGCCGGCGTGCCGGCCGGCGGCTACGACTTCGGCGAACTGACCGGCGACAAGGGCAAGATCACCGGCCAGGTGTGGATGAACAAGCCGGGCGGATCGCGCGAAGTGCGCGAGGGCGACGAGCCGCCGCTGGGCGGCTGGCGCGTGGTGCTGTACAAGGGCGGCGCGCCGGTCGGCTCGGTGCCCCCGGTGTTCACCGATGCCAGCGGCCGCTACACGCTGGACAACGTGCCGGCCGACAACGGCTACGAGCTGCGCTTCTTCAATCCGGGCGGCGCGCTGTACGGCTATCCGGTGCCGAACCCCGCCAACGGCGTGGTGTGCCCCCCGCAGAGCACCGATTCGCGCTGCGCCAGCGGCGGCCGGCGCGACGTCTCGGCGATCTTCGATGTCGTGGTCGCCTCGGGCGCCACGGTGATCGAGGAAAACCTGCCGGTCGATCCGACCGGGGTGGTCTACGACGCGGTCAGCCGCAATCCGGTGCGCGGCGCGCAGGTGACGCTGATCGGTCCCGACGGTGCGCCGGCGCGGCCGGAATGGATCGTCGGCGGTGCCGCCAACGTCGAGCAGACCACGGGCGAGGACGGCTTCTACCAGTTCCTGCTGACCTCGCAGGCGCCTGCCGGCACCTACAGCCTGCGCGTCGTGCAGCCTGCCGCGTATCTGCCGCCGCCTTCGGGCATGCTGCCCCCCGCCAGCGGCGTGCTGCCCGCCGGCGGTGGCGGCCTGCTGCAGGTCGTGCCCACGCCCGGCGCGCCGCGCGGCAACGACACCGTGCTCTGGTACAACGCCTTCGCCTTCGGCGCGGTGCCCTCGCAGATCGCGCACAACCACATCCCGCTGGACCCGGTGCTCGGCGGCGCGCTGCGCGTGGTCAAGACCACGCCGATGCTGAACGTGATGCGCGGCTCGCTGGTGCCCTACACCATCGCGGTGACCAACACGCTGAACGCGCCGCTGACGCATATCGCGGTGCGCGACCTGCTGCCGCCGGGCTTCAAGTACCGCAGCGGCTCGGGCTCGATCAACGGCGTCGGTTCCGAACCGCGCGCCAACGGACGCGAGATGACCTGGCCGGTGCAGACCTTCGCCGCGGGCGAGACCAAGACCTACCGGCTGGTGCTGGTGGTCGGTACCGGCGTCAGCGAGGGCGAGTACACCAACCAGGCCTACGCGCTGAACGCGATCGCCAACCTGCAGGCGTCCAACACCGGCTCGGCGACGGTGCGCATCGTGCCCGACGCGGTATTCGACTGCACCGACATCATCGGCAAGGTATTCGACGACCGTAATGCCAACGGCTATCAGGACGACGGCGAGCCCGGCATTCCCAACGTGCGCGTGGTCACGGTGCGCGGGCTGCTGGTGACCGCCGACGCGAAGGGCCGCTTCCACGTGCCCTGCGCCGATATTCCGCAGGCCGACCGCGGCTCGAACTTCGTGATGAAGCTCGACGAACGCACGCTGCCGTCGGGCTATCGCGTGACCACCGAGAACCCGCGCGTGGTCCGCGCCACGCGCGGCAAGATGGTCAAGCTCGATTTCGGCGCGGCGATCCATCGCGTGGTGCGCATCGAGGTCGATGCCCAGGCCTTCGCCAACGAAGGCAACGAGCTGCGGCCCGAGTGGCAGCGCGAGCTCGGCAAGCTGGTGCCGGTGCTGGAGGCCGGCGTGTCGGTGGTCCATGTGTCGTATCGAGGCAGACCCGGGGAGACGGGATGGGCGGACAGAAGGTTGTCCTACCTGACCGATGCCTTGCGACGACTGTGGGCCGACGTTCCCAATCGTTATCCGCTGCAGATCGAAACCGAGTACGTCGAGGTCCGATAATGAAAACAATCCATCGACGTCGCACGGCCGTGCTGGTCGGGGCCCTGTTCGCGGGTACGCAAGCCAATCTGTGGGCGCAGGGCGCGCCGGCGGCCGGCGCGCCGGCCAATGCACCGGTCGCGCCCACCGCCAACGCATCGAAAAGCGCGGTGCCGCCGCTGATGCGCGGCCTGTCGGAGACGGGCCGCCGCGATGACGACAGCCGGCTGTTCGAGCGCGCCACGCCGGCCTCGGCGGAGCGGCCGCTGCGGCTGGACGGCTTCACGCCGTCGGAGATCGTGCAGATGCGCGCCGCCGGCACGCAGCCGCTGCAGGGCGAGCCGCTGCTGCGCGAGCAGGTCTCCGATGCCGGCGGCGCGCTGTTCGACTCGGGCGAGGACGAGCTGACGCTGGCCGCACGCCAGGCGCTCGATGCCATCGTTGCCAAATATCGCGGGCAGCCCGACGTGTCGATCCGCGTCACCGGCCATACCGACGACCAGCGCCTGTCGCGCCGTACCGCGGCGCGCTTCGGCGACAACCAGGGCCTGTCCGAGGCGCGCGCACTGGCGGTGGTGCGCCATCTGGCCGACGGCCTGAAGGTGCCGGTCGACCGCCTGGCGGTGCAGGGCCGCGGCGCGGCCGAACCGGTCGCCGACAATGCGACCGAGGCCGGCCGCGCGCAGAACCGCCGCGTGGTGGTCGAGATCAGCGCGACCGTGACGCGCGCGGCGGCACCGGCCAGAACGGACGACGCCAGCTGCCGTCCCGCGGCCGGTGGCGAAGGCGCGCTGCCGCCGTTCCGCGTCACCGTCGACGGCAAGCCGATCGACGCGGCGCCGGCCAGCGAGGCCGATGCGCAGCGCTGCGTCGACGTGGCGCTGGCCAACGCCGACATCCAGATCCGCTACGACCCGATGCAGGTCACGCCGGCGCTGAACGCCTGGGTGTCGCCGGAGAACGTGGCGCGCGGCGAGACCGTGCATTTCCGCACCTGGACCAACTACAAGGCATGGATCGCGCGCGGCGAGATCCGCGTATTCCGCGCGGAGCAATCGCTCGACGAAACACCGTATGCGGTGGTGCCGGTCGCCCGCCCGGACGACATCGCCTGGCAGCCGCCGGTCGACGCGCCGGAGGCGATGCGCTTCGTGCTGCGGGTCTACGACCAGCGCGGCCGCTTCGACGAGACCGCGGCCAAGCCGCTGCGCCTGCTCGCGCGCGTACGCGGCTTCGCCGATGCCGACAGCGCCGAGCGCGAACGGCTGGCCGGCTACGGCGAGAACAGCCGCATCGTGCGCAACATCCCCGTCTCGGGCGGCACGGTGACCGTCAACGGCACCGCGATCCCGAAGGGCTATCGCGTCGATGCGCTCGGCGACGCCGTGCCGGTCGATCGCAACGGCGCCTTCGTCACGCGCCAGATCGTCGCCGCCGGCTCGGAACAGGTGCGCGTGTCCGTCAGCGATCCCAATGGGGGCGGCACCACCTTCGTGCGCAACCTGGTGGTGGCCGACAACGACTGGTTCTATATCGCGCTGGGCGACCTCACCGTCAGCCGCAATTCGACGGCGGGTCCGGCCAGCATGGTCGCGGTCGACAACAACGACACCTACGACAAGCGCACCTCGGTCGAGGGCCGCGGCGCCTTCTACCTGAAGGGCAAGATCAAGGGCGAATACCTGCTGACCGCGGCGGCCGACACGCGCGAGCAGCCGTTCTCCGACCTGTTCTCCAACTTCGCCAGCAAGGACCCGCGCTATCTGCTGCGCCGCATCGACCCGGACCAGTTCTATCCAGTCTATGGCGACGACTCGACCATCGTCGACGACGCGCCGACGCAGGGCAAGTTCTTCGTCAAGCTCGAGCGCGGCGATTCGCACGTGATGTGGGGCAATTTCCAGACCACGTGGACCGGCACCGAGCTGACGCAGTATTCGCGCGGGCTGTACGGCGCGAACCTGCTGTGGCGCTCGGAGGACAGCACCGCCGCCGGGGAGCGGCAATCCAGCGTCAACCTGTTCGCGGCCGAGCCCGGCACGCTGCAGTCGCGCGAGGAATTCCGCGGCACCGGCGGCTCGCTGTATTACCTGCGCCGGCAGGACGTCACGCAGGGCTCGGAGCGGCTGTGGATCGAAGTGCGCGACCGCGACTCGGGCCTGGTGCTCGAGCGCACGCCGCTGCAGCCCGGCGGCGACTACGACATCAACTACCTGCAGGGCCGCGTCACGCTGCGCGCGCCGCTGTCGGCGGTGGCCGACGGCTCGGGCATGCTGGTCCGCACCGGCGCGCTGCCGGGCAATCCGGTCTACCTGGTGGCGACCTACGAGTACGTGCCGGGCATGACCGAGGTCGATGGGCTCGCCTATGGCCTGCGCGGCTCGCACTGGTTCAACGACTATCTGCAGGTCGGCGTGTCGGGCTACCGCCAGGGCGGCGGGCAGGGGCGCCAGAGCCTGTTCGGCGTCGACGCGACGCTGCGCTACCGCCCCGGCACCTATATCAAGGTGGAAAACGCGCGCTCGACCGGCACGGGCGCCGGCACGCAGGCGTCGCTCGATGGCGGCTTTGCCTTCGCCGGCTACGCGTCCACCGGGGATCCGGCCAATGCGCAGCGGGTCGAGGGCGCGGTCGAGCTGGGCGATCTGGTGCCCGACGCCAAGGGCCGCGTCAGCGCGTACTGGCAGAACCGCGAGCAGGGCTTCTCCGGCCCCGGCCAGATCGGCTTCGGCGGCGAGGCGACGCGCCAGCAGGGCGCCCGCGTCGACCTGCCGGTGGGCGAGGACACGCGTGTGATCGCCCGCGCCGACAAGCGCGATGCCGTCAGCCAGGACACCTCGTCGGCCGAGGCCAGCGTGCGGCAGCAGCTCAACGACCAGTGGGCGGCCAGCATCGGTGCGCGCAGCGATGAGCGCGGCACCGCCTCGCCGCTGGTGCAGAGCGCCTGGCTGGCGCAGCAGGGCCGCCGCACCGATGTGGTGGCACGGGTCGACTACAAGCCCGAGGCCGAGCCGGCGCGGCCCGCGCCGGGCGCCGAACCGGGCAAGCCGCCCGCGGTCACGCCGCCGTGGGACGCCTACGGCTACGTGCAGCAGACCGCCCAGCGCACCGGCTCGCGCAGCGACAACGATCGCGCCGGCGTCGGCGGCAGCTGGCAGGTCAGCGACCGCCTGCGCCTGGGCGCGGAGGCGTCGCAGGGCGATGGCGGCTTCGGCGGCAAGCTGTCGGGCGACTGGCGCGTCAACGATCGCAGCAATCTCTATCTGCAGTACGCGATGGAGACCGAGCAGCCCGATCTGGGCTATCGCGGCCGCTTCGGTTCGCTGACCGGCGGCGGCCGCACCCGCATGTCGGACACCGTGTCGCTGTTCACCGAAGCGCGTTATGCCTACGGCAGCGGCCCGCAGAGCCTGACGCAGGCCTTCGGCGTCGAATACGCGCCGACCGACAAGTGGACCTATGGCCTGCGTGCCGAGGTCGGCCGCGTGTCGGACCTGTTCGCGGGCGATATCAAGCGCTGGACTACCGGGGCCTCGGTCGCCTACAAGGACGACCGCATGAAGGCGACGTCGATGCTGGAATTCCGCCGCGAGCAGAGCAATGTCTCGGGAGACCGGGACAGCTGGCTGTTCCGCAACACGGTGGGCTACCAGGCCACGCCGGCGTGGCGGCTGCTGGGCAAGTTCAACCTGGCGGCCAGCTCGTCGAGCCGCGGCGTGTTCTTCGACGGCGACTTCACCGAGGCGGTGCTCGGCGCCGCGTACCGGCCGGTCGACAACAACCGCTGGAACGCGCTGTTCAAGTACACCTACTTCTACAACCTGCCGTCACCGGGCCAGTACACGCCGGGCAGCGGCTCGTTCAATCCAGTGGTGGCGGACTATTCGCAGAAGAGCCAGGTGGTATCGGTCGATGCGATCTGGGACGTGATGCCGGTGCTGTCGCTGGGGGCGAAGTATGGCCTGCGCTGGGGCAGCCTGAAGCCGACCAAGGCGGCCGGAGAGTGGTTCTCCAGCACGGCGCAGCTGGTGGTGCTGCGCACCGACTGGCATGTGGTGCATCAGTGGGACGCGGTGCTGGAGTTCCGCCGGCTGTGGGCCCGTGAGGCGCAGGATGCGCGCGCCGGCGTGCTGGCGGCGGTCTATCGGCATGTCGGCAAGAACACCAAGATCGGCGTGGGCTTCAACTTCACCGATTATTCCGACGATCTGACCGACCTGTCGTACCGCCACCGCGGCTGGTTCCTCAACGTGGTCAGCGCGTTCTGAACCTGTGCCGGTGCCCGCCGTGTCCGGCGTGCCTCCGGGGAGCCGGTCGCGGGCCTGGCACGGCCGGTCGGCTCAGCAGCGGGCCGGCAGGGCAGTGAACAGCGAGTCGGGCGTGGCGCCGGCCAGCGTGCCCAGCGGCGAGCGCGGCGGCATGTGACGATACTGGCTCAGTTCCAGCCCCGGCAGCACGGCGGCGATGGGGCACATGGCTGCGCCGCCGGGATGCCGCGCGTGGCGCTCTTCGCTGTCGGCGGCATCGTCGTCCGTATCCCGCTCCTTGTCCGCTCCGATGCAGCCCGCCTGGTCGCGTCCCACCAGTTCCGCTTCGGCCTGCAGCTTCAGCGCCGCGTGCCGGCTCATCAGCGGCGTGGCCGCGGTGGCCTGCGCCGCGCCGCACGTCGGCTTTGCCGTGCCGGCGATGGCCGGCAGCGGCAGGGCGAGCATGGCGACAGAGGCGACAGACAGCAGGAGGCGTTGCGGCAGGCGGTTCACGAGCGGATCGGCAAGGTGGGGAACAGGTTGGAAAGGGAAGGACCGTGTCGAAGGCGCGCGGCAGGCACTGCGGCGGCGGCCACGCTGACGGCCAGGCCGAATTGTACCCGCTGGTCCGCGGACGCAACCCTGACGCGAAGATGACAATGCTGCAAGGCTGGCAGAGACACCGCGTCGTCCCCGCGAAAGCGGGGACCCAGCGTCTTCGAGGCACCTTCCTCGGAGCAACGTCACGGGGTCCCCGCGTGCGCGGGGACGACGACTTGCGCGGCCGCCGGCGCCGCACGGCGCATAATGACGGCGCCCTTGCGGGACGACCGCGGGCCGCGGCGCCGGCGCGACGGCACCGGCGCCGCCATCCATTGTTCGACACGATCGACCCAGGAGACGGACATGCAGATACAGCCTTATCTCTATTTCGGGGGACGCTGCGAGGAGGCGCTGGCCTTCTACGGCAAGGCGCTCGGCGCCAAGGTCAACATGATGATGCGGTTCAAGGAAATGCCGGCCGAGGAGAGCGAAACGGGCGACCCCCAGCCGCCGCTGCCGGCCGGCTGGGACGACAAGATCATGCATGCCAGCGTGACGGTCGGCCAGAGCGAGATCCTGGCCTCCGACGGCATGCCCGGCGCGCCGCCCGAGGCCTTCGGCGGCTTCAGCCTGTCGATCGTCGCGTCGTCGCTCGACGAGGCGCGCCAGTGGTTCGACGCGCTGTCCGAGGGCGGCCGCGTGATGATGCCGATGCAGAAGACCTTCTGGTCCGAGGGCTTCGGCATGCTGCAGGACCGCTTCGGGCTGAACTGGATGGTCAATGTCACGCACTGAGGTGACGCACTGAGGCGGCGCACTGAGGTGTCCCATTGAGCCGAAGGACCGCCAGCGGGCGAGGCCCGGCATAAGGGCAAGGACTTCAGCAATTGACCGCGCCGGAGGTGGGGTGGCTTGACCCTGTAGCGGCTACAGGCTATTCAATGCCACCCATGCCACAGCCCACGGAACCCTCGATGGCCAGACTCTCGCCGGAAGACCCATCCTCCACGCCCTCGTCCTCCTGCTGCGATTCGAAGGCAGGCGCCTGCGGTCAGCGCGCGCAGCACGAGCGCCGCGACCACGATCACGGCCACGATCACGATCACGGCCACGATCACGATCACGACCACGGCCACGGCCACGGCCACGGCCATGCCGCGCCGCCCATCCCTCCCGCCCCGAGTTCCGCCTGCTGCGGCAGCGCCTGCGGCGCCGACATGATCGCTGCACCATCGGTCGAAACGCCGGCACCGGCCGGCGCCCGCACCGCGCGCTTTCGCATCGAGGCAATGGACTGCCCGACCGAAGAGGCGCTGCTGCGCGGCAAGCTGGGCGGCATGCCCGGCGTGGCGCGACTGCAATTCAATCTGATGCAGCGGATCCTCACCGTGCATCACACGCTCGATTCGGAACAGCCGCTGGTGGCGGCAATCGCCAGCGTCGGCATGCAGGCCGAGACGCTGGCCGCGGACGGCGGCGCCTCGCCGTCGTCCGCACAGGCGGCGCCGGCGCCGGCCACGCCGTGGTGGCCGCTGGCGCTGGGCGGCGTCGCCGCGCTGGCCGCCGAGCTCGCCGAGTGGTTCTCGCTGGCCACGCCCTGGCTGCCCGCGGCCTTCGCGCTGGTGGCGATCGCAGTGGCTGGCCTGGGTACCTACCGCAAGGGCTGGATCGCGCTGCGCAACCGCAATCTGAATATCAACGCGCTGATGAGCATCGCAGTAACCGGTGCACTGCTGATCGGCCATTGGCCCGAAGCGGCGATGGTGATGGTGCTGTTCGCGCTGGCCGAGCGGATCGAGGCGGCGTCGCTGGACCGCGCCCGCAATGCCATCCGCGGCCTGATGGCGATGGCGCCGGAGCAGGCCACCGTGCTGCAGGGCGGCGGCAACTGGTCGACGGTCCCGGCCGGCAGCGTTGCCCCGGGTGCGGTGGCGCGGCTGCGGCCCGGCGAGCGGGTCGCGCTCGATGGCCGCGTGCTGCGCGGGCAGTCGGCGCTGGACCAGGCGCCGATCACTGGCGAAAGCGTGCCGGTCGACAAGCAGGCCGGCGATCTGCTGTTCGCCGGCTCGATCAACCAGACCGGCGAGCTCGAATACGAGGTCACCGCGCCGGCTTCCGATTCAACGCTGGCGCGCATCATCCATGCGGTCGAGGCCGCGCAGGCCAGCCGCGCGCCGACGCAGCGCTTCGTCGACCGCTTTGCGCGCGTCTACACGCCGACGATCTTCGTCATCGCGCTGCTGGTCGCCGTGCTGCCGCCGTTGCTCGCCGGCGGCGCCTGGCTCGACTGGATCTACAAGGCGCTGGTGCTGCTGGTGATCGCCTGCCCGTGCGCGCTGGTGATTTCCACGCCGGTGACGATCGTCAGCGCGCTGGCCGCGGCCGCGCGCCACGGCATCCTGATCAAGGGCGGCGTCTATCTGGAGCAGGGCAAGTCGCTGCGCTGGCTCGCGCTGGACAAGACCGGCACCATCACGCACGGCCGGCCGCAGCAGATCGATTACGCGCTGCTGGCCGGCGCGCCGGAGGGCGCCCGCGCGATCGCGGCCAGCCTGGCGGCGCGTTCGGACCATCCGGTATCGGCCGCGGTCGCCGCGGCGGCGCGGCGCGATGGTATCGAACCGCTGGCGGTGCAGGACTTCGAGGCGCTGCCGGGCCTCGGCGTCGCGGGCAAGGTCGATGGGCGCGAGTACTGGCTCGGCAACCATCGCCTGATCCACCAGATGGGGCTGTGCTCGGAAGCGCTGGAGGCGCGGCTGGAGGCGATCGAGCGCCAGGGCCGCACCGTGGTGCTGCTGGCCGGGGGCGATACGGACGCGGGTGCCCCGGGCGTGCAGGCGCTGTTCTCCGTGGCCGACACCGTCAAGCAGACCAGCCGCGATGCCATCGCCGAGCTGCACGCGTTGGGTGTCGGCACCATGATGCTGTCCGGCGACAACCCGCATACGGCGCGGGCGATCGCCGCGCAGGTCGGCATCGACGAGGCGCGCGGCAATCAGCTGCCGCAGGACAAGGCCGAGGCGGTCGCGGCGCTGACCGCGCAGACGTCGGCAAGCCAGGGCGCCAGGCATGGCCGCGTCGGCATGGTCGGCGATGGCATCAACGATGCGCCGGCGCTGGCGCGCGCCGACATCGGTTTCGCGATGGGCGTCGCGGGCACCGACACCGCGATCGAGACCGCCGACGTCGCGCTGATGGACGACGACCTGCGCAAGATCCCGGCCTTTATCCGGCTGTCGCGCCGCACCGGCGCGGTGCTGACGCAGAACATCGCGCTGGCGCTCGGCATCAAGGCCGTATTCCTGGCCCTGACCGTCGCGGGGCTCGGCACCATGTGGATGGCCGTGTTCGCCGATATGGGGGCAAGCCTGCTGGTGGTATTCAACGGGTTGCGGCTGGCGGGGCGCCTGCGCTGATCGACCGACCCCGCCGACGCTCGGGGGCCGCCCTTAGCGCTGCACGATCAGTTCGCCGCTGCGCCCGGGCACCGTCCCCCACGTCAGCGGCAACTGCGGCAGGCGATGGCGATCGAGTTGGTCATATAGCGTCGCCAGCGGGGCCAGCCGATGTCCCTGCCGGCGCCAGCCCTGCAGCAGGCGCTCGAACACCGGGGCCAGCTTGCCGCCCTCCAGCTCCGCATGCAGCGTGAAGACATGGTCGCGGCCGTCTTCGGTACGCGCCAGCAGCGCCTCGTGCACGTTGCCCTCGTCGATGCCGTCCGCGCCGATCAATTCGTCCAGCGTCGGCAGGGTAGTTGGCAACTGCACGTGGCGGCACGGCGTGCCGCCGAGCACCGGCACATAGGGTTCGGCACCGCGGCCATCCGACGCATAGCGCAGCCCCCAATCGTCGAGCTGCCGGAACGCTTCTGCATTCATCTGCCAGCCGGCCGCGCCGTGCGTCGACGGCGGCTCGCCGAACACCGCCTCGAAGCGTTGCCAGGCACGCCGCATCTGGGCACGGGTCCACCCGGCGTCGCGCGTGCGCACATGGTCCTGCCAGTAGACGTGGTCCCAGGTGTGAATGCCGCATTCATGGCCGGCATTGCGCGCCGCGCGCATCGCGTCGGCCGCGCGCACGCCGATGTCCGGGCCAGGCAGCAGCACGCCATACAGCAGCGTGCGCAGGCCGTAGTGCGATACCACCGAGGTGCGCGACACCTTCTGCAGGAAGCCCGGCCGGAACACGCGCCGCAGCGCCCAGCCGGTATGGTCCGGGCCGAGGCTGAACAGGAAGGTCGCACGGGCGTCGTGCTCGCGCAGCAGGGCGATCAGCTTCGGCACGCCTTCGCGCGTGCCGCGCAGGGTGTCGACGTCGACCTTCAGGGCAATCGTGGCCATTGTTCTGTTGCTTCGTTGGCCTAGTTGCCGGAATCGACCAGCGTGCGCGCCTCGATCACCTTCTCGCGATAGGCCTCGAAGATCCGCCGCAGCGACTCGGCCATCGTGACCGTCGGCTGCCAGCCGAGCTCCTGCATCGTGTTGTCGATCTTCGGCACGCGGTGCTGCACGTCCTGGTAGCCCTTGCCGTAGAACTCGCCCGACGACGTTTCCAGGATGCGGCTATGGCGCGCGCTCTCCGCGTACTCGGGGTAGTCCGCGGCCATCCGCAGCATCATCTCGGCGAGCTCGCGCACCGAGTGGACGTTGCCGGGGTTGCCGATGTTGAAGATCTTGCCGCTGGCGATGCCGCCGGGATTCTCGATGATCCGCATCAGCGCGGCGATGCCGTCCGAGATATCGGCGAAGGCGCGTTGCTGCGCGCCGCCGTCGACCAGCCGGATCGGTTCGCCGCGCACGATATGGCCGAGGAACTGCGTGACCACGCGCGAGCTGCCTTCCTTCGATTCGAAGATCGAGTCCAGTCCCGGCCCGATCCAGTTGAAGGGCCGGAACAGCGTGTAGTTCAGGCCCTGCTCGATGCCGTAGGCGTGGATCACGCGGTCCATCAGCTGCTTGGAGCAGGCGTAGATCCAGCGCGGCTTGTTGATCGGCCCGTAGACCAGCGGCGACGACTCGGGATCGAAGGCCTCGTCGCCGCACATGCCGTAGACCTCGGAGGTCGACGGAAACACCAGGTGCTTGCGGTACTTGACCGCGGCGCGGACGATCGGCAGGTTGGCCTCGAAGTCCAGTTCGAACACCCGCAGCGGCTGCCGCACGTAGGTGGCCGGCGTGGCGATCGCCACCAGCGGCAGCACGACATCGCACTTGCGGATGTTGTACTCGATCCATTCCTTGTTGATGGTGATGTCGCCCTCGAAGAAATGCATGCGCGGATGGTTGATCAGCTCGCCCAGGCGGGCCGTCGACATGTCCATGCCATAGACTTCCGACGACGTGGTTTCGAGGATGCGTCGCGTCAGGTGGTGGCCGATGAAACCGTTGACGCCGAGGATCAGGACTTTCTTCATGGACTTCCAGACTTCAGGCTTGGGGGGAAGACTGCAGCAGCGCGGCAAGGGCGGCCGGGGACAGCGGCACGTTGCCATCGGAGAGCGCGTGGATCAGCACCAGGCCGCCGTCGCCGCACAGGCCGACGATGCGGCCGTCGACCACGTGCAGACCAGGGGTGAGGCCGGCCAGCACCTGCGTGGGCGGCATCTCGGCCGGCAAGGGGCGGCGCGCGCGCTCGACCACCAGGCGGCGGCCCTTACGTTCGGTGAAGGCGCCGGGATAGGGCGGCGCGACCGCGCGGATCAGGTTGTAGACCGCCGCGGCCGGCTGTTGCCAGTCGATGCGGCCGTCCTCGGGACGGCGCCCCGAGAAGTAGCTGCCTTCGGCCAGCACGTTCGGGCGGCGCGGCGTGTTGCCGGACAGCATCGCCGGCAATACTTGCCACAGCGTCTGCTCGGCGGCGACGGTGACCTTGTCGAACACCTGCTGCGCGGTATCGTCGGGCAGGATCGGCACCGCGGTCTGCGCGACGATATCGCCGGCGTCGGGCCTGGCCTCCATCGCGTGCAGCGTCGCGCCGGTTTCGGTCTCGCCATGCAGCACGGCCCAGTTGACCGGCACGCGGCCCCGGTACTTCGGCAGCAGCGAGCCATGCATATTGAAGGCGCCATGCGGGGCGAGCGCCAGCACGGCCGGCGGAATCAGCGCGCGGTAGTAGAACGAGAAAATCATGTCGGGCCGCGCGGCCCTGACGGCTTCTGCCAGCGCCGGATCATTCGGGTCTTCGCCATAGATCACCGGCAGGCCCAGCTCCGCGGCGGTATCGGCCACGCGGCGGAACCAGATCGTTTCATCGGGGCGATCGCGATGCGTGATCACCAGCGCCACCTCGACGCCGCGCGCGTGCAGCACGCGCAGGCAGCGGTCGCCGACGTTGTGGTACGCGAAGACTACGGCGCGCACGGCGGCTTCCGGTCGTGGTGGGGATCGCGAGGATCGCGCTCGCAAACCTCGCCGAACTCGTCGAACTCGTCAAACTCGTCGAATGCGTCCAGCGCCGCGCGGCGTCTGCCCTCGCCGCGGGCCGCGTCGGCCTGCGACGCATCGAGGATCGCCTTGATCCGATAGCGCGGCCGGTCGCGTACCTGCTGATAGATGCGGCCCACGTATTCGCCCAGCAGGCCGATGCCGAACAGCATGATGCCGACCAGGAAGAAGTTGAAGGCGAACAGCGTGAACAGGCCCTGTACCTCGGATCCCAGCAGGAAACGCCGCACCAGCAGCACCACGAACAGCGCGCCCGACAGCAGCGACAGCACCGTGCCGATCACCGAGAACCACTGCAGCGGCACGATCGAGAAGCCGGTGACCAGATCGAAGTTCAGGCGCACCAGCTGGTACAGCGAATACTTCGATTCGCCCGCATGCCGCTCCTCGTGGCCGACCACGATCTCGACCGGATTGGAAGAGAACGTGTAGGCCAGCGCGGGGATGAAGGTATTGACTTCGCGGCAGGCATTGATGGTGTCGACCACGCTGCGGTCGTACGCGCGCAGCATGCAGCCCTGGTCGGTCATCCGGATATGCGTGATCCGTTCGCGCAGCCGGTTCATCGCGAACGAGGCGACGCGGCGGAAGGCGCTGTCATGGCGCTGGCGTCGGATCGTGCCGACATAGTCGTGGCCCCCCCGGATCGCTTCGACCAGCCGCGGAATTTCCTCGGGCGGATTCTGCAGGTCCGCGTCGAGCGTGATCACCATGCGGCCGCGCGCATGCTCGAAGCCGGCAAGGATCGCCATGTGCTGGCCGAAATTGCCGTTGAACATCACCACGCGCGTGACCTCGGGCCGCTGGCGGAACTGCCGCGCCAGGATCTGGGCCGAGCGGTCGGTGCTGCCGTCGTTGACGAAGACGATCTCGTAGCTGGTGGCCAGGCCGTCGAGCGCGGGATAGAGCCGGTCGAACAGCGCCTGCAGGCCGGCCTCCTCGTTGTAGACGGGGATCACCACCGAGACCTCGATCGGCCTGGCGCGCGGCGGCGAGGACTGGCCGGGCAGCGGCGCGGTCTCGTCGTCGCGAATGCGCGAGGGATGGCCCGGCAGCGGATGCGGCATCGCGCAGGACACCAGCTCGGAAGTTACGGAAGCAGACGTTTGCATGTTTCGTTCAGCGTGGCGCAGACGCGCTCGACATCGGCCTCTTGCATGGCCGGGAAGAGCGGCAGCGTGAGAATGCCCCGCCCGATGCGCTCGGCGTGCGGCAGCATGCCTTCGCGCCAGCCCAGCGAGCGGTAGTACGTAAACAGATGCAGCGCGGGGTAGTGCACGCCGGTGCCGATGCCGGCCTCGCGCAGGGCCTGCATCACCGCGGCCCGTCCGCCGCGCACCCGCTCGGCCGGCAGTACCACTTGAAACATATGCCAGTTCGACTGCGCTGTCGCGGAATCGCCGGCGACCGGCAGTTCGATGCCGAGCTCGGCCAGGCCATGCCGCGCGGCGGCGTCCAGGTAGGCGCGGGCCAACGCGGTGCGGCGCGCGGTGATCGCATCGAGCCGCGGCAGCTGCGCCAGCCCGATCGCGGCATTGACATCGGTCAGGTTGAACTTGCCGCCCGGCACTTCGACGTCCATGCCGTCCATGCCGCTGCGGATCACGCCCTGCAGGCGCAGCCGCTCGGCGCGCAGCGCCTCGTCCTCGTCGCTCATCACCAGGCAGCCGCCTTCGACGGTGGTGATGTTCTTGTTGGCCTGGAAGCTGAAGCTGACCAGATCGCCGAAGCTGCCGATGCGCCGGCCTTGCCAGCGCGAATCGATCGCCTGCGCGGCGTCCTCGATCACGCGCAGCCCGTGCCGCTGCGCGATCGCGTAGAGGCGGTCCATGTCGACCGGCAAGCCGGCCAGATAGACCGGCAGGATCGCGCGGGTGCGCGGCGTGATCGCGGCCTCGACCGCGTCGAGATCGAGATTGCGCGTGCGCGGATCGATGTCGACGAAGACCGGCTGCGCGCCCACTGCGACGATCACGTTAGCGGTGGCAACCCAGGTGATCGCGGTGGTGATCACCTCGTCGCCGGGACCGATGCCGGCGATCCGCAGCGCGATCTCCATCGTCGCCGAGCCGTTGGCGAAGGTGCGCACCGGCCGTCCGTCGAACAGCGCCGACAGCGCGGCCTCGAAGGCCTGCATCTTCGGACCGGAGGTGATCCAGCCCGAGGCCAGCACCTCGCCGACCGCGGCGATCGCGTCGGCGTCGATGTCGGGCCTGACGAAGGGCAGGAAGGGCTCGGCGGATGGCTTGGAGGCGGGCATCGGCGTTTCGGAGCAGGACATCGACAAGAACGATCCGGACCGAGCGATCATGACCGCGCGATCAGGAACACGCCGGCCAGGATCAGCAGGATGCCGGCCATCCGCATGGGTCCGATCATCTCACCGAACAGCCACCATGCGGCCACCGCGTTGACCACATAGCCGAGCGACAGCATCGGATAGGCCATCGATACATCGACGCGTGACAGACCGACGATCCACACCGCGACGCTGGCGACGTAAAGGCTCAGCCCGGCCAGCACTGGCCATTGGGCCAGCACGCGCAGCGCGGTGTCGAACAGCGTGGCGCGCTCCAGCGCGATCGCGCCGACCGCGTTGACGCCGGCCTTGAGCAGCAGTTGCGCGCAGGCGTTGAGCAGCACGCCGGTGAGGATGAAAGCGAAGGTGGTGATCGTCATGGGTTGGAAGGAGATGCGGCCGCGGCGGGCGTGGCGGCCGCCGGCGGCGGCGCGAAATTGGTGACCACGACGCGGCGCACGTCTTCGGCGACCCGATACATCGGCAACGCCTGAGCCTGCAATCTGGTGTACATCTCCGGCGACATGATCGCCACCGCGGGCTTGCCATTGCGCCAGACCTGTTCGAAGGCCTCCAGCGTCGGAATCCATTTGTCCGGCTCTTGCTGCAGGCCGAATTGCAGTTCGTCGGGATGCCAGACCAGCGTCAGCGGATGGCGCAGGTAGAACGGCAGCGTGTGGTCGAGCATGCCGACGCCATAGAACGGCGTGTCGTTCTTCAGTACTTGCTGAATGGCAGGCACCAGGTCGATGCCGGAGGTGCGCCGGCCCATCACCTCATGGCCGAGCAGCGCGACCGTGAAGCTGGTGTACATCGCCAGGCCGTAGACCACGATGCTGGCCAATCGGCCGTTGCGTCGTGCCATCCAGTGCGCGAGCAGCACGCCGGCGAACATGACGACGAAGGCGGCGCCGATCCACAGCGCGAACACCCGGTAATAGGCGTTGGGCGTGTTGTCGGAGTCCAGCGTGGCGACCACCGGCGTGGCGGCCAGCCCGAGCAGCGAGACGCCCAGCATCAGCAGCAGCAGGCGCCGCCAGCCGGTGTCGTCGATGCGGTCCAGCGCGACGCCGGCCAGCATGCCCAGCGCCGGAAAGATCGGCACGATATAGCCGGGCAGCTTGGAGTTCGACAGGCTGAAGAAGACGAAGATGGCGCCGGCCCAGACCAGCATCAGCAGGGCGGGGCGCAGTGGCGCGGGGGCTGCCGCCTGCGCGAGTTCGGTCCGCTCGCGGCGCACCGCGCGCCAGATGCCCGGCACCAGCGCCAGCCAGGGCACGAAGCCGGCCAGCAGCAAGGGCACGAAGTACCAAACCGGCCCCTGGCGATGATGGACGCTGGTCGTATAGCGCTGCCAATGCTCGTGGATGAAGAAGAAGCGCAGGAATTCCGGATTGCGTTCGGCGATCAGCCAGAACCACGGCACCGTGATCGCCAGCAGCAGCGCGATGCCCCACAGCAGATGCAGCCGCCGCCACAGCCCAAAGTCGCGCGTGATGGCGGTGTAGACGACCAGCACCAGCCCGGGCAGGGCGATGCCGATCAGTCCCTTGGTCAGGATGGCGACGCCCATCGCCGCCCAGCAACCCAGCATCCAGCCGCGCCGGGCGGCGGGCGTGGTGTCAGGGTGCTGCGCCAGCAGCATGCAGGCCAGCACGCAGGCGAGTGCGCCGGCCAGCGTCATGTCGAGCGAATTGAAGTGCGCGGCGACGCTCCACATCGGCGCGGCGGCGAGCGCCAGCCCGGTCAGCCAGCCGGCGCGCGCGCCGAACCAGCGGCCGGCCGCCCACATCGACGCCAGCAGGCCGACGAAGCCGGACAGCGCAACGCACAGCCGCGCCTGCCATTCGCCCAGCCCGAAGGCGGTATAGGTCAGGGCGGTCACCCACAGGTGAAAGGGCGGCTTCTCGAAATACTTGACGCCGTTGTAGCGGATCGTGACCCAGTCGCCGGTAGCGAACATCTCGCGGGCGATCTCGGCATAGCGGCCTTCGTCGGAGCGCAACAGATGGCGGGCGTCCAGCGTCCCGAACCAGAGCAGGACGATATAGAGGACGACCAGGGCTATCACCGCCGCGGACAAACCGGCGGCTCGCGTGGTCGGGGAACGACGCATGAAACTCCTGAAACGGTGCTGCGCGGCCGCGGCCGCTTGCTGTCGGATCCGGCATGAGCGTCGCGCTCCATGTGGTGCATACGACGCCCGTGTCAACGGCGAAGTTCGCATTTTGTGCGAAAGCTATGACGCTCGATACCGAAAAATGTCCTACATGGGCCCGTTCGGGCGGGCTTTTGGCGGACCGGGACATATGTCCTGTGCCACGTATGTCACTTTTTTGGAGGCGGCAGCGGGGGCTCCCGGCGAGCCGCCGGCCGGGGACGCAAAAAAACCCGCACGCAGCGGGTTTGGGAATTCTCGATCGGCCTGGGCCGCCCCCGGGCTGGCCCATCGATCCGATTTCGGTTGGCCGTTCAGCGGCCGTTTGGGGCCGGTCAGTTGGCCGGCTTGGCGGGCTTGGCCTTCTTCGCCTTGTTGTGGCCGGTTTTCTTGCCTTCGTCCTGGCCGGGCGCGAGGTCGGCGCGCGTGCTCTGGTTGGTTCCCTGGGTATAGGGATCGAACTTGTCGCCGGCTTTCGCTCCCTGGCTGTAGGGGTCGAATTTATCGCCCGCCTTGGCGCCTTGCGAGTACGGGTCGAACTGCTTCTTGCCGCCGGTGTTCTGGGCGTGCACCGCCAGCGAGGCGGTGCCGATGCACAGCGCGATGGCCGTCGCGACGAACTTGCTCATGGTGTCTCCTCGAAAGTTGCCGCTCATCGGGTGGGCGGCTGACGATGGGCGGGCGCACACGCACCGCCCGCGCCAGTGTCTCCAACCTGTCTCGCGGCTGTCAAGCGAGTCACACCGGGCGTCGCCGGGCAGCCCGGCTCATGGAAAGCCATGATTTGCCGGGACCAACGGCTGGGGTAAGGGCCTATTCCGTCACGGCGTCGGACGGATGCTTCCACGCCTCGCGGACCTCGGCCGACGGGGCGAGCGCCAGGTTGATGTTGCGCCCGCCGATCGGCTTCTGGAACCAGCGCTGCTGCAGCGTCTCGATTTGCGGGCCGCGGTAGACCCCGGCCAGCGTCTCGTCGACCAGCCGCTTCCAGGCCGGGTCCGCCTTCGACAGCATCAGCGCGTTCTGCTCCACCGACAGCGCGGGGCCGACGATCACGTATTGCGACGGGTCCTTGGCGCGGGCGCGCAGCCCGGCCAGCAGCACGTCGTCCATCACGAAGGCCTGGGCGCGGCCGGACTCGAGCAGCAGGAACGATTCGCCATGGTCCTTGGCGTAGACGTCGCGATAGCCGTGCTGGCCCTTGAGCCGGCGCACGTGGCGGTCGCCGGTGGAGCCGGCGCTCGTCACCACGGTCTTGCCGCGCAGGTCGTCCAGCGAGTCGATGCCCGAATCGGCGCGCACCAGCATCCGCACCGTCGACACATAGTGCGAGACGCTGAAGGCGACCTGCTTCTGGCGCTCGAGCGTGTTGGTGTTCGGCGCGCAGTCGAGGTCGACCAGGCCGTTGACGATGGCGGGGATGCGGTTCTGCGGGGTCAGCGGCATCCAGCGGACCTTCAGATCCTTCAGGCCCAGCGCCTGGCGGGCCCCCTCGGCCGCGCGCAGGCACAGGTCGACCGCGTAGCCGGCCGGCTGGCCCTTGTCGTCGGCGAACGAGAACGGCAGCGCGGACTCGCGGTAGCCCAGCACGATGGTGCCGCTGGAGCGGATCTTGTCGAGGACCGGCCCGTGCGCATCGGTGTCGACGGCCAAGGCGGGGGCGATGGCGCCGCCGAGCAGGGCCGCGGCGAACAGGGCGGGGCGGAACGAACGGAGGGAGCGGCGGAGAGAGCGGGGGAACGACAGCATGGCGGGGCGATAGAAAACAGCAAAGACCGAAGGGTAACGATAGGGGCGGCCAGGGGGAAGGACAACTTCGTCATAAGTAAATACCCTGAGTGCCGTGTGACGGCGGGCCGCGGCTCGGAGGTGATATGAAGGCCTCTGCACCTGCTCCCGGGTACAATCGCCGGCCACGCGGTCCGGTGTCGCGTCGCGCACGGGCGCGTCGCGGCTGGGCGGCGATTCCCGTCAGGTTCTCATTTAGTCACCCATGTCTTCGCAACCCGCGCGCCTGGCCGGCATCGATGCGCTCAAGGCCGTCGGCTCGCAACTGATCGTGCTGCACCATCTGGCCTTCTACGGACCGATGTCCGACGCGGCCCATTCCCTCGCCCCGGTCCTGATCGACTGGCTCGCCGACTACGCCCGCATCGCCGTCCAGCTCTTTCTGGTGATCGGCGGCTTCCTGGCGGCGCGCAGCCTGGCGCCCGACGGCCTGATGCGAACGTCCCGGCCGCTGGCGGCGCTGCTGCGGCGCTACCGCAAGCTGGCGGTGCCCTTCGCCGCGGCCATTGGCCTGGCCATCGTCGCGGCGGCGCTGGCGCGGCAGGGCATGGATCACCCCTCGATCCCGGCGCCGCCGCAGTGGGGCCAGTTGCTCGCGCATCTGCTGCTGTTGCACGACGTGCTCGATATCGACGCGCTGTCGGCGGGCGTGTGGTACGTCGCGATCGACTTCCAGCTGTTCGGGCTGCTGTTGCTGACGCTATGGCTGGCGCGGCAGTTGCCCACGGGCTGGCGCGTTCACGCGGGTGCGGCACTGGTGGCGACCCTCGCGCTGGCCTCGCTGTTCTGGTTCAACCGCGACGCGGACTGGGACATGTGGGCGATCTATTTCTTCGGCGCCTACGGGTTGGGCGCGCTCGGCTACTGGGCCTCGAATCCGGGGCGCTCCGGCTGGTGGCTCCCGGCGCTCGCCGTGGTCGGCATCGCCGCGCTGATGGTCGATATGCGCTCGCGCATCGCGCTGGCGCTGATCGTCGCGCTGTGGCTCGCGCTGGGACGGCGCCGCGGCTGGCTGTCGGCGTGGCCGCGCGGGCGCGTCTTCGCGACGTTCGGCGCGATCTCGTACTCGGTGTTCCTGGTGCACTTTCCGATCTGCCTGCTGGTCAACAGCCTGATGTCGCGGCTCGCACCGGGCATGCCGTGGCTCAACGCCGCCGGCATGGCGATGGCGTGGCTGGCGAGCAACGCCGCCGGTGCCCTTTTTTACCGATATGTCGAATCGCGCGACCCCTTGGCGTCGCTCGGCAAGTTGTTGTCGCGCAACCGAGCGGGCCTGGCCGGCTAGCCGGCGTTGCCCGCCCGCAACATCGGTGGCGCTGCACGATACGTGGGCGCCGCATGAACCGTCGTTGTGCCGCGAGGAGTGAGCCGGCGTACCGAAAAGGGGAAAACGCCCATACGCGCTTGGCATGGTGATTGCCTACCATCAAGGTAAACCTGACCGTTTGGTCAGGATTCACGCCTCGAGGGCTGCCATGTCCGATCACATCGTCCTGACCTCGCACGCGCGCCGCGACAAGCCGGCCGAGCCGATCCACTGGGGGGCGCCGACCGCGGCCGAGCGCGGCCCCGTGATCGCGACGCTGACCAATCCGGCGCACCGCAACGTGATCGGGACGCATGCCGGCGCCTACGCGGTCTATCGCGCGCTGGCCGTGGCTTCCGGCACGCTGCAGCGCGACCATCGCCCCGACCTGACCGACACCGCGCCGGCCGAACCCATCGGACCGCATCCGCAGTGGGGCGATGCCGACAAGATCGTGTCGCTGGACCCATGGGGTCATCTGGTGTCGACCGTCTTCGCCGATCGCATCGCGGCCGGCGTCGACATCCGGCCGACCATCGCGGTCACGCGCGCCCATATCAACATGCCGGAACTGATGGCGGCGATCGCCGCCGGCCGGCTGATTCCCGACGGCAGGATCCTGTATCCGAACGGCGATGTGCGGGTGACCAAGGCCGCGGTCGATCCGGTCTGGTATCTGCCCGGCATGGCGCGCCGCTTCGGCATCAAGGAAAGCGCGCTGCGCCGCAGCCTGTTCGAGCAGACCAGCGGCATGTTCCCCGAGCTGGTGACGCGCCCCGATCTGAAGGTCTTCCTGCCGCCCATCGGCGGCATGACGCTGTATTTTTTCGGCGACGTCAGCCAGCTGGGCAAGCCGCAGACGCCTGTCGCCTGCCGCGTGCACGACGAGTGCAACGGCTCGGACGTGTTCGGGTCGGACATCTGTACGTGCCGTCCTTATCTGGCGCACGGCATCGAGGTGTGCATCGAGATGGCGCAGCAGGGCGGGGTCGGCCTGGTGGTCTACAACCGCAAGGAAGGCCGCGCGCTCGGCGAGGTCACCAAATTCCTGGTCTACAACGCGCGCAAGCGGCAGGTCGGCGGCGACCGTGCCGAAACCTATTTCGCGCGGACCGAATGCGTGGCCGGCGTGCAGGACATGCGCTTCCAGGAGCTGATGCCCGATGTCTTCCATTGGCTGGGCATCCGTCGCATTGACCGCTGGGCCTCGATGAGCAATATGAAACACGGCGCGCTGGTCGCGCAGGGAATCGAAGTGGTCGAGCAGGTGCCGATTCCCGATGCGCTGATTCCGGCCGATGCGAGGGTGGAGATCGACGCCAAGGTGGCGGCGGGCTACTTCACCCGTTACACGCCTCCGGACGCCACCGAACTGACGGTGGCCAAGGGCAGGGGACTGGACGAATGACCGAACGAAACGATGCAGCATCGATGGGCGCCGGTGCGCAGCACCCCGGGCTAGCCGCTGGGCAGCCCCGTGCCTCGCGCGAGGGCTGGCAGACCTGGGTCGAACCCGATCATCCGGCTTCGGCGTTGTTGACGGCGCAGGCGGTGCGCTCGCGCTGCGCCGCGGTCACGGCGGCGGTGGCAGCCGGCGACTCGCAGTGGTTCAGCTGGCATCCCGAGCGGATCGCGGCGATCGCCGACTATGTGGCGACCACCGTCCGCTCGCGCTACCGCGACCTGCAAGTGCCTTACCACAGCCGCTGGCGCCATTTCGAAAGCGGTGGACCGGGCGAGCTGCGCGACCGCTGGGGCATCCTGTGCGAACGGGCGGCGCTGACCGGCGACGATCATCGCGAAGAGCGCGCGCGCATCGGCATCGACCTGGTGATTCCCAGCGTGCTGCTCGACGCGGGCGCGGGCCCCGACTGGCGCTACCGCGATCCGGCCAGCGATCTGAGCCTGAGCCGCTCCGAGGGGCTTGGCGTGGCGAGCTTCGACCTGTTCGCGCGCGGCGGCTTTTCGGCGACGCCGGACGAGCCGCTGCGCTCCGATGCCGAGCGGCTGGCGCAGATCGATCCGTCGACGCTGGCGACCGCCTTCCAGGTCGCGCAGCACAATCCGCTGGTCGGGCTGGAGGGCCGCGCCGGGCTGGTGCGTCGGCTCGGCAAGGTCGCGCAGGCCACGCCGGCCGTGTTCGGCGAGCCGGCCAGGCTCGGCAACCTGTTCGACTATCTGAAGGCGCATGCCAGCGAGGGGCGCATCGACGCGGCCTTCGTGCTGCGCACGCTGCTGGTCGCGCTGGGGCCGGTCTGGCCGGGACGGCTGCAGCTCGAAGGCGTGTCGCTCGGCGATTGCTGGCGCCATCCGGCCAGCCCCGACGGCCTGGTGCCCTTCCACAAGCTGACGCAGTGGCTGACGTACTCGCTGCTCGAGCCGCTGGAGGACGGCGGTCTGACGGTGACCGGGCTCGATGCGCTGACCGGCCTGCCCGAATATCGCAACGGCGGCCTGCTGTACGACTTCGAACTGATGGTGCCGCGCGATGCCGGCTTTGCCGAGGCGGTGCACCGGGTCGACGAGCCGGCCATCGTCGAATGGCGCGCGTTGACGGTGGCCGGGCTCGACCTGGTCGCCGAGGCAACGCGGCAGGCGCTGGGCCTGTCCGCGGAAGCCTTCCCGCTGGCGCGCGTGCTGGAGGGCGGTACCTGGGCAGCGGGGCGGCGCATTGCCGCCAAGCGCCGGCCGGGCGGCCCGCCGCCGTTCGCAATCGACAGCGACGGCACCGTGTTCTGAGTTCCCGAGTCCGTGCAGGACGCGCCGTCGAACGCTGCGCGCCTGCACGCCGTCGTTAAGCGCTCGGCCCCGCCGGCCGCACCGGCCACGGCCGCATCGAGGAGTGCCATCATGACCGCCCTGTCTGCCGATCTGTCCGTCGATGCGTCCGTGGCGCTGTCCACGGGACTGCCCGCCGGCATGCCGCCCATCGCGCCGGCTGCCGCTTCGGTGATGGTGGTCGACCACCCGCTGGTGCAGCACAAGGTCACGCTGGTGCGCAGCGAGGACACCACCACGGACAACTTCCGCCGCCTGGTGCGGGAGATCGCGCAGCTGCTGACCTACGAGGCGACGCGCGACCTGGCGATGGAGACGGTGGCGATCAGGACGCCGATCGCGCCGATGCAGTCGCCGATGCTGTCGGGCAAGAAGCTGTGCCTGGTGTCGATCCTGCGCGCGGGCAACGGCTTCCTGGACGGCATGCTCGATCTGCTGCCGGCCGCGCGCGTCGGCCATATCGGCCTGTACCGCGACCCGGAGACGCTCGAGCCGATCGAGTACTACTTCAAGATGCCCGACGATATCCAGGAGCGGCAGGTGATCGTGGTGGACCCGATGCTGGCGACCGGCAATTCCGCGATCGCGGCCTTGAACCGGCTCAAGGAGGCCGGCGTCACCGCGCTCAAGTACGTCTGCCTGATCGCCTCGCGTCCGGGTTTGCGGGCCTTGCAGGCCGCGCACCCCGACGTGGCCATCGTCACCGCCGCGATCGACGAGCAGTTGAACGAGCATGGCTATATCGTGCCCGGACTTGGCGATGCGGGCGACCGGCTCTACGGCACGCGCTGACGCCGCGGTCCTGGCCGGGGCTGTGACAACGCCGGCGCTGCCGCCGCGATGCCCGATCCCGCCATGGACGCGTTAGCTCCCGCCGCCCGCCTGCAGGCGCTGGCCGGCCGCGACAGCAACGCCGGCCGGATCCGCCAGCGCAACGAGGCCCGCATCCTGCGCGCGGCCGAAGGGGTGTTCGCGCGGGCCGGCTTCGCGGGCGCGACCATGGCGGAGATCGCCGCGCGCGCCGGCGTGCCGAAGTCCAATCTGCACTACTACTTCCGCACCAAGCAGGCGCTCTATCGCGCGGTACTCGCCAACACGCTGCGGCTGTGGCTGTCGCAGGCCGACATCATCAGCGCCGAGCGCTCGCCCGAGGCCGCGCTCGAGCAATACATCCGCGCCAAGATGCGGCTGTCGGCGCGCTATCCCGACGCCTCGCGCGTGTTCGCCAACGAGCTGCTGCACGGCGCGCCGGAGATCGGCGACGTGTTGCGCGACGCGCTGCGCAGCCTGGTGGGGCGCAAGTCGATGGTGATACACGGCTGGATCGCCGCGGGGCGGATGGCGCAGATCGATCCGAGCCATCTGTTCTTCACGATCTGGGCCGCGACGCAGACCTATGCCGACTTCGAGGCCCAGATCTGCGCCGTGCTCGGTGTGCAGCGGCTGGAGCGGCGCGATTACGAACGGGCGACCGAGCATCTGGTCGCCTTGGTATTGCGCGGCTGCGGTCTGACGCCGCCCGCACCGGCCCGCGAGAGCCGGCGTACGCGCGACACGGCGACATCCGGCGCGCCGCCCGTGGCCCGCGAAGGACGCGCGCAGCGGCGCAGCGCTTACCGGGGCAATGCCGATCCCTTGCCGTAAGCGCGTCGGCACCAGCGCGTCGACATCAGCGCGTCGACATCAGCGCGTCGGCACCAGCGCGTCGATAACAGTCCGGAGCCCGGAGACCCACATGCTCGACCTGATCGTTCGCCACTGCAATCTGCCCGACGGCCGCACCGGCATCGATATCGGCATTGCCGATGGCCGCATCGTCGCCGTCGAACCGGCGCTGCCGGCGCAGGCGGCCGAGCAGATCGACGCCGCCGGCCAACTGGTGTCGCCGCCGTTCGTCGACGCGCATTTCCATATGGACTCGACGCTGTCGCATGGGCTGCCGCGCGTGAACCAGTCGGGCACCTTGCTCGAGGGCATCGCGCTGTGGGGCGAGCTCAAGCCGCTGCTGACACAGCAGGCCCTGGTCGAGCGCGCGCTGGCGTATTGCGATTGGGCGGTGGCGCGCGGGCTGCTGGCGATCCGCTCGCATGTCGATGTCTGCGACCCGCGCCTGCTGGCGGTCGAGGCGCTGCTGCACGTGCGCGAGCAAGTCAAGCCTTATCTCGACCTGCAACTGGTGGCCTTTCCGCAGGACGGCGTGCTGCGCAGCCCCGGCGCGCTCGACAACCTGAAGCGCGCGCTCGACATGGGCGTGCAGGTGGTCGGCGGCATTCCCCATTTCGAGCGGACCATGGCCGACGGCGCGGCGTCGGTGCGGCTGCTGTGCGAACTGGCGGCCGAACGCGGGCTGCCCGTCGACATGCATTGCGACGAGACCGACGACCCGATGTCGCGCCATGTCGAGACGCTGGCCGCCGAAACGGTGCGGCTCGGCCTGCAGGGCAGGGTGGCAGGCTCGCACCTGACGTCGATGCATTCGATGGACAACTACTACGTGTCCAAGCTGCTGCCGCTGATGCGCGAGGCCGGCATGGCCGCGATCGCGAACCCGCTGATCAACATCACGCTGCAGGGCCGGCACGACAGCTACCCGAAGCGGCGCGGCATGACGCGTGTGCCGGAGCTGCTGGCCGCCGGCGTGCCGGTGGCCTTCGGTCACGATTGCGTGATGGACCCCTGGTACGGGCTGGGCTCCGGCGACATGCTCGAGGTCGCGCATATGGGCCTGCATGTCGCGCAGATGACCGGGCAGCAGGCGATGCGCGCATGCTTCGACGCGGTCACGGAAACCCCGGCGCGTATCCTGGGTCTGCCGGACTATGGCATCGCACCGGGCTGCCGCGCCGACCTGGTGCTGCTGCAGGCCGCAGATCCGGTCGAGGCGCTGCGCCTGCGCGCGACCCGACTGCTGGTGCTGCGCGCGGGCAAGGTCATCGCCAGCACGCCGCCAGCCACGGCGGCGCTGCGCTTGCCCGGCAGGCCGGAACGGGTCGATTTCCGCGTCGGCGGCGCGACAGCCGAGCCGTCGGCACCGAGGTAAAAATTTTTTGTGCGAAGGTGTTGACGGCCTTCGGTCCGATCTGCATAATTGCGGTCTTCGCATCGCAGCAAACGTGACGCAAGACACGGAAGCGGCGAACGAAGCCCAGGTGGCGAAATTGGTAGACGCACTAGGTTCAGGTCCTAGCGGTGGCAACACTGTGGAGGTTCGAGTCCTCTCCTGGGCACCAAAATCCTGAAAAGAAGGCCGTTGCAAATCGCAACGGCCTTCTTTTTTTTCGTCTGCAGTTTCTCTCGCGCTGTCCCGCATTCTCCCCGCATCGTCTTCCTGCCTTGCCGCAGATTTCCGTATCGCGGCGCGCCGTTTCAGTGCGTGCGCGTGGCCGATGCCGGTGCGCGCGCGCGCCCGCGTTCATGGGGTTGACGACCCTAACGGTTGCCTTGCCTTTGACCTATGCTCAGATCAAATCGGGCACGCCGACATCAGCCCGAAGGTGGTCGCCATGGACATGGTCTTGTTGTCGAGAGAGAGGAAGACCGGCATTGCCGCTGGCCGGGCTTGCGCAGGCACCAACCAACGAAGGACCTGCCGCTGTCACCGATGGCGCTACGGTTCCTGCGTCGTCCTCCTGCTGACCGCGATCGCCCAGGCCGAGAGCGGGCCTCCCGGCAGCGAAGCCGTACTCGGCTGGCAGCCATTGGGCGAGGAGGAGGCCGCCGCGCTGCTGGCGGCGCTGGACCCGGCTACGACATCGCCGCCGCCTGACTCCTTCCAGCCCGCGAGCTCCACCGCGCAAGCATCCGATCCACAGCCATCCCTTCACGATTCATCGACGCCATCGTCGGCGCCGGTACTGCTGGCCTCGTTGCCGTCTTCGTCTGTCTCGCCAGCGCCGCCATCCTCTGCACCACGATCCGCGCTGGCACAGATCGCGGCGGAATCGGAGAGCGCGATTCGCGCGGCTCTTGCCGCCGATGGACGCAATGGCGATGGCGCGCGCCGGCCCACCTGGCTGCTGCACGCCGACGATGCGGCCTCCGCCAGCGGCTTCGTCGATACGCGCGTGCGCACGCTGTCGCTGGCGCTCGACGCGGTGCTGCCGCGCAGCGGGGTCACGATCCAGCCGCGCGTCCAGCTTGCCTACCAGCCGCGCGACGACGGCCTGCCCAACCCCGCGCTGGCCGCGATGCCCGCCGACGACCGGGCGACCGGGCTCGCGGTGCGGCTCTACGGCGCGCAACCGACCCGGCTGGCCGGCGTCTATCCCTTCGTCGAGGCCGACCTGTGGCAGGACAGCAGCCGCAAGACCATCAACATCAACGGCACCCGCATCGACACCGATCTGCTGCGCGGCCTGTTCTCGTTCAATATCGGCGCGCATGGCAGCACGCGCGGTGGCGTCAAGATCTGGGTCAAGGTCAAGACTGGCCGCAATGCGGGCGGCATCATCGGTGCCCGCTATCGGTGGTGAAGGGAGAGTGAGACGACGGTGAGGGGTTCTGCGCGCAAAAAAGGGCTTGCGTTCCCACGCCACTGCGATACAATTGCGCCCTCGCGTGCGGCTGTAGCTCAGTTGGATAGAGTACTTGGCTACGAACCAAGGGGTCGTGGGTTCGAATCCTGCCAGCCGCGCCACCTATACGAAGGGCTTCCATCACTGGAAGCCCTTTTTCTTTGCGTGCATTGTCTTTGCGTGCATTGTCTTGGCGCGCTTTGCCTCCGCCGGCCTTTCCCTTCTTCTCGCACGTCGGTTACAGCCGTTACAGCGCGGCTCGACACGGTGGTCGCGGCATTCCCTACACTGCCGCCATCCCGATTCATGCGATGCCGTTCAGCCGGCGTCTCCAATGCCATGAAGCCATCGTCCCTGCGGTTCTCCCTTCCTGCTTGCGTCGTTGTCTGTCTCTGCCTCAGCCCCACTACGCACGCCGCCGATGATTCCGACGCCGCCAGGATGGCGGCGATCGTGGACGCCGCCGTCAAGCCGGCGATCGAGCAGCATCGGCTTCCGGGCATGGCGGTCGGGCTGACGGTCGACGGTAAACGCTACTTCTACAACTATGGGCAGACGGCGAGGCAAGGCGGCCGGCCCGTGACGAACGAAACGCTGTTCGAGATCGGCTCGGTCAGCAAGACCTTTGCCGCCACGCTGGCGGCCTACGCCGAGGCGAGCGGCAAGCTGTCGCTGCAGGATCCGGTCAGCCGTCACCTGCCCGCGCTGCGCGGCGGCACCTTCGACAAGGTCACGCTGCTTCATCTTGGAACGCATACCTCGGGGTTGCCGCTTGCGGTGCCGGAGCGGATCGACAGCGAGCGCAGCATGGTCGAATACCTGTCCAAATGGCGGCCACCTTATCCGGTCGGCACGCATCGCGTTTATTCGAACAATGGCATCGGACTGCTCGGCACGATTGCGGCGAACCGTCTCGGCGCGCCGTACAACGAGCTGATCCGCACGATCGTGTTCGAGCCGCTCGGCATGAAGCACAGCTACTTCAAGGTCCCTGCGCAGAGGCAGGTCGATTATGCGCAGGGCTATACCGCAGCGGATGCGCCGATCCGGATGAAGGAAGGCTATCTGTGGGAGCCGGCCTATGGCATCCGCTCGTCGTCCGGCGATCTGGTGGCCTTTCTGGAAGCCAATATGCCGGGTGCCCGCATCGACGACACGCTGCGCCAGGCGATCGCGCGGACCCACGTGCCGCGCGTGCGCGCGGGTCCCATCACGCAGGACCTGGTCTGGGAACAGTATCGCTATCCCGCGACCTTGCAGCAGGTGCTGGCCGGCAATGCGGCGATCCTTCGCGCCGAGGCCGCTACGCCGGTCGACGCCGCCGCGCCATCGCAGCAGCCGGCGTATCTCCACAAGACTGGTTCGACCAACGGCTATTCGGCCTATGTCGCATTTGTGCCCGACAAGCGGATCGGCATCGTGCTGTTGGCCAACAAGGCGTATCCGGTCGATCAGCGGGTGACCATCGGTTACGAGATCCTGTCGCGGGTGGCCGAGCGCGCGAAGCAATAACCGCCGGGCGGTACGCTTGCACCATCATTGGTGCGCCAGCGGAAACCGCACGCGCGCGACCACACCGGACGGCGCGTCGCCCCGATTGCCGATGCTGGCGTCGCCGCCGTATCGCTCGGCGATCGCCTTGACGATCGCCAGTCCGAGACCGCTGCCCTCGGTGCCGTGGGCGTCGGCACGAAAGAATCGGTCGAACACGCGAGGCAGCGCCTCGGGCGCGACGCCCTTGCCGGTGTCGCGCACTTCGATGCAGCCGAGCCCTTCGTCGCGATAGGCGCGCAGGTCGATGGTGCCGCCGTCGGGCGTGTATTTGATGGCGTTGTCGACCAGGTTGCTCAGTGCCGTGCGCACGTCGGCGAGGTTGGCGCGCACCTGCAGGTCGTCCAGTTGCTCGACGCCGAGGTCGATGCCGTGTGCGGCTGCGCGGGGCAGGTGCATCTCGATGACGTCGGGCACCACATCGCGAATGGCCACCGGCTGCGACGAGGCTCGATCGAGCGGGGCGTCGGCTCGTGCCAGCCGCAGCAGCTGGGAGATCATGCGCGTGCTGCGTGCGATCACGTGCTGCAGCGCGTTGTACTCGCGCAGGCTGTCCGGGTCCGACAGCGTGCGGCCGAGGTTGTCGGCCTGGATCTGCAGCGAAGTCAGCGGACTGCGCAGCTCGTGGGCGGCATCGGCGATGAACTTCTTTTCCACCCGCAGCGACTGCGACAGCCGCGTGATCATCAGATTGATCGACTGGACCAGCGGCAGCAGTTCGCGCGGCACCTTGTCGGTCGGCAGCGGCTCCAGGTGGCCGATGTCCAGCCGCGCCGCACGCTCGCCCAGCGCGCCGACACGCCGCAAGGCGCGCTTGACGGTGACGAAGATCGCCAGCCACGCCAACGGCATCATCACCAGCGCCGGCGCCGCGCTGGCGATCGCGGCGTCTTCCGCAATGCGCTTGCGCGAGGCTTCGCGCTGCGCGACGTTGATGGTCCAGTTCGGTCCATGCTCGGAGTACACCCGCCACCGTTCCTGATCGACCGTCTGCGTCGACAGTCCGGGCGGCGCCTCGCGGGCGATGGCGATCCGGTCGCTGTCCGGATGGAGCGTCGGCTTCGACGCGCCGAGCCAGATCTGGATCACGATGCCATCGGATGCGTCGCGATACAGGTAGAGCGGGTTCATCGCCCGCGTCATGTCGTCGCTGACGCGTGCAGCCACTTCCTGCAGGCGGCGGTCGAGCAGTTCATGGATTTCGGAGGTGGCGAGCACATAGGTCCACGCCGTGTGCAACAAGGCGAAGACGGCGATCACCGTGCTGAGCGCCAGGCTCAGCATCACGCTGAGCGAACGGTTGCGCGATGGTGCGCGGGGCGCTGTGGGCGGTGCGCGGTGCAGTGCTGTGTGGGCGGGCATAGGGATCTGCCAGGTGCGCGCCGGACTGCCGGCCGCGACATTCAGCCGATTGGATCGCCTGGTGGGTCCCTCGGCGGATCGCAATCCGGGGTGCTGGATTCGGGCGCGACGGCACCCGTATTCCGCTTGACCTTGTCGCTGCCGAGCAGAACGGTCCAGCCGAGGCCGCGCACATTGCGGATGGCCGATGCGCCGAATTTCTTGCGCACCGAGTAGATCAGCACGTCGACCGCATTGCTTTCGACTTCCTGGCCCCAGCCATAGATCTTTTGCTCGAGTTGATTGCGCGAGAGGATCGTGCCCGGCCGCTCGAGCAGGGCCAGCATCAACGCGAACTCCCGTGCCGACAGGGTTTCCGTATGGCCGTCCACTGTCAGGCTGCGCGTATCGAGATTGAGCCGGATGGTGTCGTCGCCGAGGCTCGAGGTCGCGTAGCCGGCCTTGCGCCGCAGCACGGCACGCATGCGGGCCAGCAGCTCGGGAACTTCGAAGGGCTTCAGAACGAAATCGTCGGCGCCGGCGTCGAGCCCCTGCACGCGCGTGTCCAGATCGTCATGAGCGGTCAGGATCAGCAGCGGAGTCTGATTGCCTTGCGCCCGCAGCCGCTTCAGCAGATCGAGCCCGCCCATGCGCGGCAGACCCAGGTCGAGCAGGATGATGGCGTAGGAGCCTTGCTCGATCGCGTGCTGGCCGGCGACGCCGTCGCGCACCCAGTCGACGCTGCACTGCATGTTTTCCTTCAACGCGCGCATCAGGCTGGTGCCGATCTGCAGGTCGTCCTCGATCAGAAGAATGCGCATGATTTCCGCTCGATACGCGATGTAAAAGATAAGCAGGAGCGACATAGACACGGTGCCGCTTCGCCACGCGCGGGCAGCGTCGCGCGCGCTGGGGCTTCACTTATACCGCTGCCGACTCGGCGAGGGAAGTGGCGCATGTCCCCATGGATGTGCCGTCGATGCTGTCGGCTGTGGAGTGGCCGAATCTCGGCGCGCCATTTGGCTGCCGAAGATCGAAAATCGGGCGCGATTTTCTGATGTGCCGACAGCAAGGGGGGGTGACACTTCGCGCCGGTCGGACTCGTTCCCGGCCTCCCCGCCTCTGCTTTGTCCGCCTGTCACAGGCGGATTTTTTTTGCCGACATCGCTTCCAGCATCAAGTTGGAGCGCAAAGCGCGTCATCGCATGTTTCGGTGGTCCGCACCCGCGATCGGAAGGTCATCGACGGTGCGTTCGCGCACGCAAACCGCCGTACGCGTCTCACATTTCGGGTTGCGAGAAAGAAGTTATAAGAAATCGATCAAGACTTTCTCTAAACGATTCGAGTAGACCCTCAAATTCTCAAAGTTCATTCGATAAATGGTTTGATATCGATGCGCTGTCCGGCGCCGTCCAACGCATCGAATCGAACGCATCGAACCGACGCTGACGACGCCGGACAGCTACGTCTTTCAGGTCATCACCGGATCGGTATCCGGGTCCGGCGATGGAATGATGCAGCCACTGAGCACGAGTGTTCGAGGGAAAGATGGGGGCAGTCAAGCTAATGATCTTCAGCCGGTCCGGCCGGATCGAGTGCAACGGCGAGACGTACGAAGTGCCGGCATGCAGCCTGGTCTTCACCAACGGCAATGCGACGGCGATTCCGGCGCGCGATGGCATCGATACCTATGTCTTCCATTCGGGGGACTTCCAGGATATCTACCGCGAGCTGCATGAGCTCGCGAGCCGCTACCGACGAGGCACGCAATTCTGGCGGGAACCGGTCAAACGGATCACGGTGCCGGAGGAAACGATCAACGTGATCCGGCATCTCGGTGCCGCCGAGCCGCGCGCGATGCTGCGCTTCGCCTATGTCTACTGCATGGGAACGGAGCCGGAGTACTTCTCCCGGCTTCTGCACCACCTGATCGACAGCAGCCGCGACTTCTTCGAGTTCATCGAGGAAAACAGCATGAGCGCGTGGCCGGTGACGCAGTACGCCAAGGCGCTCGGCATTCCGGTGCGCAAGCTGAACGTGATGTTCTACGAGAAGTTCGGCGTGTCGGCCAAGAACTGGCTGCTGGAGCGCCGGCTGCAGCGAGCGCGGGAGCTATTGCTGCTGACCTCGATGAAGGTCACCGATATCGCGCAGGAGTGCGGCTTCAACAGCCACGCGCATTTCAGCGTCAGCTTTCGCCGCCGCTACGAGGCAAGTCCTCGGCTGCTCCGGCAGCACCACCAGAGTATCAACGACGCAGCGAACGAGGAATAGAAGCACATGAATCTGAATCCAGTGATCGATGGCATGGACGGTCCGATCTCGTCCGCGAATTTCACCATGGCTGCAGCGCTGCAGCAGGCTGTGACCACCGGCGAGACGCTCGACTTCATCGAGGCCCAAAAGAGGAGCGCCGCGTTTACCAACATGATTGGGCTGCAAAGCTCGGTCATCAAGATGGTGCACGACATGATTGCCGGCATCATCCAGAAGATCTAGCCATGCAGCCATTGCCGAGAGAGGTCAAGCGCCTGCTGGTGGAACTGGCGTTTGCGGCCGCCAACCAACGGCTGCGCGGCGAGATCGATGTCTTTCTGGACACCATCGATCTGTTGATCGACGACGAGCAGGACCGAGCCATCTGCCGAGCGCATCTGTATATGCACAGTGGCCGCCTTGTCGAGGCGCATGCCTGCCTTGGCGAGCGCAACGATCCTCCGGCCCTGCTGCTTGCGATGCTGATCGCCGCCAAACGGGATGCCGCCGCTGCGCCGCGGGCAATCGTCGCGCCGCCCCGCATCAGCCACTAAGTATCGAAGGTATCGAGGCATTCATCATGAATATCGACCCCACCACAGTCGCCGGCCAGATGCTGGCCCCCCCCACGGGCAAGGAGCCCGCGGCCGCCGACATCCAGGCGTTCATGGATGCCATGTCCGCGCGGGTGCCCAAGCCCGAGGCGATCGTCACCGATGCGATGCGCAAGACGGACGCCACGGTCTCGGCGCGCGTGCAGACCGTCGACGCGAGCGCCGCGCTGGACCCCGCCGCCATGACGCGAGCGCAGCGGGCGCTGCTGGAGATGCGCAACGGCGTCGACCTGATCGCCAAGATCGCCGGGACGCTGTCGCAATCGATCAACAAGCTGACGACGATGCAATGAAGCGCTTTCGCACGATCGCCCTTGCCGTGCTCGCCGCGGTCAGCATGGCCGGCTGCAAGATGACGCTGTACTCGAATGTCGGCGAGGCAGAGGCGAACCAGATGCTGGCCTTGCTGATGCTGCGCCATATCCCCGCCGAGAAGGTGGTGGAGAAGGGCGGCACGGTGACGTTGCGCGTGGACAAGGGTGAGTTCATCAATGCCGTGGAGGTCTTGCGGCAGAACGGGTTCCCCCATCACAAGCGGCTTGGCATGGAAGACCTGTTTCCGTCGAACCAGCTGGTGACGTCGCCCGCGCAGGAGCGCGCCAAGATGCAGCTGCTCAAGGAGCAGCAGCTGGAAAGCATGATCTCCGCGATGGACGGCGTCATCGGCGCCAAGGTGTCCATCGCGCAGAAGGTCGACGAAAACGGCAAGCCGACCGGCGCACCCTCGGCGGCGGTCTTCATCAAGTACTCGCCGCAGTTCAATCTGGGCAACTACGAGGTGCAGATCCGCAGCCTGATCCGCGATGGCATCCCCGATATCGCGTCCGACCAGATCAGCGTGGTGATGCAGGCCGCCGACTATCGCTATCAGGCACC
Organism: Cupriavidus sp.; assembly: GCA_031181345.1. Taxonomy (GTDB): domain Bacteria; phylum Pseudomonadota; class Gammaproteobacteria; order Burkholderiales; family Burkholderiaceae; genus Cupriavidus. The sequence continues at coordinate 70,423 of JAPSLC010000005.1, read as the reverse complement.
GGCCGCCGAAGAGCCCCCGTCGCGTTGGCGACAGTGGCTGCAGGCGCAGCCGGCCCAGGCGGCGGCCGCGGTGGCCGGTGGCGTGCTGGCGCTGTGCGCGATGGCTGGACTGTCGCTCTGGATCGCCCGGCGCAAGGGGAGTGTCGATGTCTGATGCCGCCAAGGGGGGCGCACGCGTGCAGCAGAGCCTGTGCCCGGCGGTGCAGCGCCTGCACGCGCTGGCGTGGCGACCCGGCGCGGTGATGCACCGCGGGTGGTGGGGCTATCTCGGACTGGACGCGTGGCAAGACGACTATCGCCGCCATCCCGGCAGCCGCCGCGCGCTCGATGCGCTGATCGTGCAGCGCCGTGGATTTCCGGCGGCGCCGCTGCCTGCCGCGCTGTCCGACGAGCAACGGCGCTTGCTGGCCCTGGAGCCGCGGCTGCCGGTGCTGCTTGTCGCGCTGGGAGCGGTGGCGGCGCGCGCCCCTGAACTGCTGCTGCTGGGCGACTACCGGCGGCAATTGCTGGCGGTACTGGGCGAGGACGGCTGCGACCAGCTCGCCGCGCTGGTGCCGGACGGCAAGGGCCCGTCCTTGAGCCGCCCGCCTGAACAGATCGTCGAATGGCTGCGTGAGCTCGGCAGGCTGTGGCTGGAGCAGACGCTGCCTGGCAGCACCGTCTGGCAGGCGCTGTCGATCTGCCTGCCGCCGCCGGGCGCACTGCTGGCGACACCGCCGCCGGGTCTTGCCCTGCCGATGCTGTTTCGCCTGGAACGTCTGCTATGAACCCCTTTGGACTGACGATCACCGCGGTCCGCGGTGAATTGCCCGTGGGCGGCATCGTGCCGGCGGCAACGCTGGACGAATACATCGATGCGGCCGCCGTGCTTCGCCGCAACCGCTCGCGGGCCGCCGCCGTGCTGCTGGCCAGCCGGCGCTGCCGGGCCCAGGCCCGCAGTGACGCCGCGCAGATCCTCGCCGAGGCACATGCCGAAGGCGAGCGGCGCGCGCAGGCAGCGGCGCGGGCAGCCCACGACGCGATCTGCGAGGACGTGCTGCGCTGGCTGGTGCGCGAGAGCGAGCTCGAGGCGCTCATTGCCGAGCGGCTGGAATTGCGCTGCCGGACCGTGATCGCCGACGCCGTCGCGTGCTTCGCCGGTGAGGCCGATCGCGCGGCGTTGATTGCGCAGCGCGTCGCGGCCCGGTGGCGCGAAGTGTCCTCGCACGGCGCCTTCACGTTGCGGCTGTGTCCTGACGACGTCGCCGCGGTGGCGGCGCGACTGCCGGAGGAGCCGGGATTCACCATCAGCGCGGAGCCGGCGCTGGCTTCCGGCGAGGCGCATATCGACAGCCCCTACGTGCACTTGCGCATCGATCTAGACCGCCATCTCGCCGTTTTGCTGGGTGCCATTGGTGTCGAGCCGGGCGCGGCGAGCCCGTCGGCGACGGAGCCCGACGCGGTGCAAGAGAGCCGCCGCGAACAGGATCCGGATGCCCTGGCGAACCATCTGGACGGTCTGATCGCCGATCTGGATGACATGGCCGGAGGCCAGTTTTCCGAGCCGCGTCGCGATCGCGGTCTGCCCGATACCGACTCGCCGGGATGGCAAGCATGAGCCCGAAGGTACAGGGTCCCAAGCCTGTCATTCCGACCGGTCCGGCGCCGGCCATTCAGCCGGGCCAGGGCAGCGGTACACCGAGCCGCGGACCCCAACAGGTCAGTCCCGCCCGCTCGGCGATGGACCTCGCGGCGCGGGCCTTGAACGCGTCGCGCCGCCTGCAGGAAGCCGGCCTCACCAATGTGCACTCGTCCAAGCTGCACGCCCTGCTGCGCGGAGACCGCCGCAACGACGCCCTGCTGGCGCGCGCCTTCGTCGGCAAGCTGGCCAAGTCACTGCTGGCCAACAAGGATCCGCGCATCGAGCAGCTTCTGCAGCAGTTCGGCGACATCGACGACGTCGACAGCCTGTTGGCCGCGATCGAACGCAGCGAGCTGCATCCCGCCGCGATGGCCTTGCTGCTCGCCGCGATGGCCGAACAGCACCGGCCGGGGCGCAAGCGTACCCGTCTGGAGGCGGCTCTGGAGCGGCGGCTCGGCGCGAGCGGCGATTGGGAGCTCGCCATGCTTGGCTGGCTCGAGTTCGGGACGATGACGCCGGAACTGATGTCGCAACTGAAGTCGCTGTATCAGCGCGCCGATGCGGTGCAGCAGGGGATCGCGGCGTTTCTGGACCAGTTGGCGGGCATCGGTGAGCGTCGGCGCAAGGTCAAGGTACTGATCCGTGCGCTTGGGGCCGAACTGAGCGGCATCGAGGACGACGCCGCCGAGGGCATCAAGCTCGCGGCGGTGGTGCGCGACCTGAAACGCCTGCTGATCTTCCTCGGATGCGAGGAGCAGTGCGGCCGGATCGCCCGGGGCCTGGGCGACCCGCCGGTCGAGCCCGATACGGTCTTGCGCCTGCTGATCCGCATGGTCGACCAGCCCTGGCTCTACCACGACTGGGTCCGCGGCGAAATCGACGGCATGCAGCTGGGCCGCGAGCGCGGCTTCAAGCTGGTGCGCGACCTTACCCGGTTGGCCAAGCTGCTGCCGGAGCCGTGTTTCCGCGACGACGACCACCGGCAGCAGGTGCTGGCCGCACTGGCCGAGTTCAACGATCGCGCCGAGAACGCGGACCCTGCCGAGGGCGACGCCACGGGCTGACGCCCCTTCAGGTATCGGCCCGATGCCGCGTGCCGCGACTGCCCCGCACGATGGCGACACAGCAAGCAATGAGGACAGCAAGCGCGTCCGGCGGTTCGCGCCGCCGGGGTCGTGCTGGATCAACGATGGATATTGGAACGCTGCGCAATCTGGAAAAGCTGTTTCGACTGATGGATGTCAAGCCGATCACGATCGAGCCCCGCGTCGAAATACGCGACGGCGAGATCCAGGTGTTCATGGAAGTGCGCGACCGCCGCGTGCTGCTGTCGACCATGCGGCCGGTCGATCCCTACGTGGCCGACACGGCGCTGCGCTCGCTGCTGACGCGCTGGTCGCCCGCGTGCATGGCCGGCGTGCCGCTGCGGGTGTTCCGTGTCGATGACTGCCTGTTCGTATCGGGCGCGATGCCCGCGGGCAGCGGCGCGGAGCTGTGGTACCGGACGGTCAGGGCACAACGCAGGCTGCTGGAAGCCTGCACGAAGGAGGAAGCATGAGGTTCGTCTTTGCGGCGTTGTTGTTGCCGCTGGCACTGCTCTGGAGCACCGCGATCGTCGCGTTGGCACTGGCGCTGGTGCTCGGTGCGGTGGCCTTCGGCCTCGGCTGCCGGACTGCCGCCGCACTGGGCGACGTATTCGGTCGCATCACCCGGGCACGGCGCGGGGCACGGCCATGATCAAGCGCCTCAGTACCTGGCTCGCCACCGTCGGCGGCCGGCAGGACGTCGTGCTGGCCGTCATGCTGATGGTGGCGGTCTTCATGATGATCCTGCCGCTGCCGACCATCCTGGTCGATCTGCTGATCGCCATCAACCTGGGGCTCGCGTTGCTGCTGCTGATGACGGCGATCTATGTGCGCGATCCCCTCGACATGTCCGCGTTGCCGTCGCTGCTGCTGATCACCACGCTGTTTCGCCTGGCGCTGACGGTCAGCACCAGCCGGCTGATCCTGCTGCAGCACGATGCCGGCGAGATCGTGACCGCCTTCGGCAACTTCGTCGTCGGCGGCAATCTGGCGGTCGGCATCATCGTGTTCTCGATCATCACGGTGGTGCAGTTCATCGTGATCACCAAGGGCGCGGAGCGCGTGGCGGAAGTCGGCGCGCGCTTCTCGCTCGACGCGATGCCGGGCAAGCAGATGAGTATCGACGGTGACCTGCGCGCTGGCACGATCGACGCCAACGAGGCCAAGCGCCAGCGCCAGTTGGTGCAGAAGGAGAGCCAGCTGTATGGCGCGATGGACGGCTCGATGAAGTTCGTCAAGGGCGATGCGATCGCCGGCATCATCGTGATCCTGGTCAATATCGTCGGCGGCATCGCGGTCGGCACGATGCAGCACGATATGGGCGTCGGCAAGGCACTCGAGGTCTACTCGGTGTTGTCGATCGGCGACGGCCTGATCGCGCAGATCCCGGCGCTGATCATCTCGATCGCGGCGGGCATCGTGGTCACGCGCGTGCCCGGCGAGAAGCGCGAGAACCTGGCGCAGGATCTGGTCAACCAGTTCTCGCGCCAGCCGAACGCGCTGATGATCGCCGCCGGCGTGCTGCTGCTGTTCGCGCTGGTACCCGGCTTTCCCGCATTGATCTTCATGCCGCTGGGCGTGCTGCTGGGACTGGTCGCGGTCTATGCGCGCCGCCGCGCCAGGTCGCAGGCCGCCAATACGGCCGACCAGGGCGGTGCGGCCGCCGACGCAGACGGCGAGGCGCGCATGACGCCCGGCGCGGAGCCGCTGTCGCTGAAGCTGGCCAAGGATGTGGCGGCGCTGCCCGGCCTGGCCGAGGCGCTGGAGGCGCTGCGCTGGCAGAAGTTCGAGCGGCTCGGTATCGCGCTGCCGAAGATCGAGCTGGTCCCCGAGGCCGGGTTGCCGGCCGGCAGCTTCAGCGTGCTGCTGTACAGCGAGCCGGTGCTGAAGGTGGCCATGCCGGCTGGCCGGTTGCTGCTGGCTCGGCAGAGCAGCGCCTTGCCGATCGCCGAGCGCGTCGACAACCTGCCGTTCGGCGGACTGACCCTGCAATGGATCGCGCCCGAACACCAGGCCTCGCTGGCGCAGTCGGGCCTGTCGCTGCTCGCCGGTTCGCAGGCAGTGTCGTACGCCGCCGCGCTGACTGTGGACCGCTTCGCCGACGAATTCATCGGCGTGCAGGAAACCCGCTATCTGATGGACGCGATGGAGGCCCGCTACGGCGAACTGGTCAAGGAGCTGCAACGCCAGCTGCCGATCAGCAAGGTCTCCGAGGTGTTGCAGCGGCTGGTGGCCGAAGGCATCTCGATCCGCGATTTGCGCACCATTTTCGAGGCGCTGATCGAGTGGTCCCCGAAGGAGAAGGAGACCGTGATGCTGACCGAATACGTCCGCGTCGCGCTGCGCCGCCAGATCGTCGGACGGCATGCGCGCGGCGAAGCGCGGATCAATGTCTGGATGATCGGCGACGGCATCGAGAACATGATCCGCGACTCGGTGCGCCAGACCGCCGCCGGGGCCTACTCGACCTTGCAGGGCGACCAGATCGAAGCCATCGTGGCGCGCATCAAGGCCGGCATTGCGGGGCGCGAAGACATGGAAGGCGCGCTGGTTACCGCCATCGACGTGCGCCGCTTCCTTCGCAAGTTCCTCGAACGGGAGCTGTTCAGCGTGCCGGTGTTGTCGTACCAGGAGCTGGGCGACGACGTCCAGCTGCACGTGCTCGGCAATATCGACTTGATCGGGGAGTACGACGATGCGTATGCCTGATATCGACGCGATCGTCTCCCGGGTGGCAGCCAGCCTGGCGCTGCCGCCGCTGCCGCCGCTGGACGATGGCGTGGAGCGCTTCGGCCGTGTCGTCGAAGTCGGACCCACGTTGATCAAGGCCAGCCTGCCCGACGCGGCGCTCGCCGAGCTTTGCCTGATCGGTAGCGACATGCAAGCCGAAGTGGTCGGCCTGCAACGCGAGATCGCGCTGCTGTCTCCGTTCTCGGAGCCGATCGGCATGAGCTGTGGCGCCCTGGTGCGCCCGCTCGGCACCGAGCATCGTATTCCGGTCGGGTCGCATCTGATCGGCTCGGTGGTCGACGGCCTGGGCCGCCGAATGAGCGGTCCGCCGGTGCCGCCGGCGTGCGAGACGCGTGCGCTGGAGGCCGCGGTGCCCGATCCGTTGACCCGCACGCTGATCGATCAGGTGCTGCCGCTGGGCGTGCGCGCGATCGACGGCATGCTGACCTGCGGCCGCGGCCAGCGGATCGGCATCTTCGCCGCCGCGGGCGGGGGCAAGAGCACGCTGCTCGGCATGATCTGCGACGGCAGCCTGGCCGATGTGGTGGTACTCGGGCTGGTCGGCGAGCGCGGCCGCGAAGTCCGCGAGTTTCTGGATCAGACGTTGACGGCCGAGGCGCGCGAGCGATCGGTGGTGGTGGTGTCCACCTCGGACCGCCCGGCGCTGGAACGCCTGAAGGCCGTCTATACCGCCACCACCATCGCCGAGTACTTCCGCGATCAGGGCCTGAACGTGCTGCTGATGGTCGATTCGCTGACGCGCTTTGCCCGCGCCAGCCGCGAGATCGGCCTGGCCGCCGGCGAGTTGCCGGCCGCCGGCAGCTTTCCGCCCAGCGTGTTCGCGCGCCTGCCGCGCCTGCTGGAACGGGCCGGCTGCGCGGCCAGCGGCAGCATCACCGGCATCTACACGGTGCTGGTCGAGGGCGATGACATGACCGAGCCGATCGCCGACGAGGTCCGCTCGATTCTCGACGGCCATATCGTGCTGTCCCGCGAGCTGGCGGAAAAGAACCACTATCCCGCCATCGATATCCCGGCCAGCATCAGCCGGGTAATGCACCAGGTCACCAGCGAGCAGCATCGCCAGTGGGCCGGAAAGGCGCGCCGGCTGCTGGCCCAGTACAAGGAAATCGAACTGCTGGTGCGGGTCGGCGAATACGAACGCGGCCACGACGCCGAGGCCGACGACGCACTGGACCGTCGCGCCGGGCTCGAGGCCTTCCTGTGCCAGGGCACGGCCGAGCGCGCCGACTACCAGGACACGCTGCGCCAGCTGCGGCAGGTCGTGGAGGGATGATGGCCAGACCCACCACCGCGCAGATGCTCGACCAATTGCGCACGATCAAGACCTGCCGGGAAGGCGTGTTGCGCCATCGCGCCCGCCGCATCGAGGCGGACATGCGCGAGTGCCGACAGCAGTCCGACAAGCGCAAGGCCGAGCAGGCCGATCTGCGGGCCCAGTGGCGCGCCGCCAACCAGACAGAGCACGCGGTCGACCCGCGCGACTTCCACAAGCTCAAGCGCCAGTTCGCGGACTTCTATCAGCGCGAACAGCAGCTTCAGGCCGGACTTCGCAAGCTCGCCGAGCAGATCGCCGATTGCCAGGCGCAGGCAGCACGAACCGCCCAGGCGCTGAAGGAGAACCTGCGCGGCCAGGAGAAGCTGGCGGCGCTGAGCGAGGAGCAGCGATGAGTGTGTCTTCGGTAGGCGGCGTCCTGCCCAAGGGCAGCCGCGATCGCGACGAGCGTCGCAAGGTGCAGCCCGAGCAGACGGCGCAGTTCGATGCGGCGATGCGCAAGCGCAAGCGGGCCCGGGAGCGGGGCGCCGAGGAGCCGGAGCCCACTGCGCCGCCACCGACACTGCCGCCGGCATGGTGGTCGATGTTTGGTGGCACGCGTCCCGAGTCCGCCGCGGCCGCCGCGGCGGCCGGCTGCGGTGGCCCGGACGCCGGCCGCGCCGAGGCGACCGCGCCCGACGACCTCGAAGCCGACCGCTTCGCGCCGGGTACGAAGACGCGCCTGACCGGTAATGCGTTGCATGTCCGCTTCACGCAGGGCGCGTGGGCCGGCATGGAACTGCAGGCGTCGCTGCATGCCGGGCAGGTAGTCGTCACGCTGCGGCCGCTGAACCGGCAGCAGCACAAGCGCCTGGTCGAAGCGAAGTCGTCGTTGAGCGACGAGGTGGCCAGGCAGACCGGTGAAGTGATTCGATTGGAGGTAGCCGATGCTACTCGATGAATGGAGCGATCAGGACCTGGAATTGGCGCGGGCGATCGGTCCGGGCCGGTCCAGCGCCGCGGCGAGCAGCCGGCGTCGCGGCGCAGGCCCGGGTGCTGACGGCGACGGGCTGGATGCGCTGCAGGCGCTGGAGCGGCTCGACACCGCCGATCCGCTGGCCGACCCGCTCGCGCGACTCGATGCGTTCGACGGCGGTCCGCTGGGCGAGGATCCGCTTACCAATGATTTCCTGGACGGGTCGGGTGGCGTCATGCGGCAAGGACCGGGGCGCCACGATGCGCTGACTGACGTCCACGGCGGCCAGGAACACGGCATCGGCGACATCGGCGGCATCGGGCAGAACGATGCGCAGCCCGAAGGCGCCGCGATCGGGCTCGACCTGAAGTCCTGCGGCGGCGACGGCGTGGTGCTGTCGCTGTCGATCGACGGGCAGCGTGCCCGCGCCTGGGCCGACGCCGACGCCTGGTGCGAATGGCTGGCGCCGCGCCTGGCGGTACAGCGCTTCCAGCAGATACCGCCGGATCTGATGGGGCTGCTCGGCCAATGGACGCTGTTGCCGCTGCAGCACCATGCCGAACACGCCGGTCTCGGCTTGCCGCGGTTCTGCGCCGCCGAGCCCGGCAGCTGTGTGCGTGCGATCGCGCCCACGCTGACGCTGAGCCGCGCCGATGCCCAGCTCGACCTGCGCCTGCTGGACTGGCCCGAGCCGTGGATTGCCGCACTGGCGCAAACCATGGAAGACCGCCGGCCGCCGCTGACGATCCCGCCGATCCCCGTCGCACTTGCGGCCGGATGGGCCCGCCTCACGCGCGCGCAACTCGCCGGGCTGATGCCGGGCGACGGTGTCGTGCTGGAGCGGCCGGCCGCGGTCGAGCACGGCCACGCCTGGCTGGTCGCCGAACGCCCGTTGGCGCTGGCGTGCTTCGCGCACGGCGCCTGGCATATCGAATACGCATGCAATGAGGAAACCAGCATGGAACAAGGGACCGACGCCACGCTGCGCGGCAGCCAGCTCGACGACGACAACATCGTGCTGACCGCGGTGGCCGAAGTGGGACGTCTGTCGTTGTCTCTCGATACGCTGCGCGAGCTGCAGACGGGGCAGATGCTGGAGTTGGCCCATGCCAGTCACGGCCGGGTCACGCTGACGGTATCCGGGCAGCCAATCGCCAGCGGCACGCTGCTGCGCGTGGGCGACAAGCTGGTGATGCGGATCGAGTGAAGGCCGGCGATTTCAGGCATGGGCCCGATGCCGGCGATCGCCGGGCATGCCGAGAATGATCGCTCACCCACGGACCAGACCATGTCGCTTGCCGATCATCCTCTGCAGCTGATCCTGCTGCTGTTCGCCCTGTCGTTGCTGCCGCTCTTCATCGTGATGGGCACGGCCTTCCTGAAGATCTCGATCGTGCTGTCCACGTTGCGCAATGCGCTCGGCATCCAGCAGATTCCGCCGAACATGGCGATCTACGGGCTGTCGCTGGTGCTGACGATGTTCATCATGGCGCCGGTCGGCCTGGCGATCAGCGACAACCTGAAGGCCAATCCCATCAAGATGGAAGCGCCGGATCTGTTCGGTCAGGTCGAAACCCGGGTGCTCGAGCCTTATCGCGATTTCATCAAGGGCAAGGCCAGCCCGCAGCAGATCCGCTTCTTCATGGACATCGGCGAGAAGATGTGGCCGGAGCCCTATCGCAATCGCATCCCCGACGATTCCCTGGTGGTGCTGATCCCTGCCTTCACCGTCAGCGAGCTGGTCGAGGCTTTCAAGATCGGCCTGCTGCTCTATCTGCCCTTCGTCGCCATCGATCTGATCGTCTCCAACGTGCTGCTGGCGATGGGGATGATGATGGTGTCTCCCGTGACGATCTCGCTGCCGATCAAGCTGCTGGTGTTCGTGCTGATCGGTGGTTGGGAGAAGTTGCTCGGCCAGTTGATCCAGTCCTACCTATGAGCAACGAAATCATTGCGCAGCTGGCGTCCAACCTGCTGTGGCTGGTGCTGATCCTGTCGCTGCCGGTCGTCGTCGTCGCCTCGGTGGTCGGCGTGCTGGTCAGCCTGGTGCAGGCGCTGACGCAGGTCCAGGACCAGACCATCCAGTTCCTGCTGAAGCTGATCGCGGTCTGCGTCACGCTGGTGATGACCTATCACTGGATGGGCGCCACGCTGATCGGCTATACGAACATGGCGTTCGAGCAGATTTCCGTGATGGGGAAATAGGTGGACGGCTGGCAGCATATCGTTCCGACGCTCGCACTGACGATGCTGCGCCCCCTGGGCATGCTGGTGCTGATGCCGATGTTCTCCGCGCGCGCGCTCGGCGGCGGCTTGATCCGCAACGCGCTGGTGCTGGTGATGGCGCTGCCCGCGCTGCCGATGCAGCTGGCGCAGGCCGCGCAGTTCGCCGAGCTGTCGCTGCCGGCCCTGACCCTGCTCGTGATGCAGGAGTTCGCGATCGGGCTGGTGATGGGCTTCTGCGCGACCATCCCCTTCTGGGCCATCGACATGGCCAGCACCGTGATCGACACCGTGCGCGGCACCTCGATGGCGTCGGTGCTCAACCCGATGCTGGAAGAGCAGTCATCGGTGTTCGGCGTGCTGTTCACGCAGGTCCTGGCCGTGCTGTTTCTGGTCGGCGGCGGCTTCAACGCGATGCTGACGGCGCTCTACGCCTCGTATCAGAGCATGCCGCTGCTTGGCGGCTGGCACCTGTCGGCGAGCTTCCCGGGCTTTATCGCGCATCAGTGGCAGTTGATGATGGAGCTGTGCATCGGCTTCGCGTTGCCCGCGCTGGTGGTGATGGTGCTGATCGATGCCGCGCTGGGCCTGGTCAACCGTTCGGCGCAGCAATTGAACGTGTTCTTTGTCGCGATGCCGATCAAGAGTGCGCTGGCGCTGTTCGTATTGGCAATCGGCATGAGCTACGCGCTGGGCGCCTTCCAGCAGCGCTTCGATGCGTTTGGCGGCGTGGTGGCCAATCTGCTCGGGACCATGCGATGACTGACAAGACCGAGCAGCCGACGCCGAAGAAGGTTCGCGATGCGCGCGAGGAAGGCCAGATCGCCAAGAGCGTGGAGATTGCCACCGGCATCCAGCTCGCCGTGCTGCTCGGCTACTTCTGGGTGCGCGGCGAGGACATCATCGATGCCTTCCAGAAGATCATCGAGGTGGCGATCGCCAGCGTCGGCGAGCCGCTGCGCGTGGCGATGGCGCGCGTGTTGACGGTTTCGGGCACGCTGATGCTGCATCTGCTGGCGCCCGTCGCCATTGTGCTTGTCCTGGCGACCGTCGGCGCGGTGATGTCGCAGATCGGGCCGCTGTTCGCTCCCAAGTTCATCAAGCCAAAAGGCGAGCGCATCAGTCCGCTGACCAACGCGAAGCAGCTGTTCTCGCTGCGTTCGCTGTTCGAGTTCGGCAAGTCGCTGCTCAAGGTGTCGATCCTGAGCATCGCCTTCTATCTGCTGATCAAGCGCTATCTCTATTCCTTCCAGTTCCTGCCGCTGTGCGGCGTCGAATGCGGGCTGCGGGTCACCGGTGTGCTGATCGGCTGGCTGTGGGGAATCCTGGTGTTGTTCTACGTGGTGTTCGCCATCGCGGACCTGGCGTTCCAGAAGCGCAGCTTGACCAAGCAGCTGATGATGAGCCGCGACGAGATCCAGAAGGAGTTCAAGAACACCGAGGGTGACCCGCATATCAAGCACAAGCGCAAGGAGATCCATCGGGATATCCAGAGCGGCAGCATGGCGGCGAACGTCAAGCGTTCCACCGCGGTGGTACGCAACCCAACCCATGTCGCAGTCTGCCTGTACTTCGTCGCCGGTGAGACGCCGCTGCCCCAGGTCATCGAGAAGGGTGTCGATGCCCGCGCACGGCAAATGATCGCGATCGCCGAGGAGGCCGGCGTGCCGATGGTCGAGGAGGTCTACGTCGCGCGCCGCCTCTATGCGCGCACCGAGGTCGGCGACTACATCCCCGCGGAGTTGTTCGAGCCGGTGGCGGAGATCCTGAGCCTGGTCAGCGAGATCAAGCAGGCGGAGGAGGGCATCGAGGACGCGGACCTGGACGACGATCCGGACGACGACCTGGATGCCGACATGGACGCCGGCGAAGACGCGGGTGCGATAGAGAACGACGACACCGACACAGAAAGCGACGACGGCAACGGCATCAACCACGACATCGACATCGACATCGACATCGACAACGACAACGACATCGACATCGATGGCGACACGGACGCCGCCAGCCCGAAGCCGGGCCTCGACGGTGGCGTCGATCCACGCGGCGATTCCGGCCGCGACCCACGATCCGATCCCCGCCGCCCGGCCGATGGCTAGGCCGGTACCAGGGACGGTTCCCCCATTTGGAGAGCGTTTCGTGATGAGGACGATAACGGCGGTCCCGGTGATCGCCCTGGTCGGCGGCTTGGCGGCGGGCGTCGCCCACGCCGACGACCCCACGCCGTCGGCAGCGTGGACCGTGACCCCGGCCGAGCCGCGGGCGGAAACCGCCGCAAGCGAGGAGGGCGACGCCCAGGCGGCGCGCCAGCAGGCCGTGATGGCGCTGGCACAGTTGTCGGCGGACCGCATGGGCTGGCAGCGCGCGCCGGAAAAGGACGACGGCCGGGACGATGGCCGGAGCGATGGCCGGGGCGATGGCCGGCGAGGCGGCGCCGTCGGCAACGTCTGGGGCGTGCTGAGCGCCGCAGAGCGGGAGGCCAGAGCCATCGTGGACAGCGAGCGGGCCGCATCGGCCACCGCGATCCCGCAAGTACCGACGGCGCCGGCCGCGTCGGCACCGGTGCCGCACACGATAGCGCCAACGCCCGTCGGGAGCGAACTGGCGGCGCCGCAGGACGGCGAGCCCGCTCGGTCCCTCCGGACCGTTCCGGTGCCCCGGCAACCGCGCGGCGCGCGTGGCGCCGATGGCAGGCAGGTCGATGTCGGGCAATTGGCGCTCAGCACGCTGGCGCGCCATGCGGCGCGCGCCATGGGCCAGGACAACGCCCGCGTGCTTGGGCTCGATGCCATCGCGCCGACCGTCGAACCCGCGGTGGCACTGGCCGATGTGCGACCGCCGGCATCCGCGGGGCCGCGCGCGCGCACCGTCGCCTTCCAGCCCGATGCGATGCGCGAGGGCGGCATGGCGGGCGAGGTTCAGACCGCGGCGCGTGGGTCGGCGCGACCGCGCCACGCCCAGTTGACGCTCGCGCCGCCGAACGCACGGCTGGCATCGGCCTACGACGACCTGATCGAAGAAGTCGCGCGCCGGCACGATGTCGCGCCCCATCTTGTCAGGGCGGTGATCAAGGTCGAATCCAATTTCCAGTCGCACGCGCGCTCGCCGAAAGGGGCGGTCGGCCTGATGCAGGTGATGCCGGCGACCGGGCGGCGCTTCGGTGCGGCCGATCTGCGCGATCCGCGCAGCAATCTGAGCGCCGGTACGCAGTATCTGCGCTGGCTGCTGAACCGCTTCGACGAAGACCTGACGCTTGCGCTGGCGGCCTACAACGCCGGCGAGGGCGCGGTCGAGAAGTATGGCCGCCGCATTCCGCCCTTTGCCGAAACCCAGGGCTACGTCAGCAAGGTGCTGGCGCACCTCGGCCTGACGCCGGCGACGGGTGCATCGGCATCGCCGGGCTCCCCGTCCTTCCCGACAACGAGCGGCGATCGTGGCAGCAACGGCGGCACGGCCGATGCCGCGGCCGCCAGCACGATCGCGAGCCGCGCCGACGACGGCAGCGGCTCGAAGGCGGCGGGCCGTCCGGCGAGGACGAGCGGCAACGGCACCGCGGCACGCCAGCAGGCCGATGCGACGCTGCGCACCGTGTCGAACTGGATCGGTGCGCTGTTGACGTCGAGCTCGCAGCCATCGACGCGTGCGGCCACCAACGGGGCTGGCGCCACGGTACCGACCATGGCGACGGACGCGACCGTCGATGCGTCGACCTGGACGCGATTGCCGGCTCCCGAGCCAGTACGCGCGGGACCGGCCTGATGACGGTGTCGCCAAGCATGCCGCCGCCGCCGCGCTGCGCCGGCGCACGGCTTTCAGGTCATGACCGGATCACGCCGTCGCGGCCTCTGCCAGATGATGAGTCGATGAACCCTCCGTCCATTTTCGGCCAGCGCGGTGCCGGCGCCTGGTTGCGCAAGTTGATGGATTGTCCCTGCGTCGCGGTGATCGCCGCCAATGGACCGACCGCGCAGATCGAGGTCGGCGGTGTGCCGGCCTGCGCGTGGTGCCTCGAGGCGGGACTGTGCATCGGGCTGCGGCTCGAGCTCGGTGCCGAGCCCCCCGAGGGCTGGCTCGACGACGCGACCCTGTCGCTGGCGGCAACGCCGGCGGCGGCCGACGACGCGCTGGCCCGCGATGGCGATGCCTGGTTGCTGTGGCATCGGTACGACCACGACATCGAAGTCAGGCAACTGGAAGAACGGCTTGCGCTGCAGCTGGCGTTGGTCCGCCGACTGGCGGAAAGCGCGCGGTCTGCCGCGACCGGACCGGGTTCGGATATTGGAAGATTGATATGAATGCATTGCAGCTGGGCAAGCGGTCGTTTCTTGCCGCCTCCCTGGTCTTCGCCCTGGAGGCGCAGGGGGCATCCGGCCCGCTGGGCCTGTCGGGCCCCGAGTTCTCGGTGTCTTCGCGCGGCATGAAGGTCGCCGCGCTGCTGCGCGACCTGGGCGCCAACTATGGCGTGCCGGTGATCGTCAGTCCGGACGTCAACGATACCTTCGTCGGCACGCTGCAGGGGCGTCAGCCGGAACGCCTGCTCGACCAGCTGGCGCAGCTGTACAACCTGGCCTGGTATTTCGACGGACGCGTGCTGTACGCCTACAAGGCCGGCGAGGTCAGGACCGAGGTGCTGACCCCGTCGTATCTCGATGCCAGCGAGCTGGCGCAGTATCTGCGCGAGGCCGGCGTGTTCAAGGGCGGTACCTGCTCGGTGCGGTCGGTCAGCAATTTTAATGCGGTCGAGGTCTTCGGCGTGCCGGTCTGCGTGCAGCGGATCGGCAAGCTGGCCAAGGACCTCGACGAGAAGACGCTGAATCAGACCCAGAACAAGGAGGTCGTCCAGGTCTTTCCGCTGCGCTATGCCTCGGCGGTCGACGGGGCCTACACCTACCGCGACCAGCAGGTGGTGATTCCCGGCGTGGTCACCGAGTTGCGGGAGATGGTGCGCAGCCGCGCGATCCCGGCGCCGACAGAAGGCGGGCAGGTGGTACCGGCCGCCGGCACGCAGCCGACCTTCTCGGCCGACGCCCGCAACAACGCGGTGATCGTGCGCGACCGCAAGGCCAACATTCCGCTGTACGCCGAGCTGATCAAGCAGCTGGACCAGCGGCCGCGGCAGATAGAGATCTCGGTCGCGATCATCGACGTGGACGCCGCCGACATGCGCGAACTCGGCCTCGATATCGGCGGCAGCGTCGGCCTCGGCAAGTCGCGCATCAGCTTCAACGCCGGCAATGCCGCGGCCACGGACGGCACCTTCTCGACGGTGCTGAGCAATACCGCCGACTTCTTCGTCCGCATCAACGCACTGGAGCAGAACTCCAAGGCCAAGGTGCTGTCGCGCCCGTCGGTGGTGACGCTGAACAACGTGCAAGCGGTGCTCGACCGCAATATCACCTTCTACACCAAGCTGCAGGGCAACAAGGTCGCCGAGCTGGCCTCGGTCGCGGCCGGCTCGCTGCTGCGCGTGACTCCCCGTCTTATCGACATGCATGGTGAGCAGGAGGTAATGCTGACGCTCGACATCCAGGACGGCCGCCAGGAGCCGCCGGCCAACAACATCGAGCAGTTGCCGCAGGTGCGCAATTCCGGCATCGCCACGCAGGCCATCCTGCGGCCGGGCCAGAGCCTGCTGCTGGGCGGCTTCGTCGAGGAGAAGCAGCGCCAGGGCCAACGCAAGATTCCGCTGCTGGGCGACCTGCCGCTGGTCGGCAGCCTGTTCCGCAACGAGACCCGGGAGAACCTGAGCGTCGTGCGGCTGTTCCTGATCAAGGCCGAACCGCACGCCCTCAACTGAAGTGGTCATGAAATACCGATATCAGATCAAGATCCTCAGCGGGCCGTTGTCCGGACGCCGGCTGCGCTTGCCCGAGGGCGAATTCACCATCGGCGGCGCCGATCCCGACCTCGATGCCATGCTCGAAGGCGGTGGCCGCGCGGTGCTCGACTGCACGCAGCAGGGGGTGCTGCTGCGCACGCAGGTGCCCGTATGGGTGGAAGGCGTGCCCACCAAGACCGAGGAAGCGCCGTTGCCGCTGGAGAAGGTCGTCGACATCGGCGGCCTCGCGCTGCTGGTCGGCGATGCCGATCGGCCGCTGCCCGATCGCAAGGTACCGCCGCGGCGCGACGGGCGCCGCGGCATGGTGTCGACCGTACTGGCTTATGCCGGTCTGGTGCTGCTGATGTCAGGCAGCGCGGGCGCGGCGATCTGGGCCTACGGGATGCTGCAGCCGGACAGCGCGGTGGTCGACCGCGACGAATGGTTGGCCGACTGGCGCAAGCGGGCGCGGCAGCAGGGCATCGACGTGGCTACCCAGCAGGACGGGATGACGGTGCTCGGCGGCAGTTGTCTCGATTCGAACGCGCGCAACGCGCTGGTCGACAAGCTGCGCGAGCACGGCAAGCCGTATCGCGACAACACCTTGTGCCAGGACGAACTGGTGCGCAACGTGCAGGCCGTGCTGAACCTGCATGGCTTCAGCGAGGCCCGGGCGCGGCCGGGTCCGTCGATCGGCACGGTGACCGTCCAGGGCACCATCCACGCCGACGCGCGCTGGCGCCGCGCGGTGTCGATGCTGTCGTCGATGCAGGGTCTGCAGCGGTGGTCGGTCGAGGACCCGGTCGGCACCAGCGTCAAGACGCTGATCGGCATGCTGCGCGACGCGGGCCTGATCGGCCGGCTCAGTGTCGCGCGCGAGAAGGACCTGATCCTGATCACCGGCGTGCTCGATGACGGCGGCCAGCGCAGCCTGTCCGCGGTTACGCACGCGTTCGCGGCATCGCATCCGGACGCGCCCAAGGTCATCTTCCAGAACATCCCGACCCGGTCGATCCAGACCGGCATCTTTCCCGCGCCGGTAGTCAGCTTCGGCGGCAGCGGCGAACTGGCCTTTCTCGATCTGGCCAACGGTACGCGGCTGAAGACCGGCAGCCGGCTGCCGGCGGGCCACGTGATCGTGCACCTGGACCGCAACGGCATCGACCTCGAGCGCGAGGGCGAGCTGATGCATCTACCGCTGGAGCTGTGATGGAACCGAACTTGTATGGCACCAGGATCGAAGGCCGGCTGGCCGAGGACAGCGAGGGCGTCTTGCGCAAGCAGTTGCGCGCCGACCTGGCGCGCGCCCGCAGAAGAATCGACGCGCAGCTGCGTGAGCCACAAACGCCGGAGGCATTCGCCCAGCTGACCGCGATGCGAGACCTCTGTGCCGCGGGCACACGCACGGTCGACAAGATCTGGCGCCGGCTGGCAGGCAAGGCCACGTGAGGCCCCGGCTCAGTGGCAATGCGGCGGCAATACGGCGGCAATCCTGCGGCCGATTCGGAATTCGATCGCAGCGAATTGACAATGGCCCGGCGCAATACGCGAACCCAAACCAAATGCTTTAACACGCCGGATTTTTTAATAGATTCATGAAGCCTTGATCCGTAGAGTCAGGTCAACGGGCTTCAGATGGAGAAGCAAGATGGAAGAAGAACAATTGTGGAAGCAGGCCTTGGAAAACCTGGAGCGTCTGCGCGCGACGCTGCAAAAGGAGATGAACGACTGGAAAGAGATCCAGCGGCGCATCGACGATCTGCAACTGCGTGCGACCAAGGATCCCAAGGCCGCCCAGGATCTCGCCGCACTGGCGACCTTCCTGGACGAGAGCCGGATCAACGGCGACGACGTGCAGGGCCGCATGGAGCAACTGCAGGCCATGGTCAAGGAAATGAACCTGCGCGCCGCGCAGGACCGCCGCGAAATCGAGCGCTACAAGCAAAAGGTGTTCGGCTCTCGCGGCGTCAACGAACAAGTCGCCCCGGCGCCGCCTCGCGCCGAGGGCACGGCGAAAAAGCCCAAGAAGCGCATGCGCCGTTTCGCATGACGAGGCCGTTTTTAATTATTGAATTGGAGTAGAAAAAATGCCTGGACAACTTTACACGAGACCCAATCCCGGTCTCCTCGAGCTGGGTGGCGAAGCACGCTTCGAGCCGCCTCCGCCGGCGACTGAGGCGCCGACCGAGGAGCGCGTTGTGGCCAGCGGGCCGCTGGTACCGCGCAACTATGAAGGCAGGGCGGTCACCGATGCTCAATGCTACGAATTGATGTTCCTGGCGATCGAGGGCCAGCGAATCGAAGTGGGCGCGCGCATGGACGAGTACAAGTGGAACAACGACATGGCGCGGGCGATCGAGAAACTGAAGAACGCGATTCAGATCGCCATCGACAAGATCCTGGGGACCGATCCGGACAAGACCATGCGATTGCCGCCCGAGGTCTCCCGCTTCGTCTGGGACAACAATGTGCCGATGAACGGTGTGCTTCCCCATGACAAGTACAAGAGCTTTGAGGAATTCGACAAGCAGGAATTCACCGCCGCGCAATGTCGAACGATTGTCAGCGGCCTTGATATCGAGAAGACCAAATACACCGATATGAACAGCCAGAACATGCAGCAGACCAATATTGCCCTCAGTCTGCTGCAGGTGTTCCAGCAGCTGCTGACCGCGCTGATCGACATGATCAAGCGCATCAAGGAACAGATCGCTTCGAAGGTCTGACCGCGTATGCCAGGGAAGAGCGCCGTGCCACCCGATTGGAAACCAGCAAGCCCCCTCGACTCGGGACCGCTGCCGGATGCCGGGAATGCAGCCGACGTCGACACGGTCTTGCGGCAGTCCGTCGTAGGTACCGCTGACGGGGCGGACCAACAGCGCATCGAGCGCTACTTCGCCGAGGGCGGAACCTTGCGGGCCTTGTTCGGGCTCGATGCTGTCGCGCTCGAGACGCTGTACACCTACGCGTGCCAGCGGTATGACGCGAACGACCACGAGGGCGCCCGGCAGATCTTCCTTGCGCTGACGGCGATGGATCCACACTCCTACGACTATTGGTTGTCGTTGGGACTGAGTCTGCAGAAGCTGCTTCGGCACGATGAGGCGATCTATTGCTTCACGCGCTGTGCGGGCTTGCGGATGTGGGAGCCGAAGCCGCCGTATCTGGCGGGGATCAGCCTGCAACTATGCGGAGCGTTCACGAAAGCAGCCGAGGCGTACTCGGCCGCGATCAAGTGGTGCGGAAACCAGAAGGAACATCAAGGAGTGCGCGGCCTGGCCGAACAATCGCTGCGATCGTTGCTGGCCTTGCAATCGAGCCTGCCGATAACGGTCGAGGACGCGCAAATTTCGGGAGGACAGCAATGAACGGTGCAAATGCACTACAACGGGTCGGGCCATTGCCGGGCTGGGAGACGGAAGGGATTCAGGTCGCTCAGCTCAAGCCGGGCGGCCTGACCAAGGCTGGCACGCTGGGCGGCACGGCGGTGACCGGTTTCGATATGCCGGTGGCGACGGAAGTGGATGAGGTCACGCACGCCGACGCGCTGGCTGCGTCGCTATTGCGGCCGCCGCCGCCCGCATTGCGGGAGGTCGACGCGAGGACTGCCGCTCGCGCCTGGGACAGCGTCATGAAGGTGCTGTCCGGCGCGCTGCGCGCGGCCGCGGCGGCTGACCGGCACGACGAACAAGGCCTCCAGCTCGCCTTGAATGACCTGGGAGAGGCCACCGACTCGATGCAGGAATTCTACGGGCGGGTGCTGAATCCCGAGGCGGTGCTCCTGCAACTGCAGCTGGAAAGCGGCAGATTCACTGCGGAGATGACGAAGGCCAATCTGGATCACGCCATCGCGCTGCGCAAGGAGGAGGTGGCCAAGATCGAGGAGAAGCAGCGCAAGGAGCAGGAGGCGGCCGACAAGCAGCGGGAGTTGGCACACAAGGTCGGCAAGGGCCAGATCGCCGCAATGGTGCTCGGCTGGGCAACTTCGCTTGCCCAGGTCGTGACCGGCGCGCTGAAGATCGCCACGGGCCAGCCTCAGGGCTCCGTCGACGTGCTCGCCGGACTGGTCGGGTTGGCGAAATGCACGCTGCAGACCATCGAGATGGCGCATCCGGAGTTGGCCGCCAAGCTGCAGCCCCATATCAAGGAGTTGGCGAAGTGGGAGACCGGTCTGAGCGTGGCGGCCGGAGTGACCAGCCTGATCACGGTTGCCAGGATGGCCAAGGTCGCCAACATGCTGCTGGGCAAGGCCGCTACCGAATTGCTGACGACTGGCGCCGATGAAGCCGGCAAGCGTGTCAGCTCGGTCGGTGTGACCCTGGTCAATGCCATGGACAAGGGCGGCGACGCCGCCGAGGCGGCATCGCAACTCGTGAAGAACATCGCGTCGACGCTGGTCGACGATGTCGCGGCGCAGTTGCGGAACTCGCTGCGTCTGGCCGGCGGCAGCCAGAAGCTCGTCAATGCATTGGCCAAGTCGTTCTCCAATGAGGCGCTTCAGCATTTGGTAGAGCAGTCGATATGGCAGGCAGCAAAGCAGATGCGTGGGTTGACCACCGAGGCAATCACGACGGCGTTCATTGATCAGGTGAAAAGGCAAATGCTGAAGGCGGTGGTGCGCGCCGTCGTCAGTTTTAGCGCCGCAGTCGACGCGCCGCTGACGCTGATGAAGACCGTCGCGCCGATCGCGCAGCAGATCACCAACGAGTCCTTGCGAATTCATGGTGCCAAGGTCAAGGAGGAGATCGAGCGCATGATGATCTTCGCCATGATGCTGCAGTTCGCGATCTGATCGATCGGACGGGACCTCAAGCAGAACAAGAACGCTCTCGAACGCGTGACGCAGGACCATATCGAGAACACGGAATCCATCACCAACGCCGTCGGCGAGGTTCGCGACGCGGCGCTGCAGGCGGCCTCCGTCGTTTGATTCAACGTTGATTGATACCAATCCAGGCGCCGGCGCTGCATCGGCAGCTCCGGCGCCGACCTCGCGAAAGCGAATCCACAGGAGCAGAAAACATGAACACCATTGCATCCCAAAGCGGCGTCGCGGCCCCGCAGCCGCTCAACGTGGCAGAGACGGGTTCTGCCGACTTCAAGAATATGTCGCCTCGGGCGATGATCCTGGCGTTTCAGGCGCAGATGAAGAAGCTGTATGACACCTACGCCGAGTGCCATGCGGCGCTCGAGCAGAACGTGGCCGAGCTGCAGGTGATCGCCTACAAACAGGCGGTGAACGCCAAGGACGCCCGCATGAAGGCTGAGAGGGACACCGGCATAGCCGGGCTGATCGGTGCCGGGTTCAACCTGTTCACCAGCGGCGTGGGCGGCTACCTTGGCTACAAGAACCCGACGGTCGGCTTCGGCATGGGCGTGGACGTCGGCTCTCACCTGGGCTCGCCCGCCAGCGGTGCGGCTACCTACTTCACTCAGATTCTGACGGCGGGCACGCGCAACAAGGCGGAGGAGGCCCAGATTCACGCGGATCTGGCACGCAACGTCGCGGACTCGGCGGCGCGCGAGGCAGGAAAGGCGCAGGACAACAAGGACCAGCATCACGAGCAGTACGTGCGCGACGCCAACCAGCTGACGCAGGAACTGATGGCGGCCACCAAGGCCACGATCTCGCGGTAACCGGGCATCATGACCGCGCTGGACAAACCCGACACGGCACCGCTGCACGCCGGCACCACGGTGCCGGCGGATCCGGTGCCCCGCTTTCTGCAAGCCCATGGCTGGCAGTCCGAGATCGCCTTTCTGGGCGAGTCGGCGTTCGAGCTCGGGCGCCGTGTACGCGTCGGCGGGCTCGACCTGATCTACCGGTTCGAGCACGGCACGTTGCTGCTGTGCGATATCGCTGCGTACGCGGAGTCGGAGGTAGCGGACGGTGTTTCGGACACAGTATCGTCCGACCCCGGCGGCGCGATGCGCACGCTGGTATCGCTGATCCATGCGATCGAACGCGCCGTGCCGGAGGTCCAGTTCGTCGAAGGGCTGGTGCCGATCACGGAGAGCGCGGCCGGGGAGGCCGACCTGGGCCGCCGCCTGCTGGGGGTCTATCGCAAGCTCGGCGCACAGTGCCAGCCGCACGAACTGGCTGACATGGTTCAGGTCCGCTACACGATGCAAGGCGGCCTGCGACAAGACCGAACGGCGCAGCCGTGAAGCCACGGGCCGGTGCGGTCCAGGCGGTTCCGGGCAGCAATGCCGGGAACCCAGGCGCGGGGTCAGACGTCGACCAGCCCGAGTCGTCGCGCCCATTTGGAAAGGGCCGCGACATTGTGGGCGTCGAGCTTTCGCATCAGGTTCATCCGATGCGTCTCGACGGTTTTCAGGCTGATCGACAGCCGCTCCGCGACACGGCGGTTGGTATGTCCCTCTGCCACGAGCTTCAGTATCTGCCGCTCGCGCGGCGTCAGTCCTGCGGCGGCCAGATGGCCGCCGTCGTCTCCCTCGGCGCGGCGCATCGCATCGACCTGTTCCAGATCGATGTCGGGATCCAGGTAAGCCATGTCCTGCCGAACCGCGTGCAGCGCGGCCATCAGCTTTTCCAGGTTGCTGCGCTTGAGCACATAGGCGTGCGCGCCGGCACGCAAGGCGGCGGCCGCCCGGTTCTCGGAATGCAGGCCCGCCAGCACGATCACCCGGATGCATGGCCATCTGCGACGAATTGTCGCAATGGCATCGACACCATCGAGGGAGCGCAATTGCAGGTCCATCAGGACGAGGTCGGGATGCAGCTGCAGGCAGGCATGGACCGCGGCGTGTCCGTCCGCCGCCTCGCCCACGATATCGACGGTCGGGTCGGCCTTGGTCAGCAGCGACTTCAGGCCCTCGCGCATCACGGCGTGGTCATCGACGAGCACGACGCGAGTGGCGGGCAGATGGGCCGTGATGGGGCGCCGTGCCGATTGCACCAGGCGGGGCAGTGCGGCGAGGCTGTTCGAGGTGTGGATAGTCATGTATTGCTCCAGAGACTATGCCGGAATCCGAGTCGCGTTCAATACCAGGTGTTGGCTCGATAGGGCTCGGTTCAGGATGGCGCCAGTCTAGGTAGCGACAATGAGCAATAAATGATGGAACGATGAGATGGAAATGAGGGCCGACCCTCGGCACCATCGCTACGCGGCGTCGATCTCGGTCGATGCCCCGATTTCAATGTGTCAACGCGAACGCGACTGGAGCGCGAAATGAACAGACTGGATGGCTTTGACCGCCTGCTGGCGGAGTTCGGCGAATCGATCGGGATTCCCGAAATGGCATTCGACGAGGATGGCCTATGCCATATCCGCGTCGACGAGGAGTACCCGATCACCTTTCGCCGTGATGACGACAACCACAATCTGGTGCTGGTCGGATTGATCGCCGAGGAGCTGCCGGAGCGGCTCGACCGCGAAACGGTCAGGGAGATGCTGGCCACCGGCGTCGAGCCCCTGCGCGACCACGGCGCCGCGCTCGGACTGGAGCCGCAGTCGGGCACGCTGATCCTGCATCAGACCATGCCGCTGGCCAAGATCGACCGCACGGTGCTGGAGACGCTGCTGGGCAACTTCATCCTGATGCAGAAGGACTGGTCGGCGCGGATCGCCGGTGTGGGCGCCGACGGCGCGGTGGCCGACCAGGCCGGGACCAGGCCAGGGCACGAGCTGCCCGCCGGTCCGTTGGCCGGCAGGCCGGCCGCCCCCGGTGTTGGCGCCGGACCTGCCGGTGCGAAGCCGGCCTCGCCGGGTACCGGTCAGCCCGGTGCCAAGGCCCCGGCCAAGCCGGCGGCGCCGGAGCCGCGCTACCACCCCCATCTGCATCACCGCTGACCGTCGACGCGCGGCCGGCTGCGGGGTCGCACGGTGCGAAGATCGACCAGCAGTGGCGACTCGGCGCCACACTGTCGATTGACAATCCTGGCCCAGGCTATCCATCATTCTGGTCGGAAAAGAAGGCGCCCCGGATCGGCATTTGCCGCCGAGGGCAGCCGCACAAGAAGGAACGGGAAATGATGCAGTGGATACGCCGAGTGGCGGGCGCGGCGGGAGTCGCCGCGCTGTTGGCCGGGTGCGCGGCGGTGCCGCCCGACGAGTCGCCGATACGGGTGGCAGTACAACCGACGCGGGACGACGCCCGCGCTCTGGCCGTCGAAGTCTATACCTACGCCTATCCGCTTGTGCTGACCGATGTCACACGCGAGGTCATGGCGGCGCGGGCCGCGGCGGGCGCGGCGGGGCAGACGGCGGTCAATACCTTTGTCCACCAGCGCGGCGCGCCGCGCCCCGGGGCGTCCGACATGGCCAGCCCCGACGCGGACACGCTGACCTCGATCGCCTGGCTCGATCTATCGCGCGGGCCGGTGGTGCTCAGCGTGCCGGACACCCAGAGCCGGTACTACACGATGCAGTTGATGGATGGCTGGTCCAACGTCTTCTCGGCGCTGGGCAAGCGGACCACCGGCACGCAGCGCGGCAACTACGCGATCGTCGGCCCGGACTGGACCGGCGCGTTGCCGGCAGGCGTGCGCGAGATCCGCTCGCCGACCGCGATGGCATGGGCCGCGCTCCATGTCCAGGTCGACGGCAAGCACGATCTGCCGGCGGTGCACCGGCTGCAGAATGGCTACCGGCTGACGCCGCTGGCGGCCTGGCCGAACGGCCGCCGCGCCTTGCCTGCAGTGCCGACGATTCCGCCGGCGGCGGTCGACCTGGAGACGCCTCCGGTCGAGCAGGTCGCGGCGATGGACGCGCAAGCCTTCTTCAACCGCTTTGCCTCGCTGCTGCCGGCCAACCCGCCGACCGCGGCGGACGAGGGCATGATGCAGAAGGTGCGGGCGCTGGGCATCGAGTCCGGCGCGCCGTATTCGACCACCGTGCTGGAACCCGAAACGGCGCGCGCGCTGCAGGACGGCGCGACGCGGGCGCTGGCCCGCATCGTCGCGCTGGCGCGCGGCGGCGAGGGCGCCGCGTCGGGAGCCTGGCTGTCGCGCAAGGACGTGGGCCGCTACGGCACCGACTACGACCGCCGCGCCGCCACGGCCTGGCTGGCGCTGGGATCCAGCCTGGGCGAGGACACCATGGTGTTCCGCGCCAACGCCGACGCCACCGGCCGGCCGCTGCACGGCGGCCATCGCTACGTGATCCGCTTCGACAAGGGCGCGCTGCCGCCGGCCAAGGCCTTCTGGTCGCTGTCGCTGTATGATCAGGCGCAGGACGTCGTCGCCAACCCCCTGAACCGGTACACCATCGGCAGCCGTGATCGCCTGCGGCGCAACCGCGACGGTTCGATCGAGATCGTGGTCCAGCATGCGCGGCCGCCGCGGGCACAGGTGGCCAACTGGCTGCCCGCTCCCGACGGTCCGTTCAACTTGATGCTGCGGCTCTATTGGCCGCAGCCGACGGCGCTGGACGGCGGCTGGAGTGCGCCGCAGGTGCGGCGGGTGGGAACGGACTGACAGGTTCTGTCGTCCCGGCGCATGCGGGGACCCAGTGGCTTTTCAAGACGCTGGATTCCCGCTTTCGCGGGAACGACCCGATGGCGGTTGAGACTCTGCACTCGACAGACACCGCCGATCAATGCGTCGCGCAATCGCACTGGCCCGCCGCATGGCCCGCACGCTCCAGCGCTACCGGCTGAGCCCGCAGACCCGCCGCGCCTTCCGCCGCCAGCCGCTCGCGCAACTGGCGGGCCGCGGCCACCATGTTGCGCAACGCTGCTTCGGTCTCGGCCCAGCCGCGCGTCTTCAGCCCGCAGTCGGGATTGACCCACAGCCGCTCGGGCGGAATCACCTGGCAGGCGCGCGTCAGCAACTGACCGATGGCCTCGACGCTGGGCACGCGCGGCGAATGGATGTCGTAGACGCCGGGGCCGATCTCGTTCGGATAGTCGAACGCGGCAAAGCCGTCGAGCAGTTCCATCGCCGAGCGCGAGGTCTCGATCGTGATCACGTCGGCATCGAGGGCGGCGATCGCCGGCAGGATGTCGTTGAACTCGGCGTAGCACATATGGGTGTGGATCTGCGTATCGTCGCGGACCACGGCGGCGGCGATGCGGAAGGCGCGCACGGCCCACTGCAGATAGTCGTCCCAATCGGCGCGCCGCAGCGGCAGCCCTTCGCGCAGCGCCGGCTCGTCGATCTGGATCACGCGGATGCCGGCCTGCTCCAGGTCGGCGACCTCGTCGCGGATCGCCAACGCCAGCTGCAGCGCGGTATCGGCGCGAGGCTGGTCGTCGCGCACGAACGACCATTGCAGCATCGTGATCGGGCCGGTCAGCATGCCCTTCATCGGCCGGTCGGTCAGCGACTGTGCATAGCGGGCGGTATCGACGGTGATCGGCTCGGGCCGGTACACATCCCCATAGATCAGCGGCGGCTTGACGCAGCGCGAGCCGTAGCTTTGCACCCAGCCGAACTCGGTAAAGGCATAGCCGCACAGCTGCTCGCCGAAGTATTCGACCATGTCGTTGCGCTCGGCCTCGCCGTGCACCAGCACGTCCAGCCCCAACGCCTCCTGCCGGCGCACGGCGTCCTCGATCTCGGCGCGGATGCGCTGCAGGTAGGCCAGCGCGCCCAGTTCGCCGCGCTTGAAGGCCGCGCGGGTCTGGCGGATCTGGGCGGTCTGCGGGAACGAGCCGATGGTGGTGGTCGGCAGCGGCGGCAGTTGCAGCGCCGCGCGCTGATCGGCGATGCGCTGCGTGAACGGACTGCGGCGATCGGCCATCGCGGGCGTCACCGCGGCGACGCGCTGGCGCACCTGGGCGTTGACCACGCGGCGGGACGCGCGGCGGCCGGCCTGGGCCGCATCGGAGGCGGCCAGCGCGTCGGCCACCGCGGCCTCGCCGTCGTTCAACGCGGTCGCCAGCACCTTCAGCTCGTCGAGTTTCTCGGTGGCGAAGGCCAGCCAGCCGCGGATTTCGGGATCGAGACGCGTTTCCGGCGCGAGCGACACCGGCACGTGCAGCAGCGAGCAGGACGGCGCCAGCCACAGGCGGTCGCCAAGGTCGGCGTGCAGCGGCGCCAGTTGCGCGAGGATCGTACGCAGGTCGGCGCGCCAGATATTGCGGCCGTCGATCACGCCGGCCGACAGCACCGCGCCGGCCGGCAGTACCTCGCGCCAGGCCTGCCACTGCTGCGGCGCGCGCACCAGGTCGAGATGGAAACCGTGCACCGGCAGCGCGGCGGCGCGGGCGGCATGATCGGCCGCCGATTCGAAGTAGGTCGCCAGCAGCAGCTTGACGCCGCAGTCGGCAAGCGAGGCATAGGCAGTGTCATAGGCGTCCAGCCAGGCGCCGTCGAGCTCCAGGCACAGCGCCGGTTCGTCGAGCTGCACCCATTCGATGCCGCGCGCATGCAGCCGCTGCAGGACGTCGCGATAGGCGGCGGCCAGCCGAGGCAGCAGCGTCAAGCGGTCGAAGCCGGCGACATGGCTCTTGGACAGCCACAGCCAGGTGACCGGCCCGACCAGCACCGGCTTGACGCGATGGCCCAGCGCCAACGCCTCGTCGATCTCCTCGAACAGCCAGTCGACCCCGCCGTCGAAGCGCGTGTCGGGGCCGAGCTCCGGCACCAGGTAGTGGTAGTTGGTATCGAACCACTTGGTCATTTCCATCGCCGGCTGCGCCGCATTACCGCGCGCCAGCTCGAAGTACTGCGACAGCGTCAGCGTGCCGGGATCGAAACCGAAGCGCGCGGGCAGCGCACCGAGCAGGGCGCTCATGCCAAGCATCTGGTCGTAGTAGGCGAAGTCGCCGGCGGCCACCAGCTCGAGGCCGGCATCGGCCTGCAGGCGCCAATGCGCCTCGCGCAGGCCGGCGGCGCACTCGCGCAGCGCCGCCTCGCTCGATTCGCCGCGCCAGAACGCCTCCTGGGCGAATTTCAGTTCGCGTTTCGCGCCGATGCGCGGGAACCCGGGAATATGCGTGCGTGCCATTTCTCGCTCCAGAACAAGTTGGCGCCTAGTGTCCGGTCGCGGGTAGAATGAATCAAGTGATATGTTTTAAACAAAATATGAATCCATTTCATACGAGGCATCGATATGCGCCTCCCGCATGCGAAGGCGTCTGCAGGCTCTCGTCGACCGCTCCCTGCGAACTCCATCGCGGACGGGCCCGACCATGATCGAGGTCCGCCATTTCCGCTCGCTGGTCGCCATCGCCGAATCCGGCAAGCTCGCGACGGCGGCCGAGCGCGTTCACGTCAGCCAGTCCGCGCTGTCGCATCAGATCAAGGCCATCGAATCGCACTACGGCCTGTCGCTGTTCGACCGCACCCGTGGTGGCCTGCGCTTTACCCCGGCCGGGGAACGGCTGCTGGCGCTCGCGCGCGAGGTGCTGGCATCGATCAGCGCGGCCGAGCGCGACCTGGAGCGGCTCAAGGGCGATACGCGCGGGGAGCTGCGCATCGTGCTGGAGTGCCACACCTGCTTCGACTGGCTGATGCCGGTGATGGACGAATTCCGCACGCGCTGGCCCGAGGTCGAGGTCGACCTGGTGGCGGGTTTTCACGCGGACCCGCTGGCGCTGCTGGCCGAGGGCCGCGCCGACATGGTGATCGGCTCATTGCCGCCGACGCGGCGGGGGCTGGCCGTGGTGCCGCTGTTCCGCTTCGAGATCCTGGCGGTGATCGCCAACGAGCACCGGCTGCGCAACCGGCGGCGGATCGAGGCGGCGGATCTGGAGGGCGAGACGCTGATCACCTATCCGGTGCCGGAGCCGCGCATCGACCTGATCCGCGAGGTGCTGGAGCCGGCCGGCATCCGGCTGCAGCGGCGCACCGCCGAGTTGACGGTGGCGATCCTGCAGCTGGTCGCCAGCAGGCGCGGTGTCGCGGCGCTGCCGAACTGGGGCGTCAGGAACTACGTCGACCACGACTATGTGCTGGCCAAGCGCATCGGTGCCGGGGGACTGTGGAGCGAGCTGTATGCGGCGATGCCGGCCGGGCTGGCCGAGCGGCCGTTCGCGCGGGACTTCGTCGCGATCGTGCGCGAGACCTGCGCGCGGGACCTCGACGGCATCGAGCTGCTGCCGGACGATGCGGCGCAGGGGCAGGACGGCAAGAGGGGCAAGCAAGGCGGCGAGGCGGGCTGACCGCGGCCGCCCCGCCTCGATCCCTCACAGTTCGAGCACGATCCGCCCGCACTTGGCGCGCGAACAGCAGCTCATCATCTTGCCGTTCGCCTCGCGCTCGGCGCGCGTCAGCACCACATCGCGATGGTCGATGTCGCCCGCCAGCACGCGCACTTCGCACGAGCCGCACAGCCCTTCCTCGCAATCGCTCTGCACGTCGATATTGGCGGCGCGCAGCGCGGCCAGCAGGGTTTGATCCGCCCGCACCGTGACGACGATGCCCGAGTCCTTCAGCTCGGCCTCGAAGGCCTGCTCCTTGCTCGGATCGAGCGCGCCCAACGTCGAGGTGAAATGCTCGACCCGCAGCGCATCCTCGGGCCAGCTCGCGCAACAGGCGGCCAGCGCGTCCAGCATCCGCGCCGGCCCGCAGGCATAGATCTGCGTCCGGGCATCGGGCTGGCCCAGCAGCGCGCCCAGGTCGGCGCGCGCGCCTTCGTCCCGGGCGTAGACATGCAGCCGCTCGCCATGCAGCGCCGCCAGTTCGTCGAGCAGCGCCATCGAGGCCCGGCCGCGGCCGCAGTAGTGCAGCTGGTAGTCGATGCCCAGTTCCCTGGCGCGCCGCGCCATTGCGCTGATCGGCGTGATGCCGATGCCGCCGGCGATCAGGATCAGCCTGCGCGCGCTTTCGTCGAGCCGGAAGTGGTTGCGCGGTCCGCGGATGCGCAGCCGGTCGCCGGCCTTCAGTTGCCCATGGATCCACGCCGAACCGCCGCGGCTGTCGGCCTCGCGCAGCACCGCGATCTCGAACGCCAGCGTGTCGGCCGGATCGCCGCACAACGAATACTGGCGCGACACCCCCGTATCGCCGCATTCGACATCGATATGCGAACCGGGCGACCAGCGCGGCAGCGGCTTGCCATCGGGCGATACCAGCCGCAGCCGCACGATGTCCTCGGCCACGCGCGTCACGCTCTGGACCACCACGGTGCGGTTGATCGCATGGCTGGACGGCTCGCCGATCCGCACCGGCGTGCGCACCTGCAGCAGTGCAGGGTCGCGCCGCTCCGGATTCCGGCTCGGGTCCCACTCGACCCACAGATGCTCCGGCCCGCGGAACGAGGTGTTCGGCACGTAAGTGAATTTCTGTTCCGACAGCTTCATATGCGGCAGCCGGCGCGTGAACTCCTCGAGGAAGATCTGCATCTCCATCCGCGCCAGGTTCTTGCCCATGCACTGATGCGCGCCATAGCCGAAGGTCAGCTGGTCGCTGGCATTGGCGCGGCGGATGTCGAGCAGGTCCGCGTCGGCGAAATGGCGCTCGTCGTGGTTGGCCGACGAGGTCACGATCAGGAGTTTGGCGCCGGCCGGAATGTCGACGCCGCCGATCTGCACGTCGCGCGTGGCCAGGCGCCGCCATGCCGCGACCGAGCCGTTGTGCCGCAGGCATTCCTCGACCGCGTTCGGGATCAGGCTCGGGTCCTCGCACAGTTCGCGCCAGGCGTCGGGATGCTGCAGCAGCAGCTTGATCGCGTTGGCGCTGGCGTTGGCGGTGGTTTCATGCGCGGCGACAATGCCGGCCATCATCATCGAATGCAGATACGAGTCGGTGACGACGTCCGGGTATTCCTTCTGCTTGCGGATGCCGTACTGCATCCAGCCCGGGCCCGACGGATCCTGCCGCATCTTGTCGAGGATGCGCCCGGCGAGCTGCCAGAAATTGCCGACCGCGTGCGCGACCTCGACCTGCTCCTCCGGTTTCGGGCGGCCCCAGGTGTTGACGGTATGGGCGATCGAATACTTGCGCAGCAGGTCCATGTCCTCCTCGGGCACGCCGAGGAAATGCAGCGCGACGGTCAGCGGCACCTCCCACAGGATCTGGTCGACCAGGTCGGCCTTGCCGTCGTCGATGAAGCGGTCGACGTATTCGCGCGTGAGCCGGCGCACCATCGGCTCGTGATGCTGCAGCTGTTCGGGCGTGAACGGCTCCATCAGCACGCGGCGGCGCGGCATGTGCGCGGGCTCGTCCTCGTTGACCAGCGTGCGGTTCATCGCGTAGCCATAGGAGGCCAGCACGGCGTTGGCCTCCTCGCCGGTTGGCGTGATCTTCTCCAGGGCGATCGAGGGGCTGAAGGTCAGGTTGTCGCGGAAGATCGCCTTGATGTCGTCGTAGCGGGTGACGACCCAATAGCCGAGCTTGGGGCTGTAGAACACCGGCTCCTGCTCGCGCGCCCAGCGCACGTAGTCGGGCGGGTCCTGCTGGTAGCCGTCCTCGAACGGATCGAATTGCGCGGCGCGCGCGCTGACGGGGCAGCCGGTGGGGGACAACAGCGGCGTTTCCGACGGCGTGCCGGACACGGCGTGGAAGGGGCAGCCCTGCGCACGGACAGGTTCGGTGCGTTCGCTCATGATCGGTCCTCGGTCCTCTACAACGTTGGCACAGCGGGCGGGTTCCGCTGGGGACCCGCCCGCCGGCTTATTCGAGCGTGATATTCAGGTCGCGGATCAGCTTGTGCCACAGCGCGGTCTCGCTGCGCAGCAGCGCGGCGAATTGCTCCGGCGTGCTGCCGACCGGCTCGACGCCGAAGTCGACCAGCTTGCGGTTGACCTCGGGCTGCTTGATCGCCGCGGCGACGCTGGTCTGCAGTTTGGCGATCACGTCGGGCGGGGTGCCGGCCGGCGCGACCATGCCGACCAGCGCGGCGGCCTCGACGCCCTGCAGGCCGACCTCGGCGAAGGTCGGCACATTCGGCAGCTGGGGCAGGCGGGTGGCATTGGCCACGGCAAGCGGACGCAGCTTGCCGGCCTTCAGGAAGGCGGCGCCCGCGGCCAGGTCCGTCATCATCGCGGGCACCTGGCCGCCGACCACGTCGAGCAGCGCCGGCGCGGCGCCGCGATAGCCGATATGCACCATGCGCAGGCCGGCGCGTTCCTTCAGCAGTTCCATGGCCAGATGGTGCGGGCTGCCGGCGCCGGCCGAGGCGTAGCTGACCTTGCCCGGCGCCGCCTTGACCTTCGCGAGGAAGTCGCGCGCGTCCTTGTATTCGGCGCTGGCGCCGACCACCAGGATCATCGGGAACTTGCCCAGCAGCGAAACCGGTGCCAGGTCGCGGGTCGGGTTGTAGCTCAGGTTCTTGTACAGCGCGGGGTTGAAGACCAGCGTGCCGTTATCGGCCGACATCACGGTATAGCCGTCGTGCGGCGAGCGCGCCGTCTCGGCCGCGGCGATCGCGGTGTTGGCGCCGGGTTTGTTCTCGACCACGATGGGCTGGCCGATATTGGTGGACAACTGCTGGCCAATGGTGCGGGCCAGGAAGTCCGAGCCGCCGCCGGCGGCATAGGGCACGATCCAGCGGATCGGCTTGTTCGGGAAGCTTTGCGCGGCGGCTTGCGGCGCCAGCGCCAGGGCGGTCAGCATCGTGCCGGCGAGCGCCAGCATCGACGAGATCTTTCTCATTGTTTGTCTCCTCTGCGGGGATGGGCGGTACGCCGCCGAATCGTGTTGGGACGGTGAGCCGTCTTCTTGTGGCCGCATTGCCGACGCTATCTGCGACGTTGTTCGAGTGAATTACGTCAGGCGTAATGCGGTTATGCCAAAAGTAATTGTCGTGCCGTCGACTGTCAAGAGAAAATTACGCTGTGCGTGCTAGCATTACGCCATACGTAATTTCGAAGACACCAAGCGCTCAGCCAGGGACCGATCCGGAATGGCCAATCAGCAAACCGAATCAGAGACACGCGACGGCAACGGCGAGCGGGGCGGCGCCGGCGTGCAGGCACTCGAAACGGGGTTGTCGGTGCTCGATGCCCTGTTGGGCGCGCTGCATCCGATGGCGCTGAAGGACGTCGCGCTGGCCGCCGGCATGCATCCGGCCAAGGCGCATCGCTACCTGGCCAGCTTCATCAAGTGCGGCTATGTCGAACAGGACGACACCGGACGCTACAGCCTGGGTCGCAATGCGCTGCGGATGGGGCTGGCGTGCCTGGCCCAACTCGATCCGCTGCGGCTGGTGACGCCGGTACTCGACGATCTGTGTGCGTCGACCGGCGAAACGGTGCTGGCGGCGGTCTGGGGCAACCACGGGCCGACCGTGGTGCAGTGGCGCGATTCGCTGCGCCCGGTCACGGTCAATGTGCGGCCGGGCTCGGTGATGCCGCTGCTGTCGTCGGCGACCGGCCGCGTCTTCACCGCCTTTCTCGATGCGGCCGTGACGGCGCCGCTGATCGAGGCCGAACTGAAGGCGCGCGCGGCGCTGCAGCCGCCGCGTTTTCCGCGCGACGCGGCCGAGGTGGCGCAGTTGCGCGAGCAGGTACGGGCGAGCGGTATCGGCAGCGTCCATGGCGATCTGCTGGCCGGCGTCGATTCGGTCAGCACGCCGGTATTCGATCGGGACGGCCGCATCGTGCTGGCGATCACGGCGCTGGGCAATGCGGCCACCTTCGATGCGCGGCTCGACGGGCCGGTCGCGGCGGCCATCAAGGCGGCTGCCGCGAATCTGTCGCAGCGGCTCGGCCACGGCCTGCTGGCCGAGCCGGCCTGAAGCGCCGCCCCGAGGCCGTTTAGTGGACCGGCGCGGCGGCCGGCGCGGCCGCGTTCGCTGGCACGGTATCGCGCCGCCGGGCGGTCGCGGTTTCCTGGTGACCCGCGGATTCCTCGACGACCGCGACTTCGCGCACGTCGACGCCATTTTCCAGCCGCTTGACCAGCAGCGAGAACAGCGCCGGCTCTTCCGCCGTCACCGACAGCCGCAGCCATTGACCGGCGCCGGGCAGGGCGCTCGGCACGAGCGTCATCGCGGCCAACCCCAGTCCGGTGCGGCGCGCCGTCGCCAGCGTCCACTCGATCGCGCCGATCAGATCGTGCGGGTCGAGCAGCAGCGCGAGTTGCAGGGCAGGGGGGCAGGCTTGGGCGGACATGACGGCAACCGGTGGCAATGAAGATGTAGTGAATCTACCAGTCTGCTGCCAGAATGTGCTTCTTAATATTCTGCCGCGGCGCCCCGCATCAGAATGAATCGGCTAGTATTCATCGATCTCGAAGAGAAATCTTCTTTCCTGACCGATTTGACCGATTCCCATGGCCGATCCGACGAATCCCACGACCACTGCCACTCCCCGGCCCGCCACCAGACTCGCCCCAAAGCTCGACGAAACCGACCGCCGCATCCTGCGGGCGCTGCGCCGGGACGGCCGGCTGTCCAACCTGAAGCTGGCCGAGCAGGTCGGACTGTCCCCCACGCCATGCTGGAACCGCGTGCGCGCGCTGGAGGACGCCGGCGTGATCCAGGGCTATACCGCCTTGCTGAACCAGAAGGCGCTGGGCCTGCCCGACACCGTGCTGATCGAGGTCACGCTGGAGCGGCACGACGACGACATGCTCGACCGCTTCGGCCGCGCGCTGGCGCAACTGCCCGAGGTCATGGAGGCGTACCTGCTGACCGGCGAGTATGACTATCTGATCAAGGTGGCGGTGGCGGGCACCGAAGGCTACGAAGAGTTCCTGCGCCACAAGCTGTACAAGTTGCCCGGGCTGCGGCACAGCCGCTCGACCTTCGTGCTGCGCTGCATGAAGCGCGAGCCGTCGGTCGAACCGTGACGCCCGCCGTCGGGCGACGCCTTACTCGACGACTTCGAGCTGGAATTCGCCGGCCGGGCCGTCGTAGCCAATGCGCAGCCGCGCGCCGTTATGGCGGCACGATTTAGCCACGCTGCGCAGTTCGGCCTGGCGTTCGCCGCGGCGCAGATGCGAGCGTGCCTTGCTGCTGATCTCGCTGGGGCCGCACTCGTCATTGCGGCATTGATAGCGCATCCATTGCCCATAGGAACGCGGGCGAGCCGATGCTTCCGTGATGGTCGTGCACAGTGGACAACGTTGCAGGGCTTCCTTCATTGCCATTTCCATTCGGTGTCGTTTGCGCGGCCATCCAGCGGGCTTGCGGCAAAAAAGCGCCGCCAAGGCTCATTGCGATGAGCGCAAGCGATTTACGCAAAGTGATTTAACGCAAGAAAGTGATGCAGGAAGAAAGCAGATTATCGGCACAGAGGGCACGGCTTGGCTACCCCCAAATCGGTAGCCCCACGGCGGGAGGGTCGGCACCGCGCGATCGGACGAACGCCGCGGTGCCGTGATGCTGCCCTCGAACGAGGGCATGGCAGCAGGGTCGGCGGCGCTCAGGCAGCCTTGGCGACGGCGCCGGCGGCCGGCTTCGTCTTTGCAGCGGCCTTCGGTGCGGCCTTCTTCGATGCGTTCGCTGCCTTGACGACCTTGGCGGCGGGCTTTGCGGACTTGGGTGCAGCGGCCTTCTTCGGCGCGGCGGTCTTGGCGCCGGCCGGCTTCTTTGCCGACTTGGCGGCCTTCGCTGCCTTGGCCTTTTCCTTCTGCGCGGCCAGCTTTTCCTTGGCGGCTTGCTTCTCGGCCTGCAGTGCGAGCTTGGCGGCGGCGACAGCCTGCGCGACTTCGCGCTTGGCGGCGTCGATCGCCTTCTTCGTGTCGGCGCGCAGCTTCAGCAGACGCTTCTTCGCGGCTTGCGCTTCGCGTGCCAGCACGCTGGCCTTCTTGGTCGGCGCCGCCGGCTTGGCGGACTTCACTGCGCGCGGCGCGCTTTTTTTGTTGGCAACGGCCATTGTTCTATATACCCGAAATGTGGTTTATGGAGCGCGGAGTATAACCGGTCGTCCGTGTCGGAAGAAACGTTCTCGTCGCATCGTGCGCGGCCTTTGCACGAGAAACCCATCGTCTATGCTGCGTACTGGATTTGCCGCGCGATACAGGCGGTCCCTGCAGTGAGTCCTGCAGTGCATCTTGTGGTGAATCTCGCGTGGATCCATTTTCCCGGTGGCGAACCGAATTCGGATTCGATTCCAGACCGACAAGGCGGCCACCGCGCCGCGCAAGGAGCGACAGACATGACCGATTTGAATTCCGGCGCTTCCACCAGCCAGGGCAGCACGGCCATCCCGTGCCTGCGCTATCGCGATGCGCCGTCTGCCATCGCCTGGTTATGCGACACCTTTGGTTTTACCCGGCATCTGGTCGTGGAAAACGATGACGGCACCATCGCCCACGCGCAATTGAACTATGGCAAGGGCATGGTGATGCTGGGTTCGGTGCTCGATTCCCCGTACGGCAAGCTGATGCGCCAGCCCGATGAAGTCGGCGGCGGGCAGACCCAAAGCATTTATCTGGTCGTGCCGGATCCCGACGCGGTATTCGCACGCGCCAAGGCCGCCGGTGCGCAGATCGTGCTCGATCTGAAGGATCAGGATTATGGCGGCCGCGATTTCAGCTGCTTCGATCTGGAAGGCCATCTTTGGACCATCGGCAGTTATGATCCGTGGGTCACCACGTCGTAACGACAAATCCCGTTCCGAAAAACCGTTCCGAAAAACGTTCCAAAAACAGTTCCAAAAACAGTCCCAAAAACAGGAGACACCTCGATGGCAACCCAGATCTTCGTCAACCTGCCCGTCAAGGACCTCGACCGCTCGGTCGATTTCTTTACCCGGCTCGGCTATCGCTTCGATCCGAAATTCACCGACCGCAATGCCACCTGCATGATCGTGTCGGACCAGATCTACGTGATGCTGCTGGTCGAGGATTTCTTCAAGACCTTCACCGGCAAGGCGATCTGCGATACCGGCAGCAGCACCGAAGTGATTCTGGCGCTGTCGATGGAAAGCCGTGCCGCGGTCGACGACATGGTGGCGAAGGCGGTCGCGGCCGGCGCGCGCACGCCGAACGAGCCGAAGGACTACGGCTTCATGTATCAGCACGGCTACCAGGACCTGGACGGCCATCTGTGGGAGGTGTTCTACATGCAGCCGGAGGCGGCGCAGCAGTCGTAAAGGTCCGGACTTGCAGACACAGACGCTGACCACCACGTCGTTCCCGCGAAAGCGGGAATCCAGCGTCTTTGCATGCCACTGGTTCCCCGCGTTCGCAGGGACGACAAGCGCGGTAGCAGAGGGAAAGGACGAGTGCGCGATGACCGGCGGCGACGGATTCAACCACTCGCCGCCTGCAGCGCCGTCACCAGCGCCATCAGCGGCCCGCTGTGCTGCGCGCGGCGCAGCCACATCGCCTCGACCGGCGGCAGGTCCCAGCGCAACGCATGGGGCAGCAGCGCGGCGCCGCCCCCATTGGCCAGCTCGATCGCGACCGCGCGCGGCACGATGGTGATCGCGCGCGGTTGGGTGCGCAGCAGCGTGGCGATGGTCTTGATCGAATAGGTCTCGACCAGCGGCAGCGGCGGCGCCACGCCCGCGGTCGCGAACATCGTGTTGATGGTGCGGCGGGTCGGCGTCTGCGGCGGCGGCATGATCCAGTCCAGCGTCGCGAGCCGCGCCCAGTCGAGCGCGCCGCGCGACAGCCGCGCCGCCGCGCGCGACGGCACCACCAGCGTCGGCTCCTCCCGATACAGCGGCATCTGCACGATGTCTTCCCCGGCGGCATAGAAGGAGCGCGCGATCACGCAATCGACCTCGTGCGCGCGCAACGCGCTGACCAGTTCGTCGGTGGTGCCCTCGCGCACCAGCACCGCGATGCGCGGCTGCTGGCTCAGCGCATGCGAGCAGGCCGCGTCCAGGACCGCCGGCGCGATGAACGGAATCACGCCGATGCGCAGCCTTCCGCCGAGCCCCGCATCGAGTGCCGCCAGTTCGTCGCCAAGCCCACGCGCGTCGGCCAGCGCGAGCCGGGCATACGCCAGCACCGCGGCACCGGTCTCGGTGGCCTCCAGCCCGGCGCGCGAACGGTGAAACAGCGGCGCCAGAAAGATCTCCTCGATTTCGCGCAGCGCCTTGGTAACCGCCGGCTGGCTCAGATTCAACTCGGCGGCGGCGCGCGACAGCGAGCGATGCCGCTCCAATACCAACAGCAGCGACAACTGCTTCAGGCGCAGGCGGGATATCAGGTTGTGCTGCAGGCGGTCGGTGAAGGTCGGCATGGCGAGGTAAGGAGGCGAGGCAGGCGTAGAGCGGAAGTGGGCGGTTGCGGGCAGTCGTATAACCATTCAGGAATGGAAGAATAATGCAATCGTCCGTTCTGGTTATTCGATCTTCCTATACTCGTCCCATCGCGTGCCCTGTCGCCTGCCTCATCGCTTGCCTCATCGCTTGCCTCATCGCATGCGCCATCCCCACGTATTCGCCCCGCACCCAGAGACCAGCATGTTCACCACCCGCCCAGAAATCGTCGGTACCTTCGGCGTCGTCTCGTCGACCCACTGGCTCGCCTCGCAGACCGCGATGGGCGTGCTCGAGCGCGGCGGCAATGCCTTCGATGCGGCGGTGGCGGGCGGCTTCGTGCTGCAGGTCGTCGAGCCGCACCTGAACGGCCCCGGCGGCGAGGCGCCGATCCTGCTGTGGAGCGAACACGAGCGTGCGGTGCGCTCGATCTGCGGCCAGGGCCCGGCGCCCGCACTGGCCGATCCCGCCGCGATGCGGGCGATGGGGCTGGAGCTGATGCCGGGCATCGGCCTGCTGCCCGCCACCGTGCCCGGCGCCTTCGGCGCCTGGCTGACCATGCTGCGCGACTACGGCACGTGGTCGCTGGCCGAGGTGCTGGCGCCGGCGATCGCCTACGCGCGCGACGGCTTCCCGCTGGTGCCGCGCATCTCGCAGGCGATCCTGGCGGTGCGCGAATTGTTCCAGCGCGAATGGCGCGATTCGGCCGACGTCTGGCTGGTCGACGGGCGCGTGCCGACGCCCGGCAGCCTGCATGCCACGCCGGCACTGGCGCGGACGTACCAGCGCATCGTCGAAGAGGCGCAGGCGGCCGGCGACACGCGCGAGAAGCAGATCGATGCGGCGCTCGATTGCTGGTACCGCGGCTTCGTCGCGCGCGAGATCGATACCTATTGCCGCACGCAGCAGGTGCGCGACACCACCGGCGAGCGCCATGGCGGCCTGCTGCGCTACGAGGACATGGCGGGCTGGCAGCCCGAGGTCGAAACGCCGCTGACGCTCGATTTCGGCCGCTATACGGTCGCCAAGTGCGGCGTCTGGAGCCAGGGGCCTGCCTTCCTGCAGCAGCTCGGCATGCTGCGGCACGCCGGGCTCGAGGCGCACGATCCGACGTCGCCGGGCTTTGTCCATCGGATCGCCGAGGCGGCCAAGCTGGCGATGGCCGATCGCCTGGCCTGGTATGGCGATCCGCGCTTTGCGGACGTGCCGGCGCAGGGCCTGCTCGATGCGGACTATCTGCGCGCGCGCGCACAACTGATCGGCGCGAAGGCATCGCGCGAGATGCGTGCCGGCAGCATCGACGGCCGCGCGCCGCGCTTGCCCGATCTCGATGCGGCCGAGCGCACGCTGGCCAGCGCCGATACGCGCTTCGGCGTGGGCGAGCCGACCTTCGCCGCGCTGCCGCCGGTGCAGCAGTGGGCCGAGAAGGAAATCTTCGTCGGCGACACCTGCCACCTCGACGTGATCGACCGCGACGGCAATATGGTCGCCGCGACGCCGTCCGGCGGCTGGCTCTCGTCGAGCCCCACCATTCCGGCGCTGGGCTTCGCGCTCAATACGCGCCTGCAGATGACCTGGCTCGAGCCGGGCCTGCCCAATTCGCTGGCGCCGGGCAAGCGGCCCTGCACCACGCTGTCGCCCTCGCTGGCCTTGCGCGACGGCGAGCCCTATATGGTGTTCGGCACGCCCGGCGGCGACCAGCAGGACCAATGGTCGCTGGCCTTCTTCATGCGCCACGCGGTGCACGGCATGAACCTGCAGGAGGCGATCGACGCGCCGGCCTGGCACATCGACCACTTCCCCGGCTCGTTCTGGCCGCGCCAGACGGTGCTGAACCGGCTCAGCATCGAATCGCGCTTTCCCCAGGCGACGCTGGACGCGCTGCGCGATGCCGGCCACGCATTGCGCATCGGCGAGCCGTGGTCTGAAGGGCGGATGTCGGCGTGTTCTCGCGAACGCGACGGCAGGGGCCGGCTGGTGCTGCGCGCCGGGGCCAATCCGCGCGGCATGCAGGGTTATGCGGTGGGACGTTGAGATCGGGGGTGCCGCGACACGGCCAGAGCAGCCGTCGATATGTCACGGCACGATGGAACGATAGAACGATAGAACGACAGAGCGATAGAACGACAGACCGGACGCGCGGTGCGACCGGCATGACAAACGGGGAGAAACGATGATGAAAGCGACCATGAAGACGACGATTCAAAGCTGGCTGCGCGGCGTGGCGGCGCTGGCGCTTTGCTGCGCCGCGGGCGCCGCGGCGGCGCAGGACTATCCGAGCAAGCCCATCACGCTGGTGGTGCCATGGGCGCCTGGCGGTTCGACCGATATCCTGGCGCGGGTGCTGTCCGAACGCCTGACGCGCTCGCTGGGCCAGCCCGTCATCGTCGACAACAAGCCGGGCGCGTCGGGCAATATCGGCTCCGCGATGGTCGCGCGCGCCAAGCCGGACGGCTATACGCTGCTGATCGGCTCGATGAGCACCCATGCGATGAACCCGGCGATGATGCCGAACATGCCGTTCCGCGGCGTCGAGGATTTCACGCCGCTGGGCCTGCTGGCCTACGTCACCAACACGATGGTGGTCCACCCGTCGGTGCCGGCCAACAACGTCAAGGAACTGATCGCCTACGCACGCGCCAATCCCGGCAAGCTGGCCTACGCCAGCGCCGGCCCGGGCTCGACCAACCATCTGAGCGCGGTGCTGTTCGAGAAGATGGCCGGCGTCGAGATGCTGCACGTGCCCTACAAGGGCGGGGCGCCTGCCGTGGTTGACACGGTCGCGGGCC
Source organism: Cupriavidus sp. (assembly GCA_031181345.1). Taxonomy (GTDB): domain Bacteria; phylum Pseudomonadota; class Gammaproteobacteria; order Burkholderiales; family Burkholderiaceae; genus Cupriavidus. The sequence continues at coordinate 29,894 of JAPSLC010000005.1, read as the reverse complement.
AGACCCAGTTGCTGTTCTCGGCCGGCACGCAGACGCTGCCGCACGTCAAGGCCAACAAGCTGAAGCTGCTGGCCGTGACCGAGGCCAGGCGCTCGCCGCTGCTGCCCAATGTGCCGACCGTCGCCGAGACCGTGCCGGGCTACGAGCTGGCGGTCTGGTATGGCGCCTTCGGCCCGGCCGGCATGCCGCCGGCGCTGGTGACGCGGCTGAATGCCGAGATCAACAAGGTGATGCAGCTGCCCGACGTCAAGGCCAAGATGGACGCGATCGGCGTCGAGACGACCACGTCGACGCCGCAGCAGTTCGGCCAGGTGCTGCGCCGCGATGCCGATCGCTACGGCAAGCTGATCCGCGACCTGAAGATCAGCGCGGAGTGAGCGTGAGCGAAGCATCGAATCCGCAGGGTTTGGCGTTGGCCGCGCTGGGGCCGCGCCTGGCCCCGCCGCAGGCGGCCGCGCTGCAGACCGCGCTGGCGCATCCCGAACACACCGGCGCGCTGTTCGACGCGGTCGGAGACGCCACGCTCGCGCTGCTCGGCCCCGGCCTGCTGACGATCAATCTGTGGCGCCCCGACAGCCGCGAGGTGGTGCGCCAATGGTCCAGCGATCCGCTCGCCTATCCGGTCGGCGGCAGCAAGCGCAAGGGCGATACGCCGTGGGCGCGGCAGCTGCTGCAGCGTCTTGAAGTCTTCGTCGGCGAAGGCGACGCGGCGCTGGCCGAGGTGTTCGACGATATTTCAACGATCCGCGCGCTCGGGCTGAGGGCAGTGGTCAATGTACCGATCGGCGAGCGGGGTCGCTGCATCGGCACGTTCAACTACCTCAGCCCGAGGTCGGCGTGGCAGGCCGACGAGGTCCAGACGCTGCGACGGTTGGCCGAGCTGGCCGCGCCGGCCGTGGCGCAATGCCACGCACGGCAGGCAGAGCCGGCGCGCGACGCGGGCTAGGACGCGATCGGCTCCGGCGCCGGCTGCACGAAGCGCCGTGACAGCAACGCCTCCCGCGGATGGTAGTAGCGCAGCGTCAGCGAGAACCGTCCGGCGGGCGCCGGCAGCCAGTTGGCTTCGCGCGCCGGCTCGGGACGCGCATGCTGCAGCCACAGGTCGATGCTGCCATCGGCGTTGACCTGCAGTCCGGGCGTGCGGTCGCCGATGGTATAGCGGCCGATCGCGTTCTCGGTGAAGAAGCGTCGGCCGTCCGGCGCGAACTCGTACATCGACAGCGACCAGAACGCATCGACCGGCATCGCCGGCGGGATATGCAGCCGGTAGGCCCGCGCACCGTCAAGCCGTTCGCCCGCCGTATCGCTGACGCAGGTGGCATAGATCGCCTCGGCGCGTTCCAGCGCGCCCAGCCCGATCAGCGATACATGGGCGCGGTAGGTGTAGTCCTTGCCGAAATTGCCCAGGTGGTCCGGGCCGGACTGCCACGGACCCGGCTCGGTGCCATTGCCGAACCCCGGCGTGCGCGCCAGCTCCTTGCGCAGCGTCGGCAGCATCGCGCGCCACGCTTGCTGGATCGGCAGCGGCAGGTCCGCGCAGGCATGGCGCTGCCCGGGACGGATGCCGACTTCGGCAAAGTCCGCCAGCAGCTTCCGCTCGTCCTCCGGAACCGGATTGCGGCCCAGCACTTCATTGACCAGATCGAGATAGCGGGCCGGATCGGCCTCGTCGGGCACGGTGTCGAGCAGGCCGCTGTCGCCGGCGTCCCGCCGTCCCACCGGCTCGAGCCGGATCGCGTCCTGCAACGCATGCACGGCCGGCAGGTCGTGTTCGCCATCGACCAGCAGCCGCCCCAGCAGCCAGACGTCGTTGCTCGGACAGCGGATCAGCCGCGCGCCGGCGGGCGCGTCGCCGGACCAATCCGGCCCGACCAGCAGGAACTCGGCTGCCTGAGTGCCGGTGGTGCGGTTGCCGATACAGGCAAAGTTGTTGGTGAAGATGTCGAGCAGCGCGACGCTGTAGTAGCGCTCGCCCATGTCCGGCAGCCGCAGCCGCATCGGTCCGTCGTGCAGGGCCAGATACGACAGCGAGTACAGCGTGTCGTTGTTGGGCTGTGTCACGGTGCGGGCGCGATGGTCCAGCAGCCGGCGGTAATGCAGCAGCCCATTGACCGGCACGCGGTTGCGGTTCTGCGGATTCTGCGTGATCTGCCAGCGAACCTGCGCAAGATCGTGCACCGGGAAGGTATAGATGAACGCCTCGCGCACGCGCGCGGCGAGGGCGGCGTCGGTCGTCGTGTGTTCCGTGGCTTGCATCGTGGCTCCTAGAAGATGGTGCGGATGCCCAGCGAGATGCCGAGCTGACCCTTGGCGTCGGGGCGCTTGTAATAGACCTGCGAGGTCGCCGGCGCGTAGCCGACCGATTGGCCGTTGGGCAGATAGCCGATGTTGTCCCAGTTCAGCGAGGCATTGCGCGCGTACATCACGCCGGCAAACACATCGGTGCGCTTGGTCAGGCGATAGTCGGCCAGCGCCAGGTATTGCTGCGGATTGGCCGGGTTGACGCTGGCGCCGCCGATATCGGCGCGCTTGATGTCGTCGTAGTAGTAGGCCAGGCTCAGCCGCAGCGCAGGCGTGGTCTGCCAGTGCACACCGGCCCAATACATGTCGTCGCGGTGCGGCAGCAGCGTCGGCGTGCCCTCGCCGGGCGCGACCGAGTTGCCCCAGCGGTAGCCGGCAACGAACTTGAACGCGCCGACCTCGTAGCTGCCGGCCAGGAAGGCGCGCATGTCGCGGCCGTAGTCGCCCGAGGACGAGGCGCCGGACGCCTGCGCGGCATTGAGCGTCTTGACCTCGTCATAGGCCGCCGCCACGCCGAAGCCGTTGGTGTAGTACGACACGCCGATGCCGTAGGCCGAGCCGGCCGCCAGGCTGCCGGTGCGTTCGCCGAACGACCAGTGCGTGTGCAGCGACAAGGGCCCGAACTTGCCCTGGTACTGCACCATGTTGTTCTCGCGGAAGTTCGGTCCGGCCATGCCGACGACCGGCTCGAACTCCGGCGCATAGGCGACCGGCGTGAAGCTGCCCAGCGCCAGGAACGATGAGGTGTACTGCCGGCCGAAGGTGATGCGGCCCAGCTCGTTCTTCAGGCCGACGAAGGCCTGCCGGCCGAAGATCGCGTTCTGCCCCATCTGGCCGTTGTCGGTGTTGAACTGGTTCTCGAGCACGAACAGCGCCTGCACGCCGCCACCGAGCTCCTCGGTGCCGCGCAGGCCGAAGCGCGACTGCGCGATGCCCGATGAGTTCAGCATCGTGCGCGAGCCGCTGCCCGGCGCCAGCACGCCGCCGCTGACGTTCTGCGAATTGTTGACGTACTGCAGGCTGGCGGTGACCACGCCATACAAGGTCACCGACGATTGCGCATGCGCGCCCTGCGCCAACATGCCGGCTGCCGCCGCCGTGATCCACCATCCCTTCATGCCGTGTCTCCTCCGTGTCTTGCGGTGTTCTTCGTTGCCCGTCTGGTTTTAATACGTCGTATTACGCGGGTCCGGAACACCATAGCGCCGCATTGCGATTCGAAAATCTGGGGATTACCCCGATGCGCGTAGTCGCGCCATCGAGGTGCCCGGGTTCTCGGGTTAATCCCTAGTATTAGAACGGCGCGACGCGACTATGCTGACAGCGAACCTTGCGATGGTCGCGGGGAAAACGCCAATTGCACGCATGAAGCTCAAACAGATTCGCTCGGTGATCGGCGAGGACACCGAGACGGCGGGACGGCGCAAGATGGCCGCGCCGGCTGCCGAGGATGAAGCCGCGGTGCCCGGCACCGCGGCCAGGATGCTGGAGATCGCCGAGCGCCTGTTCGCCGAGCATGGCGTCGAGCAGGTGCCGCTGCGGCAGATCGTGCTGGAGAGCGGCCAGCGCAACCGCTCGGCGCTGCATTACCACTTCGGCTCGCGCGAGGCGCTGGTCAGCCATCTGCTGAACCGGCGGCTGCACCAGATCAACGTGATTCGCCATCGCTATCTGGACCGGCTGGTCGCCGAGGGCCGCGACACCGATCTGCACGCGGTGGTCGAGTCGACCATCCTGCCGCTGGCCGATGCGGTGCGCGATACCGACTGGGGCCGCCACTACCTGCAGGTGCTGGCGCAGACCACCTTCAGCCCGAGCCTGCTGAAGAAGGGGCTGGTCGAACGCGACGCGGTCTCGGCGCTGGTGCGCGTGCGCAAGCTGGTGTTCGCGCTATGTCCGCAGGTGCCGCGCGAGGTCATGAACCTGCGGCTGACCTGGTTCAACGACACCGTGGTCTATTCGCTGGCGCACTGGTATCGCGATCAGGGCCGTCGCGGCGGCGAGCCGCCGCTGGCCGAGCTGATCGACTTCTGCGCGGCGAGCCTGAGCGCGCCGGTCAGCTCCCGCGTCGGCCGGCGCTAACGCGGTCACCGCGGTCACCCCGCAGTCCCCGCGCGGTCACCTCTTTCCTGGCGTTGCCTACGACAACGCTCCCCCGCGGAGCGGGGCGGCGCTCGTCCATCGTTTTGTCACAGGAGTCGTTCGCATGCAGGATTTCGAAGCGCGCCCCGCCGCGCTGGCCACCGGCGAGGGAGTCGAGGCGGTCGCGCCGGGCGTCTGGAAGCTGCACGGTCAAGGCCAGTCCTTTGTCGCGCAGATCGGCGTACAAGACGGCGTACAAGACGGCGTACAACGCGGCATACCACAAGGCGATGCGCTGCTGCTGGTCGATGCCGGTCCAGGCGGCGCGATCACGCGCGGCATGATCGCCGCGCTGCGCAGCGTCACGCCGTTGCCGTTGGCCGCCATCGTCTTCAGCCATGGCCATCTCGGCTACAACAGCGGCCTGCCGCTGTGGCTCGCGCATTGCGCCGAACGCGGCGACCCCGCGCCGCGCGTGATCGCCCACGCCAACGTGCTGCCGCGCCAGGCCCGCTATCGCGCCACCATGCCGCTGCAGGAGGCGCTGGCCGAGGTGCAGTTCCGCCAGCCGCGCGGGCGCCTTGCCGGCAAGCTGAGCCAGCACGCGCCCACCGAGACCTTCGCGCAGGGCCTGACCGTCGGCACCGGCCCGCGCCGCGCCGAGCTGCTGTGGGCGCCGTCGGAGACCGACGATGCGGTCGCGGTCTGGCTGCCCGAATCGCGCATCCTGTACGGCGGCCCGGCCGTGATCGATTCGATCCCGAACATCGGCACGCCGCTGCGCACGCTGCGCGATGCACCGCGCTGGGCCCGCACGCTGGAGAACCTTGCCGCGCTCGAGCCCGAGCGCGTGGTGCGCGAGTTCGGCGCCGATCTGTGCGGCGCGCAGGCGGTCGAGGTGCTGCGCCATACCGCGAGCGCGCTGCACTGGCTGCACGACGAGGTGATCCGGCTGATCAACCAAGGCATGGACGAGCGCGAGATGCTGGCCGCGCTGCGCTATCCGGAGGCACTGTTCGGCATGCCATGGATGCGGCCGAGCTACGGCGACCCGAGCTATATCGCCCGCGACATCTACCGCGCGGAGAACGGCTGGTGGGACCGCAACGCAACCTCGCTGCACCCGGCGCCGCCGGAGCAAGCCGCCGCGCAGATCGCCGAGGCTGTCGGCGATCACGACGCGTTGATCCGCCATGCGCAGGCGCTCGCCGACAAGGGCGAGGTCCAGCTCGCGCTGCACGTGATCGACGTGCTGGCCGGCGCGCCGGGCGATGCGCCGACGCTGCGGCGGGCGCGCGAATTGAAGGCCGGATGGCTGCGCCAGCGGTCGCGCCAGGTCGCCAGCTATGTATCGCGCAGCCTCTATCTGGCCTGCGCCGACAGCATCGAACGCGGTGAACGCCACCCGTTCAGCCAACGATAAGGGATGAGGAGGGACTCGACGATGTCGATCGACACGATGTTCACGGACACGAACGCACCACGAAGCAAGCGGCGGCAGACGCTGCTGGCGTGGATGGCACTGGTCGCCGCGCCGCTCGCGGCGGGGCCGGCATGGGCTGGCGATGCATGGCCGTCGCGGCCGATCCGGCTGGTGGTGGCATCCTCGGCCGGCAGCGGCACCGACCTGTTCGCGCGCGTGATCGCCGAACGGCTGGGCAAGCGGCTCGGACAGACCGTGGTGGTGGACAACAAGCCCGGCGCGACCGGCATCATCGGCGTGGACGCCGTGGCCAAGGCCGCGCCCGACGGCTATACGCTGCTGTTCACCTACGCGGCGTCGATCGTCATCAACCATACGCTGCAGCCCAAGCTGCCCTACGACGCGCTGCGCGATCTGGCGCCGGTGGCGCAGGTCGGCGAGGGCGGCAACTTCCTGGTGGTCACGCCGGACTTTCCCGCGCGCAACCTGCGCGAGTTCGTCGCCGCGGTGAAGGCCAAACCCGATGCCTACGACTACGGCTCCTGGGGCATCGGCTCCGGCGGGCATCTGACCATGGAGGCGCTGAAGATGCAGGCCGGCCTGCGCATGCGCCATGTCCCGTACAAGGCGGTGGGACAGGTGCTGAACGACCTGCAGGGCGGCATGATCAAGGTCGCCTTCGTCGATACCTCGTCGTCGCTGCCGCTGATCCGCTCCGGCAAGATCCGCGCGCTGGCGATCAGCGGCAGCCGCCGCGGCTCGGTATCGCCCGAGGTGCCGACCATGCGCGAGCAGGGCTATCCGTTCGATACCAACAGCTGGTACGGCCTGTTCGCGCCCGCCGGCACGCCCGCGCCGATCGTCAAGCGGCTCAACGCCGAGATCAACGGCATGCTGGGCGACCCGCAGATCCGCGAACGCTTCGCGCTGATGAACATGGCCAATCCCCCGGCCAGGACCAGCGAGGCGTTCGCGGCGACGATCCGCGAGGACATCAAGGTGTGGGGCGAGATCATCCGGGCCAATGGGGTCACGGTCGACTGAACGGGGCAGTCTGGCGGGTATGTCTCTTGCGTGATTTGCGGTGATCGACTTCCCGGGGCCGCCTCCGGCCGCCTCACCGCGAACCATTGCAAACGGAGATGCGCATGCAATCCAAATCTACAGACACGGCCAACCCCGTCGCCCCGCAGACCGTCAAGTCGCTGACGCCGGACAAGGGCCCGCTGGAACAGGAGCGCGGCCAGAATCCGGCCGGCGAGGCCGACACGCTGCCGTCGGAGAGTCAACGCGCGGAAAGCGGCACGCAGGCGCAGCAGGATCAACCTGGCAGTCAGCAGGGTCAGCAGGGCGGTCAACAGGCTGGCCAGCAGGGAAAGAAGCCGGGTGTCACGCCAAACGAGATCATGAACGAACAGGTATCGCCGCCCGACGAACAGGGCGACCGGATGCAGTCGGATCGGCCGCATATCGGGGGCTGAGCGTAACGCGCCCGTGTCAGGCGCGCCATGCTGCCCGGCGCCGACAGTGGTCGAAGTGAGCAGTAAAGTAGTCAAATCGGGATTTGGACTACTTTGCTGCTCACCTCGCCTGCCGCCGAACAACGCTCCAGCGATAGCGCACGATCCTAGGATTCGAGCGATGCCGCGCGCGCCCGGCTGGCTGCCCGCTTGCGCACCGACATGACCATCGGGTGCTGCTCGAAGTGGGCGAGCAGATTGGTCTTCTGCATGTCCGTCAGCTGCGACGCGAGAATCATCTCCGGCCACCTCTTCACGGCTGCCAGCACGGTACGCTGGATCTCGGCCGCCGCCGGTTTCTCCGGCAGTCGCAGATGTCCGCAGAACTGGCGCACCATAGCCGACGACAGATGTTGATGGCGCCTGCGGGTGTCGTCGGAAGAGGGCGGCAGCAACTCCGGTGGCACGATGAAGATGGCGTGCCCGGTACGGCGCTGATACGCGCTGTAGCCGACGATGTCGTAGGCCGGGGACAAGGTCGGTGTCTTGCCGTCCTTGTAGATGATGCCCACGTTCTTCAGATGCATGTCCGGGTTGCCAAGCAGCTCGTTGACGGTCATGCGCCGCAGCAACTCGTGTACGGCCGCCTCGCCCAGCGAGGGCTGGGCCAGCATGATCGCCGCCATGGCCAGATAGCTCTCCCGGTATTTGTCTTCGGGCTGGACGGCCATGACCTGGCCGAAGTCCTCGACATGGAAGCGTGGGCCGGGCGCCCGATCGAATCGCGTGACCGCGAGGAAGTTCGTGGTGCCGGTGACGTCGTTGCCGAGGTCGTAACCATGCTCGACGGCGAGCTTTTCCAGCGGTTCGAGCTTGGCCTCGCACGCATCGACGCCTGCGGCACGCGCCAGGCGCAACGACAGCTCCTCGAGTTCGGGCAACAGCGGATGACCGACGACCGGCAGCTTGGCGATGATGTGGGTGTCCTGCATCCGCGTGCGGCCCACATAGCGGTCGCCGTCACGAATCACGCCTACCTTGGGCTGTACGCCGGACACGGAAACGCCGTCTTCCATCGGTTCCTCGATGACGCTCATTTCCAGCGAGTCTTCGTCCTGCGTCACCAGATGCGCGGCCTCTTGCCGAGTCAGCGTGACGGGCCGCGCATGGACGTTTCCCGGCAAATCCCTTCCGGTCGCCGCGAGCATCTCGAAATGGTCATCCGGTTCGCAACCGCGCACGGCCGCCACATGGTCGCGAAACACGCCCTCGGGCAGCAGGCCCTGGAAGAACGGAGGCAGCAGCCAGCCCTTGCGCCGCGATTGACGGCCGTTGAATACCGGCGCTGAGACATTGGCCCACAAGGCGCGCTGCGTTTCGGGATCGTCGGCGCGCATCGACAGCGACAGGGTAGGGGCATTGTCTCCCAGCGCGACAAAGGCGTCGTCCGCGACGAAACGCAGGATCGGGTTGTCGTTGCCGTACTGAAACAGCAGGCCGACACGCTGTTCGCCGAGATAGATGGCCAGGGTCTTGAGGTTCATCGCGAGCGGTTCGATTTCAAGCGTTGGAGAGCGGCATCGACCACGGAAGGGATGGCGGGCTGCTTCGAACCCTCTACCTCGAACAGCGGTCGGGCCTCCCGCGGCACCAGAATCATCTCGAGGCCAAGCCGGTCGGCGACGGCCAGCAGCGTGGAAACCTTGAAGTCCTGATTCCCTGCCAAGACATGGCGGAGCGTCCGATCAGTGATGCCGGCGTCGTGGGCAAGTTGCGTCTTGCCGTAGCCGACGCCCTCCCTGCGGTCGGATAGTGCCTGAGAGATCTCTTCAATCGTTTTCATGGTACTAAAGTATCATTTTTACGGATAAAGATACTTTAGTAACAGCGCCGCTTGCCGTCAACAACAGTACTAAAGTATCAGAAACCGAGATTACGATACTTTAGTATCGGCGTGGGTCGTTTAGAAAAGCGTCCTCGGACCGCCCACGAATCCGCGTTTCGCATGAACCCCGGGACTCTGGATGACCGGCGGCGGCATGCTGCCCCGCCGGCATGGCGGCGGATCAAACCGCGGTATGCCCCCCATCGGCCATCACCAGTGCACCGGTGACGAAGCTCGCCTTGTCCGACGCCAGGAAGGCGATCACCTCGGCGATTTCCTCGGGCTGCGCGGCCCGGCCCAGCAGGTTGCTCTTGCCGTGTTCGGCGAGGAACTCGCGGCCGTTCGGCATCTGGTCGTCGAGAATGCCGGTCACGATATCGCCAGGACCCACCGCGTTGACGCGAATGCCATGCTGGCCGTTTTCCGCCGCCAGCACGCGCATCAGCTGCGCCACCGCCCCCTTGGACGCGGCATAGGCGCCGATGGTCGGCAGCGCGACCACGCAGGCGTAGGAGCCGACGTTGACGATGGCGCCGCGCCTGGCGGGCACCATCGCGCGCAAGGCTTCGCGTGCATGCACGAACATGCCGCGCGCGTTGATCGCCAGGATCTGGTCCCATTCGTCGACGGTCATCTCGGCGACCGTGCGGTTGATGATGCGAGCCGCGTTATTGACCAGGATGTCGAGCCGGCCGAAGCGGGCCATCGCCGCGTCCACGGCCGCGCGTGCGGTGGCTTCCTGCGAGACGTCGCCGGTGATGACGACGATCTCGCCGTCGATCTCCAGTTCGGTGACCGTGTCCTTGATGTCCTCGGCCACCACGCGCGCGCCGCGGCGGTGGAGCAGTTCCACGGTCGCGCGTCCGACCCCGCCGGCCGCGCCGGTCACGATGGCGACCCGGCCTTCCAGGTCGCGCTGGCTTTGCTGTGCATTCATGATGTTTACTCCGTACGGTGAAAGAGGAAGGTCGCGACGGCGACCGTTCGACGCGGCTTTCCTGGTGAAAAGCGGCCCGACGCTCGATGCCATCGCTTCCCGTCACTGTACGAAGCCAGGACGCGCAAGCCCATGCCGAATGCTCTGGCGGGCTTGCCTGATCCTCTGGACCAGCCCGCTATGCGCGCACGCCAGCGCCGCCGTTCACGCGGCGCGAGCCCAATCCACCCGCGTGCGCAAGGCCATCGCTTCCTTCATCACGCGGGCCTCGTCGACCGGGCTGCGGCCGAAAAACCGCTTGAATTCCCGGCTGAACTGCGACGGGCTTTCATAGCCGACCCGGCTCGCCGCCACCGACGCATTCAATCCCTGCTGGATCATCAGCATGCGGGCCTTGTGCAGCCGCGTGGCCTTGATGTACTGCAGCGGCGAGGTGCCGGTGACCGACTTGAAGGCGGCGTGGAAGGCCGCCACGCTCATCGCCGCCGCGCTGGCCAGCGTGTCGACCGACAGCGGCTGCTCATAGCCGGCATGGATCATTCGCAGCGCCTTGCCGATGCGGCCGAAGTTGCTCTGATAGGCGAGCGACCCGCGCAAGGCCGCACCCTGCGGGCCGCACAGCACGCGAAAGTAGATCTCCCGCAGGATGGCCGGCGCCAGCACCGCGGTCTCCATGTCGCAGGTCAGCGCTTCGAGCAGACGCACCACCGCGTCGCCCAGCCGGTCGTCGAGCGGTGTCGAGTGGATGCCCGATACCTCGTCGGGCCTGGCGTCCTGCGGCTCCGATGCCGATTGCGGCACGGACAGCGCCAGCTCGGCCAGCACACCGAGGTCCACGCGGATCGAGATCGCCAGCATCGGCTCGTCCGGCGAGGCCTCGGTCTGCGACTCGAATGGAATCGGCAGCGACAGCACCAGGAAATGCTGGGCGTCGTAGACGAACTCGCGTCCGGCAAAGAACCCGCGCTTGCGCCCGCTGCACAGCACGATGATGCAGGGGTCGTACAGCACCGGCGTGCGCGGCAGCGGGCCGTTGGCGCGCAGGAACTTGACCGCGTCGAGCGCGGACAACGTATATCCCTCCGCCGGCGCGAGCTGTCCGATCAGTGCGGCCATGCGTTCTTCACGCTGGCGGCGGGACGGCTCGGGCTCGCATGGCTGTGGGGGAATTGGCATCGGATTGGCGTGGACGGACATGGTCGGCAGGGACGATGGCGAGGCATGCGCGCAAGTGTAGCGCGCCCCCGCGGCGCCACGGCAGGGCGGGACCGCGCCTCGGACCCGCTCTGGAGAATCAGGCAAACGCTGCCGAGTTTTGGTCTAACTGGCATCGGGGTGCGCTGCCTACCATGGCAGCCATCAACCACACCCGAAGGAGTTCAGCATGAGCAAGACCTGGTTCATTACCGGCGCGGCACGCGGCATCGGCGCGTGCATCGCCAGGGCGGCATTGGATGCGGGCGAGAACGTCGTCGCCACCGGCCGCGATCCGCAGCGCATCGGGCAGGCACTGCCGGGGTACGGCGAGCGTCTGCTGGCATTGCGCCTCGATGTCACCGACCCGGGGCAGGCACGCGACGCGGTCGACCGGGCAGTGGCGACCTTCGGGCGCATCGACGTACTGGTCAATAACGCCGGCTACGGCCAGCTCGGCATGTTCGAGGAGAACAGCGCCGACGATGTGGTCAAGCAGTTCGACACCAACGTCCACGGCACCTTGCACGTGACCCGCGCCGTGCTGCCCGCGATGCGGCGCCAGCGCGCCGGCCGCGTCTTCAATCTGTCGTCGATCGGCGGCATGGTGGGCTTCGAAGGCGCGTCGATCTACTGCGCGGCCAAGTTCGCGGTGGAGGGCTTCTCCGAGTCGCTGGCGCTCGAGGTGGCGCGCTTCGGCATCCAGGTCACCATCGTGCAGCCGGGCTTCTTCCGCACCGATTTCCTCGATGGCTCGTCAGTGCGCTACGGGGCCGAGGCCATTCCGGACTACGTGTCGGCATCGGCGGCGCTGCGCGGCGGCTACGACGACTACAGCCACCGGCAGCCGGGCGACCCGGACAAGCTCGCGCGTGCCATCGTCGAACTGGCCGGCGTGCCGCGGGCGCCGTTGCGCTTCGCGGCCGGCACCGATGCGCTCGGCTATATCGGCGGCAAGCTCGACGCCGCGCGCGTCGAACTCGAGCAATGGAAGGTGTTGTCGGCCTCCACCGATCATGCCGATCCTGCGGCCCAGCCGGCGTAGCGCGGCTGACGCGCGGACGCACGAACGAACGCCCCTCTCCCGCGAGCAGGAGAGAGGCCGAGGAGAGGGGGGAAGGGTTGCCGGCGGGTCCGCCAGCGATTGAGGCTTGCTGCGGAAGTTACTGCGGTGCGCTCGCGCCGGTGCGCGTATCGGTGCTGCCGCCCGAGCCCGCGGCTGCGCCGGTGCCCGTGCCCGTACCCGTCGAGCCAGCGGTGCCGGTGCCGGTCGTGCCAGTCGCGCCGGTGGTGCCCGATCCGGTCGTGCCGGTGGTGGTGTCGGCCGAGCCCGTGGTGCCCGTGGTGCCGCTCGTGCCAGTGCCGCTTGTGCCGGTGCCGGCCGAACCGGTGGTGCCGGTGGTGCCGGTGCCAGTGCCGGTACCCGCGCTGCCGGTAGTGTCGCTCGGGACCGGGCCCATCGGCGCGCTGGCCGCGCTGGTGTCGGTGGTGGCGGCATCGTCGCCGCCGCGGTTACAGCCGGCCACCAGGCCGCCCAGCATGGCGACGCTCAAGGTTGCAACGGAAATCCAGTTTCGCTTCGTCATGGTATGGCTCCTATAGTCATCCCCCATCGGAGGAAGGCAACGGCCGTACCAGGGGCGCCGCCGCGCTATGTCAGGTGATCCCGGCGTGGCCTTGCCACGCTTCTTGCATTCGCTGCGGTTTTTCGAGGAGCGCAGCGATGACCAAACCCTTCACGCCCATGCGGCGCACGCTTTTGAAAGCCTTCGGGGCCGGATTGCCGGCCGGAGCCGCGGCGACGGGACTGGTCGGCGATAGTGCGCTGGCTGCGCCGCCGGGCACGGCCAGCGCGGCGGCGGCCAATACCAGTGGCGTGTCCCATTTTTTCAATGCGCGCGAAAGAATTACCGTGGATGCCATCGTCGCCAGGCTGATTCCGAACGACGAATTGGGGCCGGGCGCGCGCGAGGCGGGCGTGACGGACTTCCTGGACCGGCAACTGGCCGGGGCCTGGGGCGGCGGGGACCATTTCTATCGCCATGGGCCCTTCCAGGCCGGCACACCCGAGCAGGGCTACCAGCTCGCGCTGACGCCGGCACAGGCGTTTCGCGCGGGTTTGGCCGCGGTCGACGAGGTCAGCGCGAAGCGGCATGGCGGCAAGTCGTTTGCGCAATTGCAGCCCCGTGAACAGGATGCCTTGCTCACGGCGCTGGAGAAGGGCGAGATCGATCTGGGCACGCTGCCGGGCAAGGTGTTTTTCCAGATGCTGCTCGACGGCACCATGGAGGGATTCTTCGGCGATCCGGTCCATGGCGGCAATCGCAATATGGCCGGCTGGAAGCTGGTCGGCTTCCCCGGCGTCTATGCCAGCTACTCCAACGATATCGAGCGCCACGGCGTGGCATATGTGCGGCCGCCGATGTCGATCGCGATGGCGCGCGCCTCGGGGCATGGGGCCATGCACGGCGCCAGCCATGGCGGGTCCCGTGCCGCCTCGCAGGGTGGGTCGCCGGCGAAGGGAGCATCGGCTCCCAAGGGAGGACGGCCATGAGCAAGACCCTCGATCGTGTCGATGCCGTGATCGTCGGCGGCGGCTGGACGGGGTCGGTCATCGGCAAGGAGCTGGCCGCGGCAGGCCATCGCGTGGTGATGCTCGAGCGCGGCGAGCCGCGCTGGCCATCGCCCGATTTCCAGGCCCCGGCGGTCCATGACGAGCTGCGCTATACGCGGCGGCACGCGCTGCATCAGAACACCGCCACCGAGACCTTCACCTTCCGCAACAACACCGGCCAGACCGCCTTGCCGATGCGGCGCTGGCAGTTCGCCTATCCGGGCACGCACCTGGGCGGCTCGGGCAATCACTGGTCCGGCGCCTACTATCGCTTCGATCCGACCGACTTCAAGCTGCGCAGCCACTACGAGCGCCGCTACGGCAAGGCCATCTTCGCGGCAGACCTGACCGCGCAGGACTGGCCGCTCACCTACGACGAACTCGAGCCGTACTACGACCGCTTCGACTATCTGATCGGCGCCTCGGGCTATGCCGGCAATCTGAAGGGCAAGGTGCAGCCGGGCGGCAATCCCTTCGAGCCGTGGCGCTCGCGGCCGTATCCGAATCCGCCGATGAAGGTCGCGCACGCGTCGGCACTGTTCGGCGAGGCCGCCGCCAAGCTGGGCTACCACCCGTACATTCAACCGTCGGCGCTGTCGACGCGGCCCTATACCAATACCGAAGGGTTGCCGATGAGCGCCTGCGTCTACTGCGGCTTTTGCTCGAACTTCGGCTGCGAGCATTTCGCCAAGGCCTCGCCGCAGGTTTGCATCCTGCCGGCCGCGATGAAGCTCGATACCTTCGCGCTGCGCACCGGCGCGCAGGTGCTGCGCGTGGAGCTCGACAAGGACCGCAAGCTGGCGCGCGGCGTAACCTATGTCGATGCGAGCGGGCAGGAGTTCTTCCAGCCCGCCGACATGGTGTTCCTGTGCGCGTTCAGCGTGCACAACGTGCGGCTGCTGTTGCTGTCGGGCATCGGCAAGCCCTACGACCCGGCCACCGGCCAGGGCGTGGTGGGACGCAACTACACGCACCAGACCACCTCGGGCGTCAACCTGTTCTTCGACGAGAAGACCCATATCAACCCGTTCATGGGCGCGGGCGCGGCGGCGGTGACGATCGACGATTTCAGCGCCGATAACTTCGACCACGGACCGCTCGGTTTCGTCGGCGGCGGCTATATCCAGATCCAGGTGGTCAGCGGCGCGCCGATCGGCTATCACCCGACGCCGAAGGGCACGCCGGCCTGGGGCAGCGAATGGAAGAAGGCGGTGCGCCGCTACTACAACCATTCGGCGTCGGTCACCATCACCGGATCGGCGATGCCGACGCGCGGCGGTTACCTGTCGCTGGATCCGACCTACCGCGATGCCTGGGGCCAGCCGCTGCTGCGCATCACCTACGACCTGCCGGACAACGACATCAAGCTGTCGGCCTTCCTGACCGAGAAGGGCGACCAGATCGGCAAGGCGATGCGCGGGGTGGTCGCCACCGAGCCGGGGCCGCGCAAGCGGCCGTTCACCGCCACCAGCTATCAGTCGACGCACCTGAACGGCGGCGCGGCGATGGGCAGCGATCCTTCCAACAGCGTGGTCAACCGCTTCGGCCAATGCTGGGACGTGCCCAATGTGTTCGTCACCGGGGCCTGCCTGTTTCCGCAGAACTCGAACTTCAACCCGACCGGCACGGTCGGCGCCACCGCTTACTGGATCGTCGACGCGGTCAAGCGCGACTATGTCAAGGCGCCAGGGAAGCTGATCGCATGAACACGCCGAACGAAGGGGAAGCCGGGCGCCGCCGCGCGACCTGGTGGGTGGGCGGCCTGGTGATCGGCATCGGGGCCTTTCCGCTGTATGCACTGCTGTTCCAGGTCTGGCCCGATCTGTTTGCGCCAAAGCCGCAGCCGCGCCCGGCATCGGCGCCCGCCGCGGCATCGGCCCCGGCCGCCTCCGCGGCGCCGGCCAGCGAGGCGGCGGTGCGTCGCGCGACGGACTTCCTGCCGAAGGAGCCGGCGTGGTCGCAGGCGTTGCGCGCGGCCGGCAAGGACGCCGGCGATCAGGCGGGCAAGGAACCAGACAAGCGCGGCGCGACGATCGCCGCCAGCGGCAACGGCGCCGGGGCGATGGCCTGCGTGTCGTGCCATGCCACGGGCGGATCCCCGGGAGCGGCGGGCGCCGCGGTGCCCGCCGGCGCCTTTCCGTCGCTGGTCGGCATGCCGGCCGAGTATCTGGCCAAGCAGCTGTTCGACTATCGCGAGGGCCGGCGCGTGGATCCGGTGATGGCGCCGATCGCCAGGGCGCTCAAGGACGACGAGGTCGCCGCGGTGGCCCGCTACTACGCGAGCCAGCCCGCGCCGTCGTTGACGCTGGCCGAAGATGGCCAGTCGCCCGCCCTGACGCTGCACGCGACGGGCGACAACGGCAGGGCACTGCCGGCTTGCGCCAACTGTCACGGTGTCGAGGGCGAGGGGCAGGGGTTCCTGCTGCCGCGCCTGACCGGCCAGCCGGCCGATTATCTGGTCAAGCAGCTCGATGCCTTCCGCACCGGCAGCCGGCACAACGACGACGATGGCGCGATGCGCGGCATCGCGCAGCGGCTGGGGGAGGCGGATGCCCGCGCGCTGGCGAGCTTCTACGCGCAGGGCGGGGCGCGCTAGGGCGTGGATTCAGGAGCGGCGATCGGGCGACGGAAGAGGGGTAAAGCGCTCAGCCGCTGACCGACACGCCTCACGCCACGCTCCACGCGGCCGGTTCGGCGGCCTCGTTGGCGGCGTTGGCCGCCTTGGCCGCAATACCGGCGCCCGCGGCGGCGTGAATCACCCGGTTGCGCCCTTCGCGCTTGGCGCGATAGAGCGCACGGTCGGCTTCGGCGAACAGCCGCTCCCAGCTGCGGCGCGCATCGCCGGTGTCCTCGGCCAGCGCGATGCCGATGCTGACGCTGGCATGCCCGCCGATTTCCTCCGGCAGCGGGATGGCCGCGATGCGTGCGCGGATGCGTTCGGCCAGCAGCACGGCGTCCTCTTCGCCGGTGTTCGGGCACAGCAGGCAGAATTCCTCGCCGCCGAAGCGAGCCGCCACGTCGGTGGCGCGGCAGGCGCGGCGCAGCGTCTCGGCGATCCGCTTGAGCACCATGTCGCCGGCCTGGTGGCCAGCGCGGTCATTGACCTGCTTGAAGCGATCGACGTCGATCACCAGGCAGGACAGCGGCTTGCCGGTACGCTCGGCGTCGACGGCCAGCGTCATCGCGGCGTCGTCCAGCGCGCCGCGATGGAACAGCCCGGTCAGCGAATCGAGGCGGGCGCGCGCGCGCTGTTCGGCCAGCTGGCGCTCCGCGCTCAGCAGCGTGAAACCGACCACGCCGGACAGCACCGCGATCAGCATCAGCAGCAGCGGCGCCTGGGCCAGCATGCCCGGTTCCTCGGGCCGCAGCGCGCTCCAGGCGCCGGCACCGCCGGCGGCCAGCGCGAGCGCCAGGCACAGGCCCTGCGCCGCCAGTTGCGCGCAGCAGGCGACCCATACCAGTGTGTGGGCGATCGTATGCGAGCGGCGCTCGCGGTTGAGCAGGCGCAGCGCCTGCCAGACCACCAGCGCGGTGATCGCATGGCCGAGCGTGCGGATCGCGCGCTCGGCCATCACGGCATCCTGTACCGTGGCGATCAGCCCGAGCAGCGCCACCGAGGCGACGCCGCCGGCGACCATCGCACGCAGATGATGCGGGGCCATCGCCATGCCGCTTGCGGCCAGGCCGCGCACCAGCATCAGTTGGGCACCCAGGCACAGCGCCTGCGCCAGCACGGCCCACAGCGGCGCCGGCGCGATCGCGCCGAGCGCCAGCGCCATGCCGCCGAGCGAGGCGAGGGCATGGGCGTCGGTCCAGCGCGCACGGTGGCCTGCTTGCGCGGCACCGTAGCGAAGACCAATCGAGATGCCTAGCGTGCTGGCGAACAGCACCAGCAAGGTCAGATAGGCAGTGGGCAAATCCGGCGACATGCAATCGTCTCCCTGTCGGCGCGCGATCGGATCGCGACGCCAGTGGTGTAAGGCAATGCGTGCG
This sequence comes from Cupriavidus sp., assembly GCA_031181345.1. GTDB lineage: Bacteria > Pseudomonadota > Gammaproteobacteria > Burkholderiales > Burkholderiaceae > Cupriavidus. Next base: position 12,005 of record JAPSLC010000005.1, on the reverse strand, counting down.
CGGGCATGGCCGGCGCAGCGCGAATTCTTGTCAGAGAGCTTGACCCGGATGACGCCGTCGACATTCCCGAAGCTGCGGTCCGCGGCATGGCTCTGTGTTGGCGGCGCTCGGAGGAGCGCAGCCTGATCCCAGATGCAATCGCGGTCCCGCAGCGAGGCCGCGCATCGAGGCACGGCTTGTGTGTGGCTTTTTTGTTAATGGTGATTCTACTGATTGCGTCGAACCGCGCGTGTGCGGCATGCCACGTTTGACAATTGTTGACATTCCCTTTTTGTACCGTTCGCTAGGATTCGGCTCGTAGTTACAAATTAATAACCGGGCCGGGGGAGCGACGACGCCGCGTCGTCGAGGCAATAAAACGGGGAAGTCATGGGGAAGCAAGACGCGGCGCGTATGACGCCGCTGAAGTCAGGGGCAGCCGCTCCCGCGCGCGAACGCCTGCTGCCTCCGGCGTTCGCCGCCGGCATCGCCGCGGCGATGGGGCTCTGCCTCGTGCTGATGTTCCCGCGCGAGCCGCTGCGCGAGCGTCTGCTAGGCGAAGGCGGGCATGCGGGCCGGGCGATGGACGGCCCGACGCTCGCCTATATGGAGGCATGGCTGCGCGTGTCGCCGCCCGATGCCGCGCTGGTCGCGGAGCTTGCAGAGCAGCTTGCGCGCGAGGGCAGGCTGGACGAAGCGCAGGCGCTGCTGGCGCGGATGAGTGCCGCAGCCACCGAAGAGGCCGCGCTGCCGATGTTGCGCGCGCGGCTCGATATTGCGCGCCAACGGGCCAACGCCGCCGGGTCCGGCACGCCGGCGCGGGAGCGGTATCGGTCCGAGTTGCGCACGCTGCTGCGCCAGGCCGCGCAGATGCCGGCTGCGCCGTCGGACCTGATCGCCTTCGCGGCGCAGGCGCGCGCGCTCGGCGCCGACGATCTGGAACTGGCCTTCTACCGCGCCCTGGCGTGCCCGCACCCCACGCATGCCGCCTTCGCCGGACCTCGCCCGTCCGGGGCACCCATGCGGTCCGAGTGGCGCGACGAGCGGCAGCACCCACCGCGGGTGCGCAGTTGATGCGGCCGAATCTGACAGCCCGATCGGGCTGTATCGGGAGAAGGGAATGACTGCAACGGCGATGGGCGACCGACACGCGGCCGCGGGCAGCATTGCTGCGGCCCGCCGGGCGGACGACGTCCGTGCGGCATGGCTGGCGCCCGCGACGGGCGCGGCCAGTGCGCGCACCGCGATGCTGGAACTGACCGTACTGATGACCGCGGCGATGGCGCTCGGCTATGCGGCGATGCCGGGCAATCCGCTGCTGCTGGACCTCGGCTTTCCGTGGGCCTGGCTGCTGCCGCTGGTGCTGGCGCTGCGCTACGGCACGCTGGCCGGCATCGGCGCGGCGCTGATGCTGCTCGGCGGCTGGTTCCTGTTCCACCAGATCGGCGCCCAGCCCGGGGCGTTTCCGCGTCCGTTCTTTGTAGGCGGCACGCTACTGGTGCTGGTGGCCGGGCAGTTCGGCGACGTTTGGGCAAGCCGGCTGGCGCGACAGCGTTCGATCCACCGTTATCTCGACGAACGCCTGGCGGCGCTGACCAAGCACCACTACCTGCTGCGCATCTCGCATGCGCGCCTCGAAAGCGATCTGCTGGCCAAGCCGACCACGCTGCGCGATACGCTGGCCCAGCTGCGCGCGGCGACCGCGGAGCAGGCCGCCGCACAGGAGGGCCGTGCCGAGCCGCAAGCTGGACCGGCGAACCGCCGCGAGCGCTTGCCGGCCCGGCCCCTGACCGCGGCGGCGCCGATGATGCAACTGGCCGCGCAGGCCTGTCAGCTCGAGGCCGCGGCGCTTTATCGCTGCGACGGCGAACGCGTGCTGCCCGAAGCCGCGGCCACGGTCGGCCCCGGCTGCAGGCTCGATGCCGGCGATCCTCTGCTGCGGCGTTGCCTGCAAACCCGGCAACTGGCGCACCGCCGCATCGACGGCGGCGATGGCGTGCCCAGCCGCTATCTGGCGGTGGCGCCGGTCATGGCGGGCTCCGACCGTCTGATCGGCGTGCTGGTGGTCGAGCGCATGCCGTTCCTGGCGCTGCATCACGACAACCTCGAACTGCTGCTGGTGCTGCTCGGCTACTACGCCGACGGCCTCGAGCATGCCGCGGCGGCGCATGCAGTCGAGCGCGTGCTGCCCGACTGTCCGCACGAATTCGCGCTCGACTATGCGCGGCTGGCGCGCCTGCGGCGCGAAGCGGGCATCGCCAGCACCGTCGTCGCGCTGGCATTCGGCGCCGACGAGCACAGCGCCGACTGGTTCGAACAGACCGTGCGCAGCCGCCGCGCGCTCGATCTGGCGTGGGCGTGCGAGAGCGGCCCGCAACGCGTGCTGCTGACGCTGATGCCGCTGGCCGATACCGAGGCCGCTGCAGGCTATCTGGTGCGGATCGAACAGATGCTGCAGGCACAGTTCGGCGTCGATTTCGAACAAGGGCGGATCGGTATCCATACACTGCCGGTGCCCGCCGACGGCGATCCCGAACCGCTGCGCCGCCTGCTGCAGCGCTGCGGTGGTGAGGCGGCGCGCGGCCTGCATGGGAGCGGCCACGATGCGTGATGACCTGCATGACGGCCTGCTTGCGGCCGGCGTCGCCGTTGCTGTTGCCCTTGCCGGGATTGCGGTCCAGCTCGCCGCGCTCGCGGTGCTGCTGCATGGCGACGGCGCGACCGCCACGCTGCTGGCGTATCTGGGCATGCAGGCGCTGGCCGCGGCGATGCTCGTGATGCCGCTGCGCCGCCTGCTGTCGCGGCACGTCCGCACGCCGTTGCGTTCGACGTCGGCGTATCTGTTCGCCGCCGGCGCGTTGGTTCCCCTGGGCGGCCTGCTGCTTGTGCTGATGACGGTCCTGCTCGGCATGGCGCTGTCCGCGCCGCGAGGTGGGGTGCGGTCCGGGGTGCGGTCCAGGGCGCGGGCCGCGACGCATGTTGCGCGAGGCATGGCCTTCGTGGCGCTGCCCGAGTTCGTCCCGGGGCTGGAGGCGCGCGTCTGGAACGGGACCGCCGGTGGCGAGGATCCCGATCGTGCCGCCGGCCGGCGACGAGGCGAGGCAGCCAATGCCGCGGCGGCGGACACGCGCCGCCTGAGCGCGCTGGCCGCGTTGCATGCGATGCCCGCGCGCAGCACCAGTCCGCTGCTGCGCGCGTTGCTCGAGGACAGCGTCGACGATGTCAGGATGCTGGCCTACGGCATGCTCGAAGCCGCCGAGCAGCGGCTGACGCGGCAGATCCTGCAGGCGCAGGACTGCCTGCACGCGCTGGCCGACGGCGATCCGGCCAGCCGCGCCGCCGCGCACGAACATCTGGCGCAGCTGCACTGGGAGCTGGTCTACCAGAACCTCGCGCAGGGCGACGTGCGCATCCACACGCTCGACCAGGCGGACCGCCACGCCGAGGCCGCGCTGCAGGCGCTGTCGGAAGCGCCGGGCGCGACGACGCTGTACGTGCGCGCCGCCGATGGCTCTGGCGTGGCGAGCCCGGTGCCCAGCCTGTGGCAGTTGCGCGGACGGCTGGCACTGGCGCGCCGCGACCCTGCGGCCGCGCGCGCCGCGCTGCAGCGTGCCACCGCGCTGGGCTTTCCGCGCGAGCGCGCCTTGCCGCTGCTGGCCGAGGCCGCCTATCTGGAGGGCGATTTCGCGGCGGCCAGGGGCGCGATGCGCAGCCTTGGCCAGGCCGCGTCGCTGCCGCCCCTGCCGCAGCTTCAGCCTTTGCTGCGCTACTGGACATCATGAGCAAGACCACGCCGAACGCGGCCTTCGCCGCTCCCCTGCCGAACGCTCACGCCGCCTCGCCGGTCGCGGGCGTCGCGGGGGTTGCCGGGGCGGATATCGCGCTGCTGCTCGAAGGCAGTCATCCCTTCGCGACGACAGGTACGCCGGGCTGGGCCGAGGCGATGATCCGGGCGTTCCCGCAAACCACCTTCGCGATCGTCGTGCTCGGTGATCGGCCCCAGGACTGCGGCGAGATGGCCGGCGCCCTGCCGGACAACGTGCTTCACCTGGAGACGCATTTCCTGCACGACGACGAACCGGGCGCCACGGCGCCGGGCCATCGGGCTGACGAACAGACCTTCGCCGAGGCGGCGCGATGGCACGATCTGCTGCGCCAGCGCGGTCGCGGCGGCCACGGCGGATACGGCGGATATGCGCAGGCCGGCGCCGCGATGCGCGGGCTGATGGACGAACTGGGCGACGAAGGCCGGCTGTCCGAGCACGCCTTCCTGCACAGCCGACCGGCCTGGGACACCATCGTCGAACAGTACCGCCGCTACTGCACCGACGTCCCGTTCTCCGAATACTTCTGGGCCGTGCGCACGATGCACCGGCCGCTGTGGCGGCTGGCGCGGATCGCGGCGACGCTGATGCCGGCGCGCGTCTACCACGCGGCATCGACCGGCTACGCCGGCTTGCTGGGGGCGATGCTGCGCTACCGGCATGACCGTCCGCTGCTGGTGTCGCAGCACGCGGCCCCTGCGCACGAGCGCAGCATCGATCCGTTCCAGTCCCGCTGGCCGCGCGAGAACCCCTATCGCGACCACGAACATCGCGGCGGCGGCGATGCCATCGAGCCGGATGTGTCGCAACCGGGCTATTGCCGAGACTTGTGGCTGCGTTTCTTCGAATCGCTGGACCGCGTCTGCTACGAGGCGGCGGACGAGATCGTCGCGCTCTACGAGGGCAATCGCCGCAGGCAGGTGCGGGACGGCGCGCCGGCCAGCCGCACGCGCACCATTCCGAACGGCATCGATCTGCCCGCGCTGGCGCCGCTGCGTGCCCAGCGGCCGGAGCATGTGCCGCAGGTGCTGTGCCTGGCGGGCCGGGTGGTGCCGCGCAAGGACGTCAAGACCTTCATCCGCGCGATGCTGACCGTGGTCAGGCAGTGTCCCGATGCGCAGGGATGGATCGTCGGGCCCGAGGATGAGGACGTCGCATACGCGCGCGAATGCCGCGGTCTGGTGCAAAGCCTGGGGCTGGCCGGCAACGTGCGCTTCCTGGGGCCGCGGCGCATCGACGCGCTGCTGCCGCAGGTCGGCGTGCTGGTACTGAGCTCGATCAGCGAGGCGCTGCCCCTGGCGGTGCTGCAGGCGTTCGCCGCCGGCGTGCCCTGCGTGGTCACCGATGTCGGCGCCTGCCGCGAGCTGATCGAGGGCGTCGGCGATGAAGACATGGCGCTGGGCGCGGCGGGCGCGGTGGTGCGCATTGCCGATCCCGGCGCATTGGCACGCGAAGCGGTCGCGCTGCTCGGCGATGGGCAGCGGTGGCGTGCCGCACAGCGCGCGGCGATCGTGCGCGCCGAGCGCTATTACACCCAGCATGCGACGGTGGCCAGCTACCGGCAGCTGTACCAGCACCTGGCCGCGAAACCGCACGCCGATGCGGGCGGACGCGCCGGCGTGGGCCGGCCGGCGCCGCCGGCCACCACGGCAACGATGGAACGGCTGTCGGCCGGCCGTTGCCCCTTCGCGGGAGCGCCATGATGGTGGACCTGACTTTCTTCCTTCGCGGCATGCAGGACCGCAACCGCGTCGGCGGCATGCTGCAGGCCTACGGCTTCGCCAGCGTGCTAGCTTGCGGCGCCTGGGTGCTGGCGATCGTCGGCGTTCTGCTGATCGGCGTGCTCAGGCTGCCGACGGGATGGCCGCCCGCGCTGGCCTCGCAGTTCCAGGTATCGGCCACCTGTCTGATCGCGGTCAGCCTGATCCTGACCGGACCGCTGCAGCTGCATGTCGTCCGCTTCGCCGCGGACCGGCTTGCCGAAGGGCGCGGCGAGGCGGTGCTGCCCGGCCTGCATGCGGTCGGACTGGTCGTCACCGTGCTGGCTGGCCTGCTCGGCCTGGCGTGCGCGGTGTGGGCGTTCCCGCAGCAATCGGCGCTGTATCGCGCGCTGATGCTGGCCGGCTTCGTGCTGATGTGCCATGTGTGGATCGCGGTGACGTTCCTGTCCGGCATGAAGCAGTACCGGGCGGTCGCCTGCGCCTTCGTGGCCGGCTATGCGGTGGCGGCGGTGGCCGCGCTGGCGCTGCGCGGCTTTGGTCTGGAGGGGCTGCTGGGGGGCTTCGTGATCGGCGAGCTGGTGTTGCTCGCCGGTGCGACGATGCAGATCCACCGCCACCACCGCAGCCGGCGCTTCCTGTCGTTCGAGGTGTTTGCGCGGCGCCATCGCCATCCGGGCCTGATGGCGATCGGCCTGCTGTACCCGTTTGGCCTCTGGGCCGACAAGCTGCAGTTCTGGTACCACGCGGGCACGGGCCAGCGCGTCATCGGCCCGCTGCATGCATCGGCGATCTACGACATCCCGGTGTTTCTCGCCTATCTGGCCGTCGTGCCGGCGATGGCGGTGTTCGCGATGCGCATCGAACGGGAATTTGTCGCCCATTACGACGCCTTCGCCGATGCGGTGCGCGGCGGCTCGCTGCAGCGGATCGAGGCGGCGCGCAACGCCATGGTCCGGGCCGTCCGGCTGGGCCTGTACGAAATCGTCAAGCTGCTGGCGATCGCCGCGCTGTTGCTGTTCGCGCTGGGCCGGCCGTTGTTGGCGCTGTTCGGCATGTCCGGGCTGACCCTGCCGCTGCTGCATGTCGATGTGGTCGGGGCGGGCCTGTACGTGGTGCTGCTGGCCACGCTCAGCCTCTACTTCTATCTGGACCGGCGCCGCGAGGTGTTGCTGCTCGGCGCCGCGCTCGTGGTGTTGAACGTGGGGCTGACGCACCTGACGCTGACGCTCGGCCCCGCGTGGTATGGCTACGGTTTTGCGTTCGCCGTGCTGATCGTGGTGGCAATCGCGCTGGTGCTGCTGGACCGCCGGCTCGAGCGCCTGGAATATGAAACCTATATGTTGCAGTAATGCGAATCGAGCGGCGAAGATACGGCGATGCCGGCCCGGTTCGGTGACCGACACAGTTACAATTCGATACATTGCATTGATCGAATCCAACAAGTCGCGCTTGCCCGGGCCGCTGTGCCGGCGCACGACGCAATCCGACCTGTAACAGAGAAGAACATGAATATCGCATCGGTCGAAGACGATCCCAGCCAGGCCGAACTGATCCAGCAGATCCTGATCAGTGCGGGACATGCCTGCGACAGTTTTTCGGGCGGCAAGGCGTTTCTGCGCGCGATGCGCGAGCGCTCGTACGATCTGCTGGTGATGGACTGGCAGTTGCCCGATATCAGCGGCTATGACGTGGTGACGCACGTGCGGCTGCATTCGGGACAGTATCCGCCGATCCTGTTCCTGACCAGCCGGTCGCTGGAAGAGGACATCGTGATGGGGTTGGCCGGCGGCGCCGACGACTACATGATCAAGCCGGTGCGGCGCGGCGAGCTGCTGGCGCGCGTGGGCGCGCTGCTGCGCCGAACCTATCCGTCGGCCCCGGCCAACGAGTCCATCGTGGTGGGCGCCTATCGGCTCGACCCGGTGGCGCGCACAGCGAGCCTGAACGGCGTCGAGGTCGATATCGCGCCGCGCGAGTTCGATCTCGCGCTCTATCTGTTCCGCAACATGGACCGGCTGCTGCCGCGCGACGTCGTCGAACAGGCGGTCTGGGGCCGCTCGCTAGGCGCCAGCTCGCGTACGCTGGACACCCATCTGTCGCGGCTGCGCATCAAGCTCGGTCTACGGCCGGAGAACGGTGTGCGGCTCGCCTCGGTGTACTCCTACGGCTATCGTTTCGAGCGCTGCGCGGAGCAGGCCGATGGCGCGTAAGGGTGGGGCGGTTCCGGCCGCCAGGGCCGCGATGGTCGTCAGGGCAGCCATAGCCGCATGGTCGCTGCTGGCGCTCGCGCCGGCACAGGCGGGCCCGGCCGGGGCCGACGGCGAATATTTCCTGCATCAGGTCGAGCCGGGCGACACGCTGTTCTGGGTCGCCCAGCGCTATACGGGCCGCGCCGACGTCTGGCGCGAGCTGAAGGCGCTGAACCACGTCGCCGATCCGTATCGGCTGCCGATCGGCACCCATGTCCGGATTCCGCTTGCTCGCATTCCGGTGACGGTCGCGAGCGCGCGCGTGGTCTCGGTGGTCGGCCAGGCCGACGCCAACGGGGCGGCGCTGCGCCCCGGCATGCGCGTGGACGAAGCGGCCTGGCTGCAGACCGGCGCCGATGGCCTGGTCACCTTCGAGCTGCCCGATGGCACGCGCGTCGCGATGCCGCCGAACACGCGGTTGCAGGTCAAGCGCCTGCGCGTGTTCGCCGGCACCGGGCTGGGCGACACCGTGATGCAGGTCGATCGGGGCGGCATCGAATCGCGCGTCGCGCCGGGCGGGACCGGCGTGGGCCGCTTCGAGATCCGCACGCCGATGATGGTCACCGGAGTGCGCGGCACCCGCTACGCCGTCTATGCCGGCCAGCCCGACGAGCCGGGCCGGCGCGCCAACCGCAGCGCCGTGCTCGAGGGAACCGTGGCGCTGCGCGCGCGTCGCGCCAAGCGTATGGTCACGGCGGGCCACGGCGTCGCCGTCGGCAGCGCAGGCGACGCGGTCGTGCACACGCTGCTGGCGGCGCCGACGCTCAGCGCGGTGCCGGCCGAGCCGATCTACGCGAGCCACGCCGAGGTGGGCTGGCAGCCGGTCAAGGATGCGATCGGCTACCTGGTCCGGGTCACGCGCGATGCGGAGCGGACCGAAGCGGTCTTCGCCGGCACCGTCACGCCGGCGACCGCGGCGCTGACCGGACTGCCCGACGGCCCGGTCTATCTCGAGGTGCGCGCCATCGATCGCCACCGTATTCCGGGCAACGCCGCGATCGCGCCGCTGACGGTGCGTCTGAATCCGCCCGCCCCCTACACGGTCGAGCCGGCGCCGCGCAGCACGGTACACGGCACTGTGGCCGAACTGCAATGGGCGGCGGTCGACAGCGCTGTCGAATACCGCTTCGAGATCGCCTCGGACGAGAATTTCGGCACGCTGGCCGCGCAGGGCAACACCCGCGAGACCGGCACGCAGCAGACGCTGGCGCCGGGCAACTGGTGGTGGCGCGTGCGCTCGATCGACGCCAAGGGACAGGCCGGGCCGTGGAGCGCCCCGGTGGCGTTCCGCATCCTGCCGCCGGCGCCGGGCGTCGCACTGCTCGAGGACAACGGCGGTGCGCTGCGGCTGGGCTGGGGCGCGGCCGGACAGTCCGAGGCCTTCGCGCCGCTGGCCTATCGCGTGCAGCTGGCCGACGAGCCGGGCTTTGCCCGACCGCTGCAGGACCAGCGCATCGAGTCGGACACCGCGGCGCTGGCGCGTCCGCCGGCCGGCGTCTATTACGTGCGGGTCGCGCGCATCGAGCGCGATGGCAGCGAGTCGCCGTTCTCGGCGCCGCAACGCATCGAAGTCCACGAGCCTTTGCGCGACGGCACGGGGGCTCCGATCGGTACTGCCAGCGGCAGTGTGCGCCGTGGCAGGTAGCCGCTTTCGCCTGCCCCAGGTGCGCACGGCCGCGGGCAGCGGCCTGATCGCGGGCTTTCATCGGCGCACGCTGATCGAATGGCTGGTGTTGACCATGCTGGTGATGGTGCTGGCCGCGGTGCGCGCGGATTTCGGCGCCAGCCAGCGGCTGGATCTGGCGGTCTACGACATCGGCATCGCCGCGCAGCAGCACGCGCCGCGCGACGACATCCTGATCGTCTCGATCGACGATGAATCGCTGTCCGCGGTGGGCCGCTGGCCGTGGCGGCGTTCGCTGCTTGCCGGGCTGGTCGATCGGCTTGCCGACGGCGGCGCGCGCGTGATCGGGCTCGACGTGCTGCTGGTCGAACCGGACTGGCGCCATCCCGAGGACGACGAGGCGCTGGCGGTCAGCATGGCGCGCGCCGGCAACGTGATCATCCCCGCGCTGGCCGAGCCCGTGCGCGACGGCTATCGCCTCAACTATCCGCTGCCCGCGCTCGGCGCCGATGTCGGTCATATCAATATCGCCACCGATGTCGACGGGCTGGCCCGCCATATCTATCTGCAGGAGGGCCTGCCCGGCCAGATGCTCGACCATTTCGTCGTGCGGCTGGTGCAGTTCGGCCAGCCGCAGCGGCCGCTCGCGAGCTATCGGCAGGTGCCGGTCGACGAGACGCTGTCCGGCGAATGGCATCGCCGCTATCGCCTGGGCATTCCGTTCGCTGGACCGATCGGCACCTTCCGCACGGTGTCGGCGATCGATGTGCTCAGCGGCGCCATTCCGCCCGAGCTGTTCCGCGACAAGCTGGTGCTGGTGGGCGCCGGCGCGACCGGTCTGGGCGACATGTTCTCGGCGCCGCTGTCCAAGAACGGCGCCGGCATCAGCGGCGTCGAGCTGCTGGCCAATGCCGCGCAGGCGCTGCTCGACGATAACGGCATCGTGCCGGTGCAGCGCGCCTGGTACTGGCCGCTGACGCTGCTGCCGGTGCTGCTCGCCTGCCTGGCCGCGCTGCTGATGTCGCCGCGCGATGCCCTGCTGGTCAGCGCCGCGGTGATCGTCGGCCTGTTCGGCGCCAGCGTGGCGCTGATGCATTTCGACCGGCTGTGGTTCTCGCCGGTACCGGCGATCCTGGCCTGCCTGCTGTTCTATCCGCTGTGGAGCTGGCGCCGGCAGGAATCGGCGCTGGCCTTCCTGTCGGCCGAGGTCGCCCGGCTCGAACGCGAGCCGGCGCTGCCGGGCGGCAAGAGCACGCCGCCGCTGGCCGGCGGCACGCTGGATACGCGCATGAGCGCGCTGTACCGGATGATCACGCGGCAGCGCGACCTGCGCCGCCTGCTGTCCGACGGGCTGGAGAACCTGCCCGATGCCACCGTGATCTGCGACGCCGACGGCAGCATCCTGCTGGCCAATGCCGGCGCGGTCGCGCTGTCGCCGCGGCTGCTGTCCTCGCTCAATGCCGAGGGCGGCGCGCGCCCCTTGCTCGATACGATGATCGCCGATATCTTCGCGCCGCCGCAGGGTGGGCTCGATTACTGGGATCGGCTCAAGCGTGCGGCCGACAACGGCGCGGCGCCGACGCGCGGGGAGCGCGCCGGGGTCGAGCTGCAGACCCACGACCAACGGGCGATGCTGCTGCGCGGCGCACCGCTGCGCGGCAACGCGGGCGAGGTCGCCGGCTTCAGCATCAGCTTCATCGACATCACGCAGGTGCGGCTGGCCGAGCGCCAGCGCGAGGAAACGCTGCGCTTCATCTCGCACGACATGCGCTCGCCGCAGGCGTCGATCCTGGCGCTGGTCGAGCTGCAGGCCGACCCGACGCGCGCGCTGGAACCGCCGGTGCTGCTCGAACGGATCCGCCACCACGCCGGCCGCACGCTGGCGCTGGCCGACGACTTCATCCAGCTGGCGCGGGCCGAATCGCAGCATCTGCGCTTTGCCGAGATCGATCTGGCCACGGTGCTGATGGACGCCGCCGATTCGCTGTGGGCGCTGGCGCAGGCGCGCCGCGTGACCGTGGCGGTGCAGACCGGCAACGAGGAGATGATGCTGTATGGCGAAGCGACGCTGCTGATGCGCGCCGTCTCCAACCTGATCGACAACGCGGTCAAGTACAGCCCGCCGGGCGGCACCGTGACCGTGCGCGCCGGCCGCGTGCGGCACGACGACGGCAGCGATGGCGGCCTGATGTTGTCGGTGTCGGACCAGGGGCCGGGCATCGCGCCCGAGGAGCAGGCCCGCCTGTTCCAGCCGTTCAGCCGGCTGCAGGAAGAGGGTCGACCGGTGCGCGAAGGCAGCGGGCTGGGGCTGCTGTTCGTCAAGACGGTGGTCGAGCGCCACGGCGGCCATGTCGGCGTGGACAGCGCGCCGGGACGCGGCACGACGTTTACGATCGCGCTGCCGGGCTGAGCTCCAATTCAACGGTCTGGCTTCTCCCCTCTCCCGCTTGCGGGAGAGGGGCCGGGGGAGAGGGCAGCGGCATCCGGGGCTGCCATCGTGGCTTGCACCGCCCTGGGCCCGGCACCCCAACCCACAACCCACACCCCGAGGGAGACGCCGCCACCACACAGACAACCCACCCCCACCCCCAGGCATCCGGCCACACGA
>JAPSLC010000053.1 GCA_031181345.1 Cupriavidus sp. | reverse complement strand
CGAACTCGCGCAGGATGCGCCAGACGCCGGCGCGCGAGCCGTATTCGTAGATGCTCTCCATGCTCATGTGGCGGTCGGGGTAGGCCGCCGCGCCGACGATCTCGGAGAGGAACTGCTCGGAGGCCGCGTCGCCGTGCAGCACGCAGTTCTCGCCGCCTTCCTCGTAATTGAGCACGAACTGCAGCGCGACGCGCGCGCCGCCGGGCCATTGGGCGTGAGGCGGCTGGCTGCCGTAACCGATCAGATCGCGTGGATAGTTATGGTTTGTCATCAGGGTCACTCGGGTTGTCAAAACAGGCCGCACGGCATCGACCCGGCCCGCGCCGCCGCCGAGGCAGCAACAGAAGCGGCGGCGCGGGCAATCGCACGGCTGGCCCTTATTCCGTGCCGTGGGTATTGGCGGCCGCGTTGCGCATCGCTTCGTCGGCCGACTGGATGCCGTTGTAAAACAGGTTCAGCGCCACCGCGACCACGGTGCCCAGCACGATGCCGCTGTGCGTGATCGCATGGGTCCAGCTCGGCAGGTTCTGGAAGAACGTCGGCGACAGCGTCGGGATCATGCCGAAGCCGATCGAGATCGCTACGATGAACAGGTTGTGGCGATTGCGGTTGAAGTCGCACGAGCCCAGGATGCGGATGCCGGTCGCTGCCACCATGCCGAACATCACGATGCCGGCGCCGCCCAGCACGAACTGCGGCACCGAGGCCACCACGTGCGCCATCTTGGGGAACAGGCCGAAGGCGATCAGGATCAGGCCGCCCGCCGCGGCGACATAGCGCGAGCGCACGCCGGTCACGGTGACGAGGCCCACGTTTTGCGAGAACGAGGTGTACGGGAAGGTATTGAACACGCCGCCGATCACCGTGCCCAGGCCGTCGGCGCGCAGGCCGCGCGTCAGGTCGGCGTTGGAAAGCCGCTTGCCGGTGATGTCTGCCAGTGCAAGGAACATGCCGGTCGATTCGACCAGCGTGATCACCATCACGATGCACATCGACAGGATCGCCGAGAAGTGGAAGGTCGGCATGCCGAAATGCAGCGGCGTGATGACGGCCACATAGCTCGCCTCGTGCAGGCCTTCGAACGACACCTTGCCCATCGCCATCGCGATCAGCGTGCCGGCGACGATGCCGAGCAGCACCGCGCAGTTCGACACCAGGCCGCGGCCAAACTTGGTCAGCAGCAGGATGATCACCAGTACCAGTGCCGCGATGCCGAGATTGGTCAGGTCGCCATAGGCGAGGTTGGGCACTTCCTTGGCCACGCCGTCGATCACCGTGCGCGTGGTGGGCTGGCCGCCTGCGGCCCAATTGATGCCGACCCGCATCAGCGACACGCCGATCAGCGTGATCACCGTGCCGGTCACCACGGGCGGGAACAGGCCCAGCATGCGGCCCATCATCGGCGCAATCAGGATGCCGAACAGGCCTGACGCAATCACCGCGCCGTAGATGCCGAGCAGGCCGATATTGGGATCGGAGCCGATCGCGATCATTGGCGCCACCGAGGCGAAGGTCACGCCCATCATCACCGGCAGCCGGATGCCGAACTTCCAGAAGCCGAACGCCTGGATCAGCGTGGCGATGCCGGCGGCGAACAGGTCGGCGTTGATCAGGAAGGCCAGCTGGTCCTTCGGCAGCTTCAGTGCGCCGCCGACGATCAGCGGCACCGCCACGGTGCCCGCGTACATCACCAGTACATGCTGCAGCCCGAGCGCGAGCAGCCGCCCCGAGGGCAGGCGCTCGTTGGTCAGGTCCGTGGGGACCGTGGTGCTTGCGCTTGTCATTGTGTTTGTCTCCTCTCCGATGGTTGGACGTTTGCTTGGCGTCCGCATGCCTTCTGGTGCGTCCGGCCCGATCGTTCGGAACGATTCAGGCCTGGGCCCGCTGCCGGCACCTGCGAGGGTGCGCGTGGCTGGACGGGCTGCGAAAGCTGGGCGGGGCGCCGGCAGGGTGGAACAGCGTGCTAGGTGGAGCGTCCCAGCACGCTGCGAAGATCGAAGTTGCCCGGTTCGTCGGGTTGTACGCGGTCGGCGCAGGCGCCGAGATGGTGCGCCATGCGCGCTTGCGCCAGGGCGGCGTCGCCCTGTTCGAGCGCATCGAGAATGGCCTCGTGTTCGTCGAAGGAGCAGGCGTTGTTGCCCGGCGCCTCGACGCTGGCGATCATCAGCGTGGTGCGCGAGACCAGCCGGCGCATCATCGTGACCAGCAGCGCGTTGCCGGACAGCTCGGCGAGCGCGGTATGGAATTCGGCCGACATGCGGATCCACTTGGGCCGCTCGTTGTTCAGGAAGGCCTGCCGTTCCTGCTGGACCATCTGGCGCACCGGCGCGATCACGCTGCGGACATTGCGCTGGGCCGCGAGCTTCTCCAGCACGGCGCGCTCGAGCATCTGGCGCAGTTCGAACATGTCGTGCGCCTCGTCGGTGGAGGGGCTGGCGATGAAGGCGCCGCGATTCGGTTCGAGGTCCACCATGCCGTCCGCGGCCAGCCGCGCCAGCACCTTGCGCACCGTGTGGCGCGCGGTGGCATAGATCTCGCAAAGCGAATGCTCGGTCAGCTTGGTGCGCGGCGGCAGCCGATGCTCCATGATCGCGTCGTAGATCTCGTGATACATGCGCTCCTCGACCGAGCCCTTGCGCGGCTTCGTTTCGTTGGGCGCGGCGCCTTCATCGGCGCCGGCAATCAGCTTGAGAGTCTTGGACATCGTGGCACCCGCTGGTGGAGGGATTCGGCCGCGCATCGTGCAATGGCGCCGATCCAAAAATTGTTGACAATTATTTGGTTGTGCATTCAATATTGTCAACAAAACCGAACCAGGTTTTCGACAACTACGGGTAATCCCGCAGTTGTCATCCGGATTGGTGCAGCGCATTGTCGCCATGCACCAGTTCTGCGCCGGGATGCGTTGAAAAGACGTACCGAGCGGGCACCATACCCACAAATGGTGCTAGTGAAGGCAGCGGCGCCTCTCACCACCCACGTGCTAAGGAACCAGACCATGGGACGCTTGACCACCCACGTTCTCGACACCGCCGCAGGCATTCCCGGCCAAGGCCTGTCGATTACCCTTTCCAGAATTGTTGACAATCGCCGCGAAACGCTGAAGACCGTTGTGACCAATCACGACGGCCGTTGCGATCAGCCGCTGCTCGAAGGCGCCGACTTTGCGGTCGGCGTCTATGAGCTCGAATTCGGCGCCGGCGATTATTTCCGTGCGCGCGGCGTCAAATTGCCCGAGCCGGCCTTTCTCGACGTGGTGACGCTGCGTTTCGGCATTGCCGATACGAGCGCGCATTACCACGTGCCGCTGCTGGTGTCGCCGTGGTCGTATTCGACCTACCGCGGCAGCTGATTCGCGCAGCGAGGGAAACAGGAGACAAGAGATGGAAGGCTATATTCTCGACTGGGCCAATCTGCTGCTGCGCTGGGCCCACGTGATCACCGCGATCGCGTGGATCGGCTCGTCGTTCTACTTCGTCTGGCTGGACAACAGCCTGCAAAAGCCGGTCGATCCCGACCTGGTCGACAAGGGCGTCGGCGGCGAACTGTGGGCCGTGCACGGCGGCGGCTTCTATAACCCGCAAAAATACCTGACCGCACCGAAGAAACTGCCCGAGAACCTGCATTGGTTCTATTGGGAGTCGTATTCGACGTGGATGACGGGCTTCGCGCTGCTGGTGGTGCTGTACCTGTTCAACGCCAGCACGTTCCTGATCGACAAGAACGTCTACGACATGTCGCCGGGCGCGGCGGTCGGATTGGCGATCGCCTATCTGGCGGTGGGCTGGGTGGTCTACGACTGCATCTGCCGCGTGTTCGGCAAGAACGACCGCACGGTGGGCATCCTGGTGGCGCTGTACGTGGTGCTGGCCGCCTATGTGGCCTGCCACCTGTTCTCGGGCCGTGCGG
The DNA here is from genome assembly GCA_031181345.1 of Cupriavidus sp. Lineage (GTDB taxonomy): Bacteria > Pseudomonadota > Gammaproteobacteria > Burkholderiales > Burkholderiaceae > Cupriavidus. Next base: position 27,110 of record JAPSLC010000053.1, on the reverse strand, counting down.
CGTTCCTGCTGACCGGCGCGATGATCGCCACCATCATGAGCGCCAACGTGCTGGTGTGGATCATCCCGGGTCAGCGCAAGACCGTCGCGGCAATGCGCGAGGGCAAGCCGGTCGATCCGATCCACGGCAAGAACGCCAAGCAGCGCAGCGTGCATAACACCTATTTCACGCTGCCGGTGCTGTTCGCGATGCTGTCGAACCACTACAGCATGACCTACGCGCACAAGTACAACTGGGTCGTGCTGGTGCTGATCATGCTGGCCGGCGTGCTGATCCGCCAATTCTTCATCCTCAAGCACAAGGGCAAGATCAATATCGTGTGGCCGGCCGCCGGCGTTGCCGCGCTGGGCGTGGTCGCCGTGATGATCGCCCCGCAGCCGCGCCAGCCGGTGGCCGCGCAACCGGACGGCGCCACCGCGACCAAGGTCAGCTTCAACAAGGTGCAGGAGATCATGAACGCGCGCTGCGTGCAGTGCCATGCCGAAGCGCCGAAGATGATGCCGACCGCGGCCAAGGGCATCAAGCTCGAGACGCCGGACGAGATCAAGGCGCACGCCCAGCTGATCTATCAGCAGGCCGTGCAGCAGAAGGCGATGCCGCTGGGCAACGTCACACAGATCACGGACGACGAGCGCGCGCTGCTGGGCCAGTGGTTCGAGGCCGGCGCCAACACGACGCAATAACCCACCGATCGGTGATCGACGGTCCGGTGGCCGCGCAGTCGGCGACCGCAGTACCGGACCGGCGAGGGTTTGAACGGGGCGAAAGCCCCGTTTTTTTATGGCCTTGTATCCCTTTGACTCGGCGATGTCAGCGGATCAGCCATCAGGCTCCTGGCGCAATTTCCAGGTCGACGCCGCCCAAGGGGGCGACGTGTTCCCGGATGGCCTCGACGAGTGGCCGTGCTGCGGGCGGCTCCGCTCGGGCGGAGCCGCGGTATGACCTGATGGCTGGCATTCTGAGGCGCTTTAGCGCGCGATATCCAACAACGCCACCACGCCCAAACCGACGAACACCGCCGCCGCAATCCGATGCACCAGCCGGATGGGCAGCCGGTGCGCGAAGCGTTCGCCCAGCAGCACCGCGGGCACATTGGCCAGCATCATGCCGATCGTGGTGCCGGCGACCACGGCGAGGATATCGGTACTGAAGCGCGCGGCGAGGGCGACGGTGGCGATCTGGGTCTTGTCGCCCATCTCGGCGAAGAAGAACACCACGACGGTGGCGCACAGCACGCCGAATGCGCCCTTGACCGCCTTGGGCTTCTCGGTCTCGTCGAGCTTGTCGGGGATCAGCATCCATGCGCCCATCGCGATGAAGCCCAGGCCGAGGATCCAGCGCAGCAGCGCCGGGCCGACCATTTGCGTGATCCAGCCGCCGAGAACGCCGGCCAGGCCATGATTGACCAGCGTCGCGATCAGGATGCCGAGGATGATGGGGATGGGCTTGCGGTAGCGCGCAGCGAGGATCAGCGAAAGCAGCTGGGTCTTGTCGCCCATTTCCGCGAGGGCGACGATACCGGTCGAGACGAGCAGGGATTCCATTCTTTGTTATCGGAGCAGCGGGCCGGACGCATCGCGAGATGCCAATGACGTGCGTTTTCCCCGGCCCAGCCGAAAAACGACGTCATCGGTCTCGCCAGGCCCTGGAACAGGCATTGCACCGTTCCGAAGCTGCGCACGCCATAACCGCAAGCGGTCAAGTCTGTTGACGTACGCCCCTGTCGCACGACTCGGTGTCGAGCGGCAGGGCGGCTACTCCCCAATGGGAAGCGCGATTATAGCCAGTCCGCGCGGGGCTCGTCCATACGGGTGCGGGCTGCCACGGCATCGGGCCCCCCCGAAATCACGCCGGCACCGGCGACGGCGCCGTGGTGCGGCGGCCGCGGAAATCGGTCCAGCATAGCGCCTGGAAGTCGTACAGCTTGCAGCGCCGCGCGGTATCGAAGTACCAGCGCCACGAGAAGTTCTGCACCACGATGCGGCCGGGCAGCGCGTGCTCCAGCAGCGCCTGCGCGCGCTTGAGCCGATACAGCGGCACGCTCATGTCGACGTGGTGGGCGGTGTGTTCCATGATGTGGTGGAGCAGCGTGCCGACGCCGTGGCGAAAGCGCAGATGGACCGTGGTCGAGACGAAGGGCTGGGCGCGTGCCCACTGCGCCTTGCTGTCGTACCACGCCACGCTCTCATGGGTATGGTGGACGTACAGCACGAAGCCGACCGTCGCGTTCCAGACCAGGAACGGCACGGCGAAGCCGGCAACCAGGAGCAGCGCGACCGATTGCTTCGTCGCGAGCGCCAGCCAAGCCAGCGCGCCGATCCACAGCGCCGCGAAGCCCGCCGCCAGCAGGCAGTCGGCGAGGAAGATCGGGCGGCGCGTCGCCATCTGCCGCTGGCTGGGGAAGAACAGCTTCAGCCACCAGATCTCGATCAAGTAATACAGCCCGGCGCCCAGGCCGTTGCGATAAAGCCGTTCCAGCGCGCGCCGCCACCACGGCAAGGCCGCGTACTCTTCCATCGAATACGGGGCCCAGACGAAGTCGAAGCCCTTCAGGTTGGTATAGCCGTGATGGACGACGTTATGGCCGACCTCCCACAGGCTGTACGGCGTCAGCGACGGCAGGAAGGCGATCCGGCCCAGCCACTTGTTCAGGCCGCGCCGGGGCGTCAGGCTCTGGTGGCAGGCATCGTGTCCGAGGATGAACAGGCGCGCGATCAGCACGCCGGCCAGCACGCCAAGCGCCAGCTTGGCGAGCCAGTGCGGCACGATGACGAGCGCGGCGAGAGTTGCCACGAACAATATCGCGTCGAGCGCGAACAATAGCAGCGCCCGCGGCGTGCTGCGCGCCGACAGCGGGATCAACCAGCCGCGGATGATCTTGCGCGGCGGCAGCGGGGCATCGGGCGACAGCGGCTCGGGTGGAACTTCAGATGGAAGGGCATCGGCGGGTGCAGCGGGTGTGGTCATATTGGCATCGGCATTGTCGAATGGCGCGGGCCAGCGTAATGCAGATCGATGACAACCGCCTTGACCGCGGTCAAGCAAGCGCAACGGCCATGGCAACGGCCAGAGCAAAAGCCAACGCCGCTGGGTCCCCGCTTTCGCGGGGACGACGGAGGTCGGGACAAGCGCCTGTCGTCCCCGCGCACGCGGGGACCCAGCGACTTCGGTCGTGCCGAAGCGTACGCTACGCCGCCGCCGTATCGGCCCGCTCGCCCATCACGTAGACGCTGTCGATCACCCGGTCGTCGCCCAGCATCGCAAACGCGAACAGCTGCTCCTCCAGCGTTTCCGAGCGCGCGCTGCGGCGGCCCAGCAGCGGCGTGGCCTCGGGATCGAGCACGATGAAGTCGGCCTCGTTGCCGGGCGCGAAGCTGCCGACGCGGTCGCCCCAGCCCAGCGCATCGGCCGGCGCGCGCGTCGCCAGATAGAACATCCGCAGCGCGGTCAGGTGGTAGCCGCCCATCCGCGCGACCTTGTGGGCAGCGTTCATCGTGCGCAGCATGGAGAACGAGGTGCCGCCGCCGACGTCGGTGGCCAGCGTCAGATTGAGCCGATGCGCGTCCGACTGGTGGAAATCGTAGAGACCGCTGCCGAGGAACAGGTTCGAGGTCGGGCAGTGTGCGACCGCCGCGCCGGTATCGGCGAGCCGGCGACGATCGTCGTCATCCAGGTGGATCGCATGGCCGTAGAACGCGCCCTGCCGCAGCAGGCCGTATCGATCGTAGACGTCCAGATAGCTGCGCGCCTGCGGGAACAGCTCGGCTACCCATTTGACCTCGTCGCGGTTCTCCGCCACGTGGGTCTGGATCAGTGCATCCGGGTAGGCGCGCGCCAGCTCGCCGCAGGCCGCCAGTTGCGCCTCGGTCGAGGTCGGCGCGAAGCGCGGCGTGATCGCATAGGACAGGCGACCCTTGCCATGCCAGCGCGACAGCAGATCGGCCGATTCGCGCGCGCCCGATTCGGCGGTGTCGCGCAGGAACTCAGGGCAATGGCGGTCCATCAGCACCTTGCCGGTCGCCAGCCGCAGATTGCGGCGATGGCTCTCGGCGAACAGCGCGTCGGCCGAGGCGGCATGCACGGTGCTCCAGACCAGCGCGCTGGTGGTGCCGTTGCGCAGCAGCTCGTCGGCGAAGAAGCTGGCCACCGCGGCCGCGTATTCGGGCTCGGCGAAGCGGCGCTCCTCGGGGAAGGTATAGGTGTCGAGCCAATGCAGCAGCCCCGGCGACGGCGACGCGATCATGTCGGTCTGCGGGTAGTGCACGTGCGTATCGATAAAGCCCGGCACGATCAGCTTGCCGCGATGGTCGGTCACCTCGGTGCCCGGGGCGATCGACGGCGCCAGCTCGGCATAGGGGCCGGCCGCGGCGATGCGGCCGTCGGCGACCAGCAGCACACCGTCTTCCCAATACTGATACGCATCATCATGGAATTGCGGGTCGCGCTGGAAATGCAGCACGCGGCCACGGATGGCGCGAAGGGTACCGGTCGGGGAAGGGAAGGCGGTGGTCTGGTTCATGGTCATGGGGTTGGGGAGGGCCGGCGCGAGGCGCCGGCCGATGTTGCGCCGGTCAGGGCCGCAACGGCATCAAGCCGTCGCCGCGCGTGTCGGCTCCGGGGGACTGGCCGATTGCCAGAAGCGGTCGACTTCGGTCAGGTACTCGGCCTTCAGCGCCGGCCGCAGGAAGCTTGCCTCGAAGCTGTTGCGTGCGAGCCGGTGCGCGTCCGCCGCGTCCAGCGGCAGCGCGTCGAAGGTGGCTTCCCAGTTGGCGTTCATGTAGCCGCCGAAATAGGCCGGGTCGTCCGAATGGATGGTCACCGCGACGCCGGCGTCGAGCAGCTTCTTCAACGAATGGTCGCGCAGGTCCGGATAGACCTTGAGCTTCTGGTTCGACAGCGGGCAGACCGTCAGCGCGATGCGTTCGCGCGCCAGGCGCTCGACCAGTGCCGGATCGTCGATCGCACGCACGCCGTGGTCGATCCGCTCGACCTGCAGGATGTCGAGCGCGTCGCGGACATAGTCGGCCGGGCCTTCCTCGCCGGCATGGGCCACGCGATGCAGGCCCAGCTCCTTCGCACGGGCGAATACCCGCGCGAACTTCTCGGGCGGATTGCCGCGCTCCGACGAATCGAGCCCGACGCCGACGAAGCGGTCGCGATAGGGCAGCGCGGCCTCCAGCGTGGCGAACGCGTCTTCCTCCGACAGATGCCGCAGGAAGCAAAGAATCATGCTGCTGGAGAAGTCGTACTGCGTGCGCGCCTGCGCGAGGGCGTCGGCGATGCCGTCGATCACGATCTCGATGTCCACGCCGCGCGCGGTATGCGTCTGCGGATCGAAGAAGATCTCCGCGTGGCGCACGTTATCGGCGACCGCGCGCTCGACGTACGCCATCGTCATGTCGAAGAAGTCTTCCTCGGTCAGCAGCACGCTGGCGCCGGCATAGTAGATGTCGAGGAAGGACTGCAGGTCGGTGAACGCATAGGCGGCGCGCAACGCCTCGACGCTGGGGTAGGGCAGCTTGACCCGGTTGCGCTGCGCGAGCCGGAAGATCAGCTCGGGCTCGAGCGTCCCTTCGATGTGCACGTGCAGTTCGGCCTTGGGAGTGCGGCGGATGCGGTCCGCGAGCGCGGCGTCGAGCGTCATGGGGAATCCTTTTTTGCTATGCCGGCCTGCTGCTCGTGTTGTCGCATGGGTGGCGTTCGAGCAGAAGGCCGGCGCGGTTACCGGTGGGCGGGGCTGTCGCTCTCGCCCGGTTGCCCGCCATCCGGCTGCGTTGCCGGTGCGTCGGAGCGCAGCGCGGCCAGGCGCTGATCGCGCACTTGCAGCAGCTGGGCGACGATGGCAACTGCAATCATAGCCGGAGCCTTGTCGGTGATGCCCTCGACGCCGATCGGGCAGGTCATCCGTAAGAAGCTGGCGGGGTCGATGCCGTGCTCGACCATCCGGTGTTCGAAGCGCGCGCGCTTGGTTTTCGAGCCGATCAGCCCGAAGTAGGCAAAGTCGGTGCGCCGCAGGATCCGTTCGCACAGCGCCTGGTCCAGCGCGTGGCTGTGCGTCATCACCAGGAAGTAGCTGCCGGGTGGTGCGTGGTCGACCACCGCCTCGGCCGTGTCGGTGGCCTCGGCCACCACGTTGCCGGGAAGGCCGGCCGGGAACAGCGTGTCGCGCTCGTCGACCCAATGGACCGTGCACGGCAGCGTGCCGAGCACCTTGACCAGGGCATGGCCGACATGGCCGGCGCCGAACAGCACCACGTGCATCTCGTCCGGGGCCAGCAGGTCGGTCCAGCTGCCGTCTTCGTGCAGCGTGACGGCGGGCAGCGTCGGCAACGGCGTGCGATCGATCGCATGGCGGACCGGGCCGGCCGCCGGCACCGTGCGCGTCACGGTGCGGCGCGCGGCGAAGGCGGCCTCGACCGCGTCCAGCCATTCCAGATCGGCCGGGCCCAGCCGCTCGAAGGCGAGCTGCACCACGCCGCCGCAGCACTGGCCCAGCGCGGGCCCGAGCGGAATCCGCACGATGCGGCGGGTGGCATCGGGCGCAAGCGACGACAGCTCGCCGCCCGCGGCCGCATCGAGCATCTCCCGCGCAATCGCCATGCCGCGCCATTCCAGATGGCCGCCGCCGATGGTGCCGATCAGGTCGTCGCCGGTCACCAGCATGCGGATGCCGGGCTCGCGCGGCGCGGAGCCCTTGACCTCGACGATGGTGACCATCGTCACCGGCACGCCGGCGCGCACCAGCGCAGCGGCGTCGGCAAAGCGGAAGGGCTTGAGCGGGGCGTCCTGCATGATCGCGTCCGTGTTCTCGATGTCCCGGCGCCGCTCAGGCGGCCGCGGCCGCCTGACGCACGGCATCGGCCGCGTCCAGGATCGCCTCGCTGGTTGCAGGCGCATCCAGCGGCGGATTGAGGCGATAGTCGCCGAGGCTGGCGATGGCGTCGCGGATCGCGAAGAACACCGAGAAGGGCAGCAGCAGCGGCGGCTCGCCGACCGCCTTGGAGCGGTGGATGCTGTCCTCGGCGTTGCGGTTCTCGAACAGCCGCACGTTGAACACTTCCGGGCAGTCGTTGACGGTCGGGATCTTGTAGGTCGACGGTGCATGCGTCATCAGCTTGCCGTCCTTGTTCCACCACAGCTCCTCGGTGGTCAGCCAGCCCATGCCCTGGATGAAGCCGCCTTCGACCTGGCCGATATCGATCGCCGGGTTCAGCGAGCGGCCGACGTCGTGCAGCACGTCGGCACGCAGCAGCCGGAATTCGCCGGTCAGCGTGTCGACCAGCACTTCGGAGCAGGCGGCGCCGTAGGCGTAGTAGTAGAACGGCCGGCCCTGCAGCTTGCTCTGGTCCCAATGCAGCTTGGGCGTCGCGTAGAAGCCGTCGGACCACAGCTGCACGCGGGCCACATAGGCCTGGCGCGCCAGCTCGTCGAAGCGCAGGCGCAGCTCGCCCGCCACCACCAGGTCGTCGCCGAAGCGCACGGTCGACGGCTCGACGCCGGCCTGGCGCGCGGCGAAGGCGGCCAGCCGCTCGCGGATCTGGCGCGCCGCGTCCTGCGCGGCCTTGCCGTTCAGGTCGGTGCCGGTCGAGGCGGCCGTTGCCGAGGTGTTGGCCACCTTGCTGGTGTCGGTCGCGGTCACGCGCACGCGTTCGAGCCGGATGCCCAGCTCGTGCGCGACCACCATCGCCACCTTGGTGTTCAGCCCCTGGCCCATCTCGGTGCCGCCATGATTGACCAGCACCGAACCGTCGTTATAGACGTGCACCAGCGCGCCGGCCTGGTTGAAGTGGGCGACGTTGAACGAGATGCCGAACTTGACCGGCGTGATCGCGATGCCCTTCTTCAGCACCGGGCTGGCGGCATTGAACGCGCGCGTGGCCTCGCGCCGGGCGCGGTAGTCGCTGCTGGCCTCGAGCTGGTCGAGCAGTTCGTGGATGACGTTGTCCTCGACGGTCTGGCCGTAGGGCGTCACGTTGCGTTCGGTCTTGCCGTACAGGTTGTCGCGGCGCACGTCGAGCGCATCGCGGCCGACGGTGCGCGCGATATTGTCGAGGATGTACTCCATCGCGAAGGCGCCCTGCGGTCCGCCGAAGCCGCGGAACGCGGTATTGCTCTGCGTATTGGTCTTGCCGCAGTAGCCGTCGATCTGCACGTGCGGCAGCCAGTAGGCGTTGTCGAAGTGGCAGATCGCACGCGTCATCACCGGGCCCGACAGGTCGGCCGAGAAGCCGGCGCGCGACACCATCTCGACCGCGACCGCGTCGATGCGGCCCTGCGCGTCGTGCCCGACCTCGTAGTCGAACACGAAGTCGTGGCGCTTGCCGGTGATCATCATGTCGTCGTCGCGGTCCGGACGCAGCTTGACCGGGCACATCAGCTTCCACGCGGCCAGCGCCGCGCAGCAGGCGAACAGCGCGGACTGCGATTCCTTGCCGCCGAAGCCGCCGCCCATGCGCCGGCATTCGACCAGCACCTGGTGCACCTGCCAGCCCAGCACGTGCGCGACCGCGTGCTGCATCTCGGTCGGATGCTGGGTCGAACACCAGACGTGCATGCCGTCGTTTTCCTTCGGCGCCGCGTAGGCGATCTGGCCTTCCAGATAGAACTGTTCCTGGCCGCCGAGGCGAATATGGCCCTTGTCGCGATGCGCGGCCGTGCCCAGGTGCTGGCGCGGCTGGCCGCGCTCCAGATGCATCGGCGGCAGCACGTAGCTGCGGGCCTGGTGCGCGGCTTCGGGCGTCAGGATCGGCGGCAGGTCCTCGTAATCGATCGCGGCCAGGCGCGCGGCGCGGCGCGCGGCATCGTGCGAGGAGGCCACCACGATGAAGATCGGCTGGCCGACGAACTGCACCGTGTCGCTGGCCAGGATCGGGTCGTCGTGGATGATCGGCCCGCAGTCGTTGACGCCGGGGATGTCCTTCGCGGTCAGCACCGTGACGACGCCCGGCGCGGCACGCACCTTGTCGAGCGCGATCGAGCGGATGCGGGCATGGGCGCGCGCGCTCATGCCGAGCGCGGCGTGCAGCGTGCCGGCCAGTTCGGGGATGTCGTCGGTATAGGTGGCCGTGCCGGCCACATGCAGATGCGCGGACTCGTGCGGGCGCGACACGCCGATCTGCGGCGGCGCCTCGGCGGCGATATGCGCGGCGAGGTCGCCGCTGCTGAAGTCCGCCGCCACGGGACCGCCGCCGTTGCCGGCACCGGTGTCGAGCAGGAAGGCTTCGGTTTGCTTGTTCATGCCGATCGCTCCTCTTCTTAAACGGTGGCGGCGGTGGCCGGCACGCTGCCGGCGCCAATCGCCCGGACATTGACGGCCGCGGCCGGCAGCGCATCGTCGCGCGTCTCCAGCCAGAAGCGGTACAGCAGGTTGGCGGCGCCGCGGGCACGGTACTCGGCAGTGGCGCGCATATCGGTCAGCGGCGTGTAGTCCTGCGACAGCGCGGCCATCGCGGCCTTGACGGTCGCTTCGTCCCAGCGCTGGCCGAGCAGCGCGGCTTCGGCCTGGGCGGCGCGCTTGGGCGTGGCCGCCATGCCGCCGAAGGCGATGCGGGCCTGCCGCACGACGCCGTCGGCGACGGTAATGCCGAAGGCGGCGCAGACCGCGGAAATGTCCTCGTCAAAGCGTTTGGACAGCTTGTAGGTACGGAAGTGCTGGGGCCCGGACACCGGCACGCGCAGCGCCGCGACGAATTCGCCCTCGGCCATCGCGGTCTTCTGGTAGGCCAGGTACAGGTCCTCGAGCGGCAGCGTGCGGCGTGTCTCGCGATGCTGCAGCACGACCTCGGCGCCGAGCGCGATCAACGCCGGCATCGAGTCGCCGATTGGCGAGCCGTTGGCGATATTGCCGCCGAGCGTGCCGGCATTGCGGATCGGCAGCGAGGCGAAGCGCTTCCACAGCTCTTCGAGTTCGGGATGGGCCTGGTTGAGCGCGGCGTAGGCGCGTTCGAGCGAGACGGCGGCGCCGATCTCGATGACGCCGTCGTGCTCGAGCACCTGCTGCAGATCCTCGACCTGGCCCACATAGAGCAGGTTGCCCAGCTCGCGGAATTGCTTGGTGACCCACAGTCCCACGTCGGTGCTGCCGGCCAGGATGCGTGCCGACGGATCGGCGGCCTTCAGCGCGGCGAAGGCCGACGCGGTGCGCGGCGCATGGAACAGGGCGCCCGACGGATCGCGATAGTGGAAGGTATCCTCGCGCATCAGCGTGCGCAGCGCGGTGGCGATCGCCTTTGGCTCGAGCCGGCTGGCGTGCGGCGCGGGCAGCGACATCATGCGCTGGCCCGCCTCGATGATCGGCCGGTAACCGGTGCAGCGGCACAGATTGCCGGTCAGCGCGTCGCAGATGGTCTGGCGGTCCGGCGCAGGTCCACCGGGCTGGTGCTGCTGGTACAGCGCCCACAGCGACATCACGAAGCCCGGCGTGCAGAAGCCGCATTGCGAGCCGTGGCATTCGACCATGGCCTCCTGCACCGGATGCAGCGAGCCGTCGGCCTGGCGCAGGTCCTCTACCGTGATCAGCGCCTTGCCGTCGAGCGTGGGCAGGAACTGGATGCAGGAGTTGACCGCCTTGAAGCTCAGTTCGCCATCGGGCTGCAGTTCGCCGATCACCACGGTGCAGGCGCCGCAGTCGCCCTCGGCGCAGCCTTCCTTGGTGCCCGTGCAACGCGCGTCCTCGCGCAGGTATTGCAGCACGGTGCGGGTGATCGGGGCATCGGTGACCTGCTGGACCTGGCCGCGATGGTAGAAGCGGATGGGTTGTGTCTCCATGGTCGTTTTATCTCCTTGCGATGGGGACAAACATAGCACTCGCGCCGAGTAGCAATATTCGGCCCAGGTGATATGCCCCATCATGGCGTGCACGCCGCCCGCGGCACGGCTCCCGCCTTCGCCGATTGCGCGGCAGCGCACAGAATTCGCCGCATTCCGCGGGTTTGCGCCGAATTGACCGCTGCCAGGGTGGCTGGCATACACTATGCGCCGATCCTTATCCCCACGCTACCGGCCCGCAGGCTTATCAGGCCGGACGAATTCACCATGCACGGACGCGACCATCTGGACACCTATCTGCTTCGGGTACTGCATACCCTGCTGACCGAGCAGAGCGTCACGCGCACCGCGGTGCGGATGGGGCAATCGCAGCCGGCCATCAGCAATACGCTCAAGCGCCTGCGCGAGATCACCGGCGACGCGATCCTGGTGCGCGGCAAGAGCGGCATGGTGCCGACCGAGCGCGGCCGCGAGCTGCTGGAGCTCGCAGAGCAGAGCCTGGCGGCGATGGACCGAATCGCGCGGCCGCCGCAGCAGTTCGATCCGGCCACGACTGACCGCACCTTCCACCTGGGCGCGCCCGATTATCTGGACGCCTTCTTCCTGCCCAATATCGTCGAGCGGGTGCGCCGGCTGGCGCCGGGCGCGAAGCTGTTCGTCCATCCGCTGACCAGCGCCACGGATTTCCTGGAGGAGCTCGAGCAGGGCAAGCTCGATATCGTGATCGGCAACTGGCTGTCGCCGCCCGAGCATCTGCATATCTCGCCGCTGTTCGAGGACGAGGTGGTGTGCATGCTCGGCGCCCAGCATCCGCTGGCGCGCAAGGGGCTGTCGCTGAAGCACTACCTGGAGATGCCGCACCTGGCGCCGGCGCCGTATGCGTCGATGCAGCGCAGCATGATCGACCAGGCGCTGGCCGAGCAGGGCTACAAGCGTCGCATCCAGGTCACGCTGCCGTATTTCGGGCTGGTGCCCTATGTGCTGATGAAGACCGACATGGTGTTCACCACCGGCCGGCAGTTCGCCGCGCACTACGCGCAGTACCTGCCGATCCGGATGGTGCCGGCGCCGGTGTCGTTCCCGCGCATGCGCTTCTACCAGCTATGGCACGAGCGCTGCCACGCCGCGCCTGACGTGCTGTGGCTGCGCCGGATGATCGCCGAGGTCGCGGCCGATCTGCCGCTGCTGCCGCGGCTGGAGATGGCGGCCGAACCCTGAGCGGCGGCTGAAGGGGAGCTTGCCGTCCGGCTCAGGAGCCGGCTCAGGAGCCCGTCTTGTAGCTGGGGAAGAACAGCTGCTCGCCGTCGACCTTGTAGGCGGCGATGGCGTCCTGCCCCGCCTTGGACGTGATCCACTCGATCAGCTTGCGCGTATCGGTGTAGTTGATGCCGGGATGCCTGGCCGGATTGACCGCGATGATGCCGTAGGGATTGAACATCTTTGGATCGCCCTGCACCGCAATGGCCAGGCCGGTCTTGGCGCGATAGGCGCCGTAGGTGGCGCGATCGGACAGCGTGTAGCCGGGCATCTGCGCCGCCATCGTCAGCACCTCCCCCATGCCGAGCCCGGCGTTGACGTACCAGGGCTGGCCCTTGGGCTCGATGCCGGCCTCCTTCCAGTACGACTTCTCCATCACGTCGGTGCCCGAGTTGTCGCCGCGCGAGATGAACTTGACGCCGCTGGCGGCGATCTTGCGGAAGCTGGCGATCACGTCCTTGCTGCCCGTAATCTTTGCCGGGTCCGCGGAGGGGCCGACCACGATGAAGTCGTTGTACATCACGTCGCGCCGGTCGATGCCGTGGCCCGCCGCGACGAAGGCGTCTTCCATCTTGCGCGCGTGCACCAGCAGCACGTCGACGTCGCCCATCTCGCCCATCTTCATCGCCTTGCCGGAGCCGACCGCGATCACCTTGACCGTGACGCCGCTGTCGCGCTCGAAGCGCGGCAGCAGGTATTTGAGCAGGCCGGAGTTTTCGGTGCTGGTGGTGGTCGCCAGCTTCAGTTCGCCGGCGAGGGCGGCGCCGGGGCCGAGCAGCGAGGCGGCGGACAGCAGCACCGCGGCAAGCAGGCGCGGCAGCGCGCGGGAGGGGCCGGACGGGCAGGATGGGCCACCGAGGATGGGAAACGGCATGTCGGAATTCCTCTTGTTATGTTTATCTGAACATAATTGCAAGTGCCCATCCGCTTCGGTGACAATGCGCGACATCCGAAGCTTCCGCTAATCTGCGCAAGCTTGTACGGGCGCCATGATTGTCTCGGCACTCCAAGAACAAAGTAAATAAGAACAGCGGAACATATGACATTCCATTTCGAACTGTTTCCGGTGGTATCGACGGACGACAACCCGCGTGCCAACGGCAAGGTGTTCCTGCTGCTGCAGGCGGTGCGCGAGACCGGCTCGCTGCATCGCGCCGCCGCCAAGGTCGGGCTGTCGTACCGGCATGCGTGGGGCGTGATGCGCGACTGGGAGGCGCTGCTCGGGCGCAACATGCTCGATATGGAGCGCGGCCGCGGCGCCTCGCTGACCCGTTTCGGCGAGCGTCTGCTGCGGGCCGAGGTCAAGTTGCGCGAGGCGGTCGATCCGGCGGTGCGCAAGGCGCTGGCGGAGTTCGCCGCGGAACTGGACGATGCCGCGCGGCCGCAGACCCGGATCCATTTCTCGGGCAGCCACGACCCCGCGATGGAGGTGCTGGCGGCGGCCCTGAACGAGCAGCCGGAGGGCCTGCAGCTCGATACCGTGTTCTGCGGCAGCGTCGAGGGCCTGATCTGCCTGCACGAGCGGCAGGCCGAGCTGGCGGGCTTCTATGTCGCGCCGATCCAGACGGCCGGATCGGTCGCGCACGTGACGCTGCGCAAATGGCTGCGCCCGTCCTCTGTGCGGCTGATCCCCGTGGCCTCGCGCGAGCAGGGGCTGATGGTCGCGCCGTCGCGGGCGCGGGAGATCCGCGCGCTGCGCGACCTGGTGCGCACGCAGGCCCGCTTCGTCAACCGGCAGCGCAGCTCCGGCACCCGGCTGCTGTTCGACCAGTTGCTGGCGGCACAGGGGTTGTATGCCGACCAGGTCGTCGGCTATGACCAGCCCGAGTTCAGCAACGAGAAGGTCGCCGAGGCGGTGCATGCCGGCCGCGCCGAGGTTGGTTTCGGCCTGCGCGTCAATGCCGAGGCGCATGGCCTGGCCTTCGTGCCGCTGACGCGCGAGGTCTACTACCTGGCGCTGCGCAAGGCCGACCAGTTCGCACCGTGGGTCCATGCCCTGCTGGCGCTGCTGGGCGACCCGGCGATCGGCGCGCGCATCACCGCGCTGCCGGGCTATGCGCTGGCCGAGCAGCGCGGGCTGCTGGCGCCGGAGCAGGTCCTGCCCTGGTATGGGGCGGACGGGCGGGAGTAGGAAAGGAATAGGCGGGCTCCAGTTTTGCGCCCCTCTCCCGCTCTGCGGGAGAGGGGCGCAGCAGGATGGAGGCTGGCGGAAGCCGCCCCGGACAGGCCCGCATCCCGCCCGTATTACACTGCGCCCATGGCCGGCGCCGCCGGCCGCGACTCTGCGAGGGCGTCCCGATGCTGGAAACCGCCGCGCTGGCCGCGGGCATGTCCTGGGCCAGCGGCTTTCGTCTCTACCTGGCCGTGCTGGCCGCCGGCGTGCTGGCCCGCATGGGCTGGCTGGATCTGCCCGCAGGGCTGCAGCCCCTGGCGTCGAACTGGGTGATCGGTGTGGCGGCGGTGCTGGCGCTGGCCGAATTCATCGCCGACAAGGTCCCGGGTTTCGATTCGCTGTGGGACGGCTTCCATACCTTCGTACGCATTCCCGCCGGTGCGATCCTGGCCGCCGCGGCGTTCGGCAATCTCGATCCGCAATGGATGGTGATCGCCGGCCTGATCGGCGGCACGCTCGCCGGTACCGCGCACGCGGCCAAGGCTGGCACCCGGGCGCTGATCAATGTGTCGCCGGAACCCTTTTCGAATTGGGCGGCCTCATTCACGGAGGATGTGACCGCCACCGGCAGCCTGCTGCTGGCGTTCTTCCTGCCGGTGCTGTTCTTCGTGCTGCTGGCGATCAGCCTGCTGCTCGCGCTGTGGCTGCTGCCCAAGCTGTGGCGCGGCGTGCGCAAGCTGCATGGCACCCTGACCCGCAAGGGCGGGCCGCCCGCGGCGTACTGACCCCGCGTACTGACTGCGATTGGCGCCGCCCGCGTCGCCCGCGCCACCAAACCGAATACCCGACCACGACATCATGCCGACCGATTCCGCCGCGGATTCCACCGCCCCTGCGCTAGTTCGCCCCGTCGCCATGCCCCATGCCGGGGCGCGTTTCTCGCCATGGGTGCAGGCGTGGCGGATGGCGCGGCGCGACTGGCGGGCCGGCGAGCTGACGCTGCTGCTGTTCGCGCTGGTGCTCGCGGTGGCGGCGCTGGCCAGCGTCGGCTTCCTGTCCGACCGGATGCGCCAGGGGCTGGAGCGCGACGCGCGCCAGCTGATCGGCGCCGACGTGCTGCTGGTGGCCGACCAGCCCTTCGATCCGGCCTTCGCCGCGCAGGCGGCGGCGCAGGGGCTGAATGTCGCGCAGACGGTCACCTTCCCGAGCATGGCGACCGTGGCGCGCCCGGACGGCGCGGCCAGCGGTGCCACCGGCCAAAGCGCCCACGGCGCCAATGGTCGTGAAGGCGCCAACGGTGCCGCGCGCGCGGCCAACGGCAACGCCGCCCAGCCCGGCGCCGGGTCGCCCGAGGGCGATGCACCGGCCAGCCAGCTGGCCGCGCTGAAGGCCGTCAGCCCGGGCTATCCGCTGCGCGGCACGCTGAAGACGGCCACCGCGCCCGGTGCGCCGGGGCAGCCGGCCGGCGGCATCCCGGCGCCGGGCACGGTATGGGTGGACGAGGCGCTGCTGGGCGGGCTCGGCGTGCAGATCGGCGACACGCTGCGGCTGGGCAGCCGGAGCTTTCGCATCGAGCGGATCATCACGCAGGAGCTCGACCGTGGCGGCGGCTTCATGAACTTCGCGCCGCGCGTGATGCTGCCGCTGTCCGATCTCGACGCGACGGGCTTGATCGGCTGGGGCAGCCGTGTCAACTACCGGCTGCTGGTGGCCGGGCCGGAGGCGGCGGGCGTCGCCTATCGCCAGTGGGCGCAGGCCGAGATCGAACGGCGGGGGCTGCGCAATACCCGCGTCGAGTCGCTGGACTCGGGCCAGCCCCAGATGCGGGCCACGCTGGACCGGGCCGAGCGCTTCCTGTCGCTTGTCGCGGTGCTGTCGTCGATGATCGCCGCGGTGGCGATCGCGATGTCGGCGCGCCGCTATATGCAGCGCCATACCGACGCCTGCGCAATCTACAAGTGCCTGGGGCTGTCGCGCCGCGAGATCCTGCTGGCCTTCGGGCTCGAATTCCTGCTGGTCGGCGTGCTCGGCGCGGCGCTGGGCGTCGTCCTCGGTTATCTCGGCCACTACGGGCTGCTGCTGTCGCTCGGCAACCTGCTGACCGTGTCGCTGCCGCAGCCGTCCGCGCTGCCGGCGGTGATCGGCCTGCTGTCGGGACTGGTGCTGCTGATCGGCTTTGCCTTGCCGCCGCTGCTGGCGCTGACGCGGGTCGCACCGCTGCGGGTGCTGCGTCGCGACGTCGGCATGCCGCCGGTGTCGGTGTGGATCGCCTATGCGCTCGGCCTGGGCGCCTTCGTCTCGCTGCTGCTGGTGGCCGCGCGCGACCTCAAGCTCGGGCTGTTGACCGCGGGCGGCTTCGCCGGCGCCGGCGTGGTGTTCGCGCTGTTGGCGCTCGGCCTGCTGACGCTGCTGGCGCGGCTGGTGCGCGGCCGTCTGGTCGGCGGCAAATCGGCCGGCCGTGCGGTGGGCTGGCGCTTTGCGCTGGCGGTGCTGGAGCGCCGCCGCGCGGTCACGGTGCTGCAGACGGTGGCGCTGGCCATCGGCCTGATGGCGCTGCTGCTGCTCGGCATGACGCGCAACGACCTGATCGACTCGTGGCGCAACGCGACCCCGGCCGATGCGCCCAACCGCTTCATCATCAATATCCAGCCGGACCAGCGCGAGCCGCTGCGGCAGATGCTGGCGCGCGACGGCATCGACGATCTGCTCTATCCGATGGTGCGCGGCAGGCTGACGCATATCGGCGGCGAGCCCGTGCAGGCCTCGCACTACGAGGAGGGCCGCGCGCGCAATCTGGTCGAGCGCGAATTCAACCTGTCCTATACCGATGCGCTGCCCGAGGGCAACCGCGTGGTGGCCGGCCGCTGGTTCGACGGCAAGCGGCCCGAGGCGTCGATGGAGGAGGGCATCGCCAAGACGCTGGGCGTGAAGCTGGGCGATACGCTGCGCTTCGACGTGGCGGGCCAGCAGATCGAGGCGCCCGTGACCTCGTTGCGCAAGCTCGACTGGAGTTCGATGCGCGTCAATTTCTTCGTGATCCTGCCGCCGTCGATGATGCAGGGGCTGCCCGAGACCTATATCACCGCCTTCCACCTGAAGCCCGAGCAGGCGCCGCTGGGCAATGCGCTGAGCGCCCGCTTTCCCAACATCACGATCGTCAATACCGAGCTGATCCTGCGGCAGGTGCAGGGCGTGCTGGACCAGGTGATCGCGGCGGTGCAGTTCCTGTTCGCCTTCACACTGGCCGCCGGGGTCACGGTGCTCTATGCCGCGCTGGCGGGCGCGCGCGACGAACGCCGCCGCGATGCCGGGCTGCTGAAGGCGCTGGGCGCGTCGGCGGCCACCATCAAGCAGACTCAATACGCCGAATTCCTGGTGGTCGGCGGCCTGGCGGGGCTGCTGGCCAGCATCGGCGCGATTGCGGTGGGCTGGGCGCTGTCGCGCTTCGTGTTCGACTTCTCCTATGTGCTCAATCCGTGGATCGTGCCGGTCGGCGTGGTTTCTGGCATGCTGTGCGCTTTTGCCGGCGGCTGGCTCGGCCTGCGCGACGTGCTGCGCCAGCCGGCGCTGGCGACGCTGCGCGAGGCTTGAAGGGCTTCGCCGGCAAACCGATTCCGTTGATTCGAACCGCAATGTCCGACGTATCCCGGCACAATGCCGACACCACCAGCGCTGCCGACGAGCAGGCAACCGACAAGACCGCCGATCAGGCCAACGACCAGACCCCACAGCCCACCGCCTACGAGCTGATCGGCGGCGAGCCGCGCGTGCGCGAGCTGGTCGATCGCTTCTACGACCTGATGGACCTGGAGGCCGAGTTCGCCGGCCTGCGTGCGCTGCATCCGCCCTCGCTGGACGGCTCGCGAGACAAGCTGTTCTGGTTCCTGTGCGGCTGGCTGGGCGGCCCCAACCATTTCATCGAACGCTTCGGCCATCCGCGGCTGCGCGCGCGCCATCTGCCGTTCGAGATCGGCATCAGCGAACGCGACCAGTGGATGCGCTGCATGGCGATGGCGATGCACGACGTCGGCCTGTCCGAGGACCTGCAGATGCGGCTGCTGCAGGCGCTGTTCCAGACGGCCGACTGGATGCGCAACGTGGCGCGGTGAGGCGCTGACTGTTTGTTCCCCCTCTCCCGCTTGCGGGAGAGGGGCAGGGGAGAGGGCAAGCGGCGGTGGCCATGCCACTGCCAATTGAAACCACCTCCCTCTCCCCGGCCCTCTTCCCCTGAGGGGGAGAGGGAGTCCTTCATCGCGGAATTCGATTCGGGAAGGAAATAGCAAACGATGGACGAAACCAATCACAACAACCTCGCCGCGCGCATCCTGGCGTTCTGGTTCGGCACACCCGACTCGGCCGACTGGGATCGCGAGCGGGCGATGTGGTTCACCCGCAGCGAGGACTTCGATGCCCGCGTGCGGGCCGAATTCCTGCCGGCATGGGAAGCGGCGCATGCGGGCACCGATGGCTGGGCGGCGTTCGTCGAGAACACCGCGGAGCTCGCGCCCGAAGCCGTCTGCGCGCGCATCGTGCTGCTCGACCAGTTCCCACGCAACATGTTCCGCGGCGATCCGCGCAGCTTTGCCACCGATGCACAGGCGCTGGCGCTGGCCAGGCGGATGGTGGAGCGCGGCGACGACCGGCGCCTGCCGACGCCGTATCACCGCATGTTCTGCTATATGCCATTCGAACATGCCGAAGCGCTGGACGCCCAGCACGCGGCGGTCGAGCTGATGACCGCGCTGCGCGAGGACACCGCGGGGCGGGTTGATGTGGTCGAATGGGCCGTGCGGCACCGCGTGGTGATCGAACGCTTCGGCCGCTTCCCGCATCGCAATGCGGTGCTGGGCCGGCCGAGCACCGACGAGGAACTGGCCTTTTTGCGCGAGCCGGGCTCGTCGTTCTGAATCCGATCAGGTCTTGTCGCGCGCCTGCTGCCACTTGTCGACGCGCAGCTGCGGCACGTTGGCCAGCGACGAGAGGATGCCGTCCGGGGTGTCGGCCACGCGCAGCAGGCCGGCGTGTTCCGGCTTCAGGAAGCCTTCGCCGACCGCATGGCGCAGGAAGCCGATCATGCCGTCATAGAAGCCCGCGACATTGAGCACGCCGACCGGCTTGGCGTGATAGCCCAGCTGCAGCCAGGTGAAGGTCTCGAACAGCTCCTCGTAGGTGCCGATGCCGCCCGGCATCGCAACGAAGGCGTCGGCGCGGTCGGCCATCATCTGCTTGCGCTCGTGCATGTTGCGCACGACGTGCAGCTCGGTCAGGCCGGCGTGGCCGATCTCCTTGTGCATCAGCGCCTCGGGAATGATGCCGATCGCGGTGCCGCCATGCGCGAGCACCGCATCGGCCACCATGCCCATCAGGCCGACCTTGCCGCCGCCGTAGACCAGCGCCAGGCCCTTGTCGGCCAGCGCGCGGCCCATCGCGCGCGCCGCCTCGGCATATTCCGGACGATTGCCGGGACTCGAACCGCAATAGACGCAAACCGATTTCACTGCTTTCCTTCCTGTCTGGGTTTGGATGGGGATGGGGATGGGGTCGCCCCCTGCGCCTTCTCGGCTGCGAACTCGCGCGCCAGCTGATCGAAGGCCTGCCGCGCGTTGCCGCGCAGATAGGGCGCGAGGATCGAGAAGATGTGGTAGCTGGCGCTGTGCAGATAGCCGCGGATCTGCTCGGGGTCGTTGTACTGGCGAGGATGCTGCACGAACTGGAACGACAGCCAGTAGGTCGCCACCACGACGATATTGGTGCAGATCGCGTCGACCTGGTCCGGCGTGGCTTCCATCTCGCCGTCGTCGAGGAACTGGCGGCAGATCTCCTGCGCGAAGCGCTTCTTCTGCTCGACGATGCGCTTGAAGTTGGTCTCCAGCATCCGGTTGCGGGCCAGCAGATCGTTGATGTCCCGATACAGGAAGCGGTAGTTCCACAGGAACTCGGACATGTACTGCAGATAGCCCCAGCTTTCGCCGAGCGTTGGCTTGTGGTCGTCGGGCAGCTTCAGCCGGCGCTCCATTTCCTGCTCGAAGCGCGCGAAGATCGACGTGATGATGTCGTCCTTGTTGCGGAAGTGGTAGTACAGGTTGCCGGGGCTGATCTCCATCGCCTCGGCGATGGTGGTGGTGGTCACGTTGGGCTCGCCGACCTCGTTGAACAGGCGCAGCGAAACATCGAGGATGCGGTCCCGCGTGCGGCGGGGACCGGTCTGGGGTTTGGATTCCATGAGGCCGGGCAAGCTAGGACAGTCGCGGGCCGCAAACGGACGGACCGGCGCACTGCGAATGGACGGACTGCGATTATATGCAATGGCATCGCGGGCCCCCCTGCGGCGCCCTGCCGCTGCGGTCCGTGCTCAACCGGCCAGCGTCCGCAACCAGCTCACCAAATGCGGTGCGGCGATCGCCAGCCAGGTGCCGCCGCACAGCACCAGCGCCAGCATCACCGCCGCGCTGCCGAAATCCTTGGCGCGCTTGGACAGGCCGTGCCGCTCCAGCGAGATGCGATCGACCGCGGCCTCGACGCTCGAATTGAGCAGCTCGACGATCAGCACCAGCAGCAGCGTGCCGAGCAGCAGGATCCGTTCGACCACGGTCACCGGCAGCAGGAAGGCCAGCGGCGTCAGCACCGCGACCAGCGTCAGCTCCTGCCGGAACGCGCTCTCCTCGAGCACCGCATAGCGCAGGCCCGACAGCGAATTGACCGCGGCTCGCCAGGCACGCGCGATGCCGCGGTTGCCCTTGTGGGGGTTGTCTTCAATCGTGTAGTCGCCGCTCTCGCGGGGCAAGGTCGGCTTCGGCACGGAGTTGTCGGAGGGAAGAGGGGGTTTCGCCATGATCTTGTCGGGGGCGCGCGGCCTTGCCGTGGCCGTTCGGCATGCCGTGCAGCGGTCGCAGGTGCGCGAGGAACTGTTCGGACGCGGCGCGCCACGAGAAGCGTTCGGCGTGCGCGCGTGCGGTGGCACGGTCGATGCGCAGCGCTTCGAGGCAGGCCTCGCGCAAATCCTCGTGCATCACGCCGGCGTCGCTGTCGCCCAGCACATCGATCGGGCCGGTGACCGGATAGGCCGCGACCGGCAGGCCGCTGGCCAGCGCTTCGAGCAGCACCAGGCCAAAGGTATCGGTACGGCTCGGGAACACGAAGACATCGGCCGAAGCATACACCTTGGCCAGCTCGGGCTGGCTCAGCACGCCCAGGTAATTGGCGTTTGGATAGCGCGCCCGCAGCGCCGGCAGCGCCGGGCCGTCGCCGACGACCCACTTCGAGCCGGGCAGGTCCAGCGCGAGAAAGGCCTCGACATTCTTCTCGACCGCCACACGCCCGACGTAGAGGAAGATCGGGTGGGCGGTGTTCAGCACGTTGACCGACTGCGGCACGAACACATCGAGATCGACGCCGCGCGTCCACAGCACCGCATGCTCGATGCCGAAGCGGTGCAGGTCCTGCAGCACCACCGGCGTCGGTGCCATCACGGCCTGCGCCGGGCCGTGGAACCAGCGCAGGAAGCGATAGGTCCAGGCCAGCGGAATGCCGAAGCGCGCCTGCACGTATTCCGGAAAGCGGGTGTGATAGGCGGTGGTGAACGGCAGCTTCTGGCGCAGCGCATGACGGCGCGCCGCCAGGCCGAGCGGGCCCTCGGTGGCGATATGCAGCGCGTCCGGGGCGAACTCGCGGATGCGTCGGCGCACTGCCGCGCCGGGCAGCAGCGACAGGCGGATCTCCGGATAGGTCGGGCAGGGCACCGTGCGGAATTCGAGCGGCGTCAGCAGCTCGACGGTATGGCCCATCGCCTGCAGTTCGCGGCGGGTCGACTTCAGCGTGCGAACCACGCCGTTGACCTGCGGTTCCCAGGCATCGGTGACGATCAGGATTTTCATGGTGTGTCCTTGCGGCGGGGCCGCGGTATCGGTTGCCCTGGCGGCGGTCGGTCGGAATGCAGCGCGGCGCTATGCCGCCACCGCGCTCTTGCGCGTGCGGCGCGCAACGGCCGGCGTGGGGTCGCGCAGCGCGGTCCAGTAGACGATCTTCAGCTCGCCCTCCATGGTCTCGACCAGTGCCGACAGGCTCTCGACCCAGTCGCCGTCGTTGCAGTAGAGCTGGCCGTCGACCTCGCGGATCTCGGCCTTGTGGATATGGCCGCAGACCACGCCGTCGCAGCCGCGCCGGCGCGCTTCCTCGACCATCGCGTGTTCGAACGAGCTGATGTAGTTGACCGCGTTCTTGACCTGGTGCTTCAGGTACTGCGACAGCGACCAGTAGGGAAAGCCGAGCCGTGCGCGGATGCGGTTGAAATGCCGGTTCAGCGCAAGGATCAGCGTGTAGAGCGTGTCGCCCAGGTACGCCAGCCAGCGCGCGTGCTGGACCACGCCGTCGAACAGGTCGCCATGGACCACCCACAGGCGCCTGCCCGTGGCGGTCACGTGCACCGCTTCTTCCCGTACCACCACGTCGCCGAAGGCCAGGCCATCGAACTGGCGTGCGACCTCGTCGTGGTTGCCCGGCACGTAGATGACCTCGGTGCCCTTGCGCGCCTTGCGCAGCAGCTTCTGCACGACGTCGTTGTGGCTCTGCGGCCAGTACCATCCGCGCCGCAGCTGCCAGCCGTCGATGATGTCGCCGACCAGGTACAGCGTGTCGGACTCGTTGTGCTTGAGGAAATCGAGCAGGTAGTCGGCCTGGCAGCCCGGCGTGCCCAGATGGATGTCGGACAGCCAGATTGCGCGGTAGCGCTCGACTTCAGGGGGCTCGGCGGAGGGAGCGGTGGCCGGGACCGGATCGCGTCGGTCTTGCCGGCTCGGGTGGTCGGTGTCGGCGGGGAAGGCGGTGGTCGGCGCACGGTCCAGGCCGGGCGGCATGAAGGCGGCTGGCATGCCGGGAATGGCGGCCAGCGGCAGCATCGGGTCGGAGCGTCCGCGCAGTCGCTGCGCGGCGCGGGCCAGATGTGCCCGGGCGGAACGGAGTGGACTGACCATGGCGGCCCCGGTGACGGCGATGACTGCATTGAGCCAGCCATCGATGACGGCGCCATGACGGAAACATGAATGACATGTGACCAACCGTAAAGACGGACGGCGGTCGGCGCTGGACGGTCGACGCGGCCGGCGATGCCGCGGAAATCAACCGGTCAGGAAGCGGCCGGCGCGGCGGCGTGCGCGAGCCGGTCCAGCGCCGACAGCGTCGCGTCGACGGCGCGAGGGTCGCGCAGCAGCGACACATGGCCGATGCCGGCCAGCGCCACGTTGTGGGCGCCGGCGAGCCAGCTGGTTTCGGCCGGGCCGGCGATCGAATCGTGCCAGCTGAAGATCGACACCATCGCGGCGCGATCGGCGGGACCTTCGGCGCGCGCCAGCGCCTGCAACCAGTCGTTGCCGCAGCGCATCTGGCGCGCATTGGCGCCGCTGCCGATGCTGGCCAGCGTGCAGCCGTGATGCGGCGTGCCGAGCGTGACGATGCCCGCGCAAGCCGCGGGCCGTCCCTCGCGACGGGCGCGGGCCAGCGCCGCGCGCGCGGCCAGGCCGCCCATGCTGTGGCACAGCAGCAGCGGGGCACGGCCGGCGCTGCGGCTCAGCGCTTCGATCGCGACGAGCAGCGTGTCGCCATAGTCGTCGATATCGGCCAGCATCGGCTCGAGATCGACTGCCTCGCAGCGATAGCCGGCGGCCGCCAGCGCCGGCTGCAGGTCGAGCCAGACCGCGCGATTGCAGCCGTAGCCGTGCACCAGCAGCACCGGGGGGCGCGCGGCGGCGTCCTGTGGGGCCAGTGTCAGCGGCCGGCGATGGCGAAATGGCTGCAGCCAGTTGAACATGCGGAACACCGCGATGCATTCGCGCAGATAGCAGAGCAGTGCCTGGCGCGGACCGAGCCGGGAGGCCGCGCGATGCGCCTGCAGCGCGGCAGGCAGAATCGGCATGCCGCCGCCGAACGCGCCGGTGCCGCCCACCGAGATCGCGAAGGCCATCGCCACCGACAGCGCGAACAGCACCAGCACCGTGGCGATGCCGCCGGCAAGCGCCGCCGGCCAGTTCCAGTCGGCCTGCCGGACCAGCGCGAGCGCGACACCGTAGGCACCGCCGAGCTGCATCGCCACGGCGATGCGGCGGACCGCGGTGGCGGTCAGCTTCATGGCTGGCGCGGCGGCCGCAGGTCGACCAGCCGCGTGCCCGAGAGCCGGTCGTGCAGGAACTGGCGGCGCCGATCCAGCAACGCCAGTAATACCCAGATCGCCAGGCCGGCGGCCAGCACGCCGACGAAGGGGCCCTTGACCAGGCCCAGTGCATGGCCCACCGCCGCCGATGGCGGCAGCCAGAGCCAGGCCAGCAGATAGCGCAGCGCCGCGCGCGGCCAGCGTGGCGGCTTGCCGTCGGCAGCCTCGACGCGGATGCGCCAGGTCTGCATCGGCAGGGTCTGGCCGGTGCGTTGCCAGAACCAGGTGAAATAGAGCCCCATCACCAGGAAGCTCCACAGCTGCATGGTCAGCGGCGTATCGACGCGCAGCTCGCGCAGCAGCGGCCGCGCCAGCAGATAGAGGGCGGTGGACGCGGTCAGCACGCCGAACAGCAGCACGCCTTCGTACAGCATGCAGGCGACGCGGCGGCGGATGGTCGGCGCGGGCGGGTTGGTCTGCGCCGGGGGCTGCGCGCGGGGCTGCGTCGGGGCCTGCACGGCAGCGCGCCGCGCGGCGGTCGGCTCGGTGCGCGGTTCGGTAGCGTCAGTGGCGGGCTTGGCGGACATGGGCGGGTATGGACGGCGGTGGTCGGAATCGGGCGAGGCGCGGGCGGATGCCGGGCCGCTGGCGTGGTGGCAGCGGCATTATGCCAAAGGCGCCGGGTTGCCCCGAATCGGGCAGGCGCGGGCTGTTTCGGAAGCGAGCGGGCTGCGGAGCGTCGGCGGGGCGGCCGGGCGATGAGGGCGGATCAGTTGCCGCGAGAGAAGGTGTCGGTGCTCGCGGCCGGCGCGGTGTCGACGACGGGCGTCGAAGCGGCCGCCGCGCCGCTCGCAGCATCGACGGCAACGCTGGTGCCGGCAGCGGTCGCGCTGGCACCGCTGGCCGGGGTGGCGCCCGGCACGAGGGCGGCGGAGGCGGAAAGGACCGCGGCAGCGCTCGCCGGCGCTGCGGGGGCCGACGCGCCGGCCGAGGCGCCAGTCGTCGCGTGCGGCACGGCCCGCGCCGGCGTCGTCGTCGAAATGGGCGGCTTGCGGCTCGAGGGCAGCGCGCTGACCGCGCCGGGGCGCGGCGGCACCTTGGCGGCCTCGGCCAGCTGGCGCTTCTGCGCTTCGGGCAGTTGCTGGTAGCGGTCCCAGGCCTCGGTCTTGCGCTCGACCGGCACGGTGCGGTGGATCTGGAAGTTCTCGCGCGCCAGCCGGCGCTGCTCCGGCGTCATCTGCGCCCACTCGGTCATGCGCGCATGCAGGCGCTGCTGCTCGGCCGGCGACAGTTCCTGGAAGCGGGCGGCGATGCGCAGCCACTTGCGGCGATGCACCTCGGTCAGCGTGTTCCACTGGCCGGCCAGCGGCGCCAGCACGCGCTGCTGGGTCGAGGTCAGTTCGGACCAGCTGGGCCGGGCCGTGCGGGCGGCCGGACTGGTCACCGGGCTCGATGCCTTGGCCCCCGGCTCGACGGCATCGCGGGCATGCGCGGCGGTCGGCGCCAGGCACCACAGCGCCGCGGCGCCAAGGCCGGCGCCCAGCAGCAGCGCGAGATTGCGGCGCGTGCGGCCACCCGCCGGCTTATTCGCCATGCTTGAGAAAGACATGGAAGCCCTCGTCCGCGTAGGCGGCCGGCGGCAGTTCGTCGAGCAGCATGGCGGCGTCGACATCGGCGAGTTCCTCGATCCGTTGCTGCTGTTGCCATTGATAGATGCCGGCCAGTCCGCCGGCCAGCGCGACCAGCGTCCATACCAGCCCGAGCCGGCGCACCCAGTCGCCGAGCGGCCGCATCGAGCGGCGCGCGTCACCGTGCAGCGACGGTCCGGCCATGGCAAGACGAGGCGATGTCCGGGGCGCTTCTGCGCGGCGGCGCGACAGCGCCACGCGGCGCGCGGCGGCCAGCCGGGCGGCGATATCGTCCGGCACCTGGTTGGCGGACGCGTCCAGCATGGCGGTGATCTGCCGGGCCAGGCGGCGTTGCTCGATCTCGGATGCGTTTCTGCTGTTCATAGTCGGAGTCCCCGGGCGCGCAGCGCCTGCGCCAGGGCATGCGTGGCGCGCGAACAGTGGGTCTTGACGCTGCCTTCGGAACATCCCATGGCAGCGGCCGTTTCCGCGACGTCCATATCCTCCCAGTAACGCAGCAGGAAGGCCTCGCGTTGACGCGTGGGCAGGCGCTGGACTTCTTCTTCGATGATGCGCATGGTCTGCACGCGCTCGAACCGGTCGGCACTGCTCTCGGCCGCCTGCGAACCAGGCTCGCTCTCCAGCGCCTCGAGCAGGTCGGCGTCGTCGCCGTCGCGCTCGTCGCGCAGGTTCGAGAACAGCGTGACCCAGGTGTTGCGCACCTTCTGGCGGCGAAACCAGTCGTGGATGGTGTTCTGCAGGATGCGCTGGAACAGCGGCGGCAACTCGGCGGGGGCGCGGTCGCCGTATTTTTCGGCCAGCTTGATCATGGCGTCCTGGACGATGTCCAGGGCGGCCTGTTCGTCCCGTACCGCGAATACCGCGTGCTTGAAGGCGCGGCGTTCGGCGCTGGCGAGAAAATCGGATAGTTCCTGTTCGGTTGCCATGCGGCGGGCAAGGGCGGCCGGCGCGAATACCGCAGCCCGGAAATCAGCAAAATGCGCCGATGCTAGCAAATAACCGGGCCGCCGTGTCGCCCCGGCGACACGATACGAGGTCATAGACCGCGCTGGTGCAATGCAGTATCATCGACGGTTCACGACATCAGTGGTTGTCTCATCTGGCCGCTTATGAGGCGGTCTCCCATGCAGACGCGCACCGCTTGAACCCGTGCCACAAGCCCGGCAGAGAGCATCCAAACAAT
>JAPSLC010000052.1 GCA_031181345.1 Cupriavidus sp. | reverse complement strand
CCCCGCCCCGCGGCCCCCCCCCCCCCCCGCGCGCTCCCCCCCCCCCCCGCCCCCCCCGGGGGCGCGGGCCCCCCCCCCCCCCCCCGCGGCATCCGGGGCTGCCATCGTGGCTTGCACCGCCCTTGCCCTCTCCCCAACCCTCTCCCGCGAGCGGGAGAGGGAGCCACGCATCGCAAGTGCAAGGCGCGCCCGCGCTCGTGTCGTACCGCCTTCGGCCCGCTTGAAACTTCTTCCCCCACATGTAAGTTTCGCGCCGCCCCGTGCCACCGAAGGGAGACTTCAGGACTCACACCCGCCCGTCATCCCCGTGGAACAGCGCTTGCATTCCCGCCCCATGCGGCGCGACTGGCGTGCCGCTCTTCCCTGGGGAGCCCGCGATGAAAGCCCTTTGCTGGCATGGCAAGCACGACATCCGCTACGACACAGTTCCCGATCCCGTGATCGAGCACCCGCGCGACGCCATCATCCGCGTCAGCAGCTGCGCGATCTGCGGCTCGGACCTGCATCTGTACGACGGCTTCGTGCCGGGGATGGAGCACGGCGACATCATGGGCCACGAGTTCATGGGCGAGGTCGTCGAGGTCGGCGCGGAAAACCGCCGGCTGCGCGTCGGCGACCGCGTGGTGGTGCCGTTCACCATCATCTGCGGCGAATGCGATCAATGCCGGCGCGGCAATTTCTCGGTGTGCGAGCGCACCAACCGCAACAAGGAGGCGGCCGACAAGATGTTTGGCCATACCACCGCCGGGCTGTTCGGCTACACCCATCTGACCGGCGGCTATGCGGGCGGGCAGGCCGAATACGTGCGCGTGCCCTATGCCGATGTGGCGCCGGTCAAGGTGCCCGCGGAGTTGAGCGACGAACAGGTGCTGTTTCTCGGCGACATCCTTCCGACCGGCTGGCAGGCCGCGGCGCAGTGCGACATCCAGCCCGACGATATCGTGGCGATCTGGGGCGCGGGACCGGTCGGCCAGTTCTGCATCCTGTCGGCGCTGCTGATGGGCGCGAAGCAGGTGGTGGTGATCGACCGCGTGCCCGAACGCCTGCGCATGGCGCAGCAGCTGGGCCCCGACCGCGTGACGCTGGTCGATTTCGAGAACCAGAGCGTGCTCGAGGCGCTCAACGAGATCACGCATGGCAAGGGCCCCGACAAGTGCATCGACGCGGTCGGCCTCGAAGCGCATGCGACCCGTTCGCTCGATTCAATCTACGACCGCGTCAAGCAGGCGGTGATGCTCGAGACCGACCGGCCGCACGTGCTGCGCGAAATGATCTATGTCTGCCGGCCGGGCGGCATCGTATCGATTCCCGGTGTCTACGGCGGACTGGTCGACAAGATCCCGATGGGCGCGCTGATGAACAAGGGCCTGACGATCCGTACCGGCCAGACCCACGTCAACCGCTGGACCGACGACCTGCTCCAGCGCATCATCGACAGGCAGATCGACCCCACCTTCGTGATCTCGCATCGCGTCACGCTCGCCGACGGCCCGTCGATGTACGAGACCTTCCGCGACAAGCACGACGGCTGCATCAAGGTGGTGATGACGCCGGCCTGACCTTGCGTTTGACGCTTCGGGGGACGTCACGCTTGCCCGCCCCGGGCCAGCCCGCGCCGCCGCGCGCGGCGCCGTCGCCGAAGACTTCGCGGTGCCAGGCCCGCGTAACCTCCTCCAGCAACGCGAGGAAGCGCTCCAGCGCGGGCAGCGCATGCTCGCGCCGCACCGTTGCATGCAGGTCGGCATCGAGTCCGCGCGCGGCCAGCGGCACGTAGCTGACGTCGTCGCGCCGCGTGGCCGACAGCGAGGCCGGCAGCACGCTGACGCCGACGCCCGCGCCCACCAGTCCCAGCACCGTCTCCGGATCGATCGACTCGTGCATCACGCGCGGCTCGAAGCCTTCGCGCAGGCAGGCGGCCAGCACATTGCGGATCATCGGGCTTTGCATGTTCAGCAGCACGAAGGCATCGCCTGACAGCTGCCGCAGCGAGACGCGGTTCGCGCCCGCGAGGGGATGGTCGGCCGCCATCGCCACCACCAGCGGCTGCGCGTAGACCAGGATCGAGCGCAGGTCGCTGCGCGCCGCCGCGCTGCAGGAAAACCCCACGTCGATGCGCCCGCGCGCCAGCGCCTCGTACTGCTGGTCCGGCAGCAGCTCGTGCAGCGTCCATTCGACCCCCGGATTGCGCAGCTGGAACTGACGCAGCGTCAGCGGCAGCGGGCCGTACATCACCGAGTTGATGATGCCGATGCGCAGATAGCCTTCCAGCCCTTCGGCCACGCGCCGCACCTGCCGCTCCACCGATTCGCAGTCGTCGACGATGCGGCGCGCCCGCGTCAGCAGCGCCTCGCCGGCACGCGTCAGCCGTGCGCCATGCCGGCCGCGCTCGAACAGCGTGACCCGCAGCGCGCCTTCCAGCGACTTGATCTGCTGGCTCAGCGGCGGTTGCGAGATATGCAGCCGTTCGGCGGCGCGGCTGTAGTTGCCTTCCTCGGCGACCGCGATGAAGTAGCGCAGCTGGCGGAGATCCATATGTGATCCGTATGGATTGGATTCTGAAATCATATTTCACATATGGTTGCCCGACACCTAGGCTTTCCCTGATCCGTCCACGCCAGAGGGGCGGCCCGAGGAGACCACGATGACCACCAAGCTCGATGTCAATGGCGCCCGCCGTCGGGTGGACGCCCCTGCGGATACGCCGCTGCTGTGGGTGTTGCGCGACCAGCTGGACCTGACCGGCACCAAGTACGGCTGCGGCATGGGCCTGTGCGGCGCCTGCACCGTCCATGTCGACGGGCAGGCGGTGCGCGCCTGCCAGACCCCGTTGTCCAGCGTCGCCGGCAAGCGCGTGACGACCATCGAGGGACTGGGCAAGCCCGACGCGCTGCACGTGCTGCAGCGCGCGTGGCAGGCCGAGGACGTGCCGCAATGCGGCTACTGCCAGTCGGGACAACTGATGTCCGCTGCCGCGCTGCTGGCGCAAAAGCCGAAGCCCAGCGACAGCGATATCGATGCGGCGATGGCCGGCAATCTCTGCCGCTGCGGCACCTATGACCGGATCCGGCGCGCGATCCATCGCGCCGCGGCCGAACTGCGCAACGGGAGGCCGGCATGAAGCGACGCGACTTCCTGAAGAGCGGGGCGGCGCTGGCCGGCGGCCTGATGCTGGAGCTGAGCGCCAGCGGCGTGCGCGCGGCCGGCGCGTCCGCCGGGGCATCGGGCGGTGCATCGTCCTCTGGGACCACTGCCGACGGCGCGGCCTTCGCCCCCAACGCCTGGGTCCGCATCACGCCGCAAGGCGAGGTCCTGCTGGTCGTGCACAAGTTCGACAGCGGCACCGGCGTCAAGAACGCGCTCGGGCTGATGCTGGCCGAGGAGCTCGATGCCGACTGGTCGCGCGTGCGCGTGGTGCAGCCCGACGATCCGCTGGCGCAGGTCTATATCCATCCGCTGTGGGGCATGCACGCGACCGGCGGCAGTACCAGCGTCCCGCTCGAATGGAACACGCTGCGGCGCGCCGGCGCCACCGCGCGCGCGATGCTGGTGGCCGAGGCCGCGCAACGCTGGCGCGTCGATCCGGCCAGCTGCCGCACGAGCAACGGCATGGTGATCGACGCTACCGGCGCTCGGCGGCTCGGCTATGGCGATCTCGCCGAAGGCGCGGCGCGGCAGCCGGTGCCAACGGAAGTCGCGCTCAAGCGCCCGGCGGACTTCGTGCTGATCGGCAAGGAACGCAGCAGCTATCGCGTCGCCGACAAGCTGACCGGCCGCGCGCAATACGCGGTCGACATCAAGCTGCCCGGCATGCTGACCGCCATCGTCGTGCATCCGCCGGTGATCAACGCCCCCGTGGTGTCGTTCAACGCGGCCGAGGTCAAGGCGCTGCCCGGCGTGCGCGATGTGTTTGCCACCGAGATTCCGGCGGCGATCGCGCATTTCCGTCCCGGCATGGGGCCGGCGGTACCCGACAACGGCGCCTGCCAGCCCGGCGTGGCCA
The DNA here is from genome assembly GCA_031181345.1 of Cupriavidus sp. Taxonomy (GTDB): domain Bacteria; phylum Pseudomonadota; class Gammaproteobacteria; order Burkholderiales; family Burkholderiaceae; genus Cupriavidus. The sequence continues at coordinate 27,564 of JAPSLC010000052.1, read as the reverse complement.
TCGTCGCCGATCACTTCTGGGCGGCGCAGCGCGCGCGCCAGGCGCTCAAGGTCCAATGGGGCGACAGCGACATGGCGAACTTCAGCGCGGAAGGGGCGCTGCGCGAACTGGGCCGGCATGTCGATGCGCCGGGGGCGAAGAGCAAGGTCAAGGGCGACGCCCAGGCGGCGTTCGCGCGCGCCGACAAGGTCGTCGAGGGCGTCTATACGATGCCCTACAAGGCCCACGCGCAGATGGAGCCGCTGAGCATGGTGGCGTGGGTGCACGACGGCATCGCCGAGTACTGGGGCGGCATCCAGGTGCCGTCGCGCTGCGCGCAGGCGGCGCAGACCATCGCCGGCGTGCCGGCCGGCAAGGTCAAGATCCATCTGACCGAGGCCGGCGGCAGCTTCGGCGCGCGCGAGGGCATGCACCAGATTCTCGAGGCTACCTACATCTCGCGCCGCGTCGGCAAGCCCGTCAAGCTGATCTACAGCCGCGAGGACGATATGCGCGGCCTGTTCTACCAGACCGCCAGCGTGCACAAGGCCCGCGCCGCGCTCGATCGCGACGGCGGCATCGCGGCCTTCAGCCTGCGCGCGGTGACGCCGTCGATCAAGGAGCCCGACGATCCCGGCTTCCTCGCCAAGGTGCCGGTCGATCCGAGCTGCACCGAGGCGATGCGCGATGACTTCTACTACGACATCGGCACGCTGGACCTCGCGTGGGTGCGGGTCGAGCCGAAGCTGCCGATCTGGTGGTGGCGCGCGGTCAGCTATGTGCCGAACGTCTTCGCGATCGAGAGCCTGATCGACGAGGCCGCGCATGCGGCGGGGCAGGACCCGCTGGCCTATCGTCGACGCCTGCTGCGCGAGCGGCCGGAGCATCTGGCGGTGCTCGAGCGTGCCGCCGCGCTGGCCGGCTGGCCGCGGGCCTCCGCGCCCGGACGCGGGCTCGGCATCGCGACCTATCAGGGCTACAAGAGCTATATCGCGCTGGTTGCGGAGGTCGAGGTCAAGGAGCGCGCGATCACCGTGCACAAGCTCAGCTGCGTGGTCGACTGCGGGCTGGCGGTCGATCCGAGCTCGGTACGGCAGCAACTGGCGGGCGGGCTGTACTGGGGCGTGTCGACGGCGATGATGAACGAGGTGCCGATCGACCACGGCACCGTGCGCATCAGCAACTACCACGACTATCCGGTGGTGCGGATCACCGATGCGCCGCGGCTGGAGATCGAGCTGATGCCGCCGTCGGGCAGGGCGCCGAGCGGGGTAGGTGAACTGTCCAATCCGCCCGTGGTGCCGGCGATCGGCAACGCGATCTTCGCGGCGACCGGCAAGCGCCTGCGCGCGACGCCGTTCCGCTTCGCCTGACGTTGCCGTGGCCACGATGGCGCGGCGTCGTTTCGCCGGCCCGCCGCCACCGTGCACATGACCATTGCATCGCGATGCGGCACCCCACGCTATGCCGGCACCGGCGCCGCCGGGCCGCGCCGGCACGACGACTACAAAAAACACAACGAGAACCGGAAGGAGACATCCCCATGAAAGCGCAACACAACGCGGTGGGCGACACCGCGCCGCCGGCGCGCGCGCCGGTCGACGCGGTGCCGCCCACCGGCCCGCTGCTGATGCTCGGTTTCCAGCATGTGCTGGTGATGTATGTCGGTGCGATCGCGGTGCCGATGATCATCGCCACCGCGCTGAAGCTGCCGAAGGAAGCGGTTGCCGTGCTGATCAACGCCGACCTGTTCACCTGCGGCATCGCCACCATCCTGCAATCGGCGGGCTTCTGGCGCATCGGCGTGCGGATGCCGGTGATGCAGGGCGTGGCCTTCAGCGCGATTCCGCCGATCCTGGTGATCGCCACCAATCCGGGCCTGGGCCTGCCGGCCGTGATCGGCGCGGTGATGGCCGGCGGACTGCTGACGATGCTGATCTCGCCGGTGTTCGGCCGGCTGGTGCGCTTCTTTCCGCCGATCGTCGGCGGTTCCATCGTGATGGTGGTCGGGCTGTCGCTGTTCCCGGTCGGCGTCAACTGGATCGGCGGCGGCAAGGGCGCGCCGGACTTCGGCGCGCCGCACAACCTGGCGCTGGCCGGCTTCGTGTTCGCGCTGATCCTGGTGATCAACCGCTGGCTCAAGGGTTTCTGGACCAATGTCTCGGTGCTGCTGGCGCTGGCGGCCGGCATGCTGGTGGCGATCCCGTTCGGCATGGTGGACTTCGCGGGCGTCGCCGAGGCGCCGATGGTGGACCTGATCCGGCCGTTCTACTTCGGCTGGCCGGTGTTTGACCTGCTCGCGGTCGCCACCATCGTGGTCGTGATGGTGATCATCATGATCGAGTCGATGGGGCTGTTCCTGGCGACCGGCGACGTGGTCGGCAAGACCCTGACGCCGCGCGAGATGACGGACGGCCTGCGCGCCAACGGCCTGGCCAGCGTGATCGGCGGCGCGCTGAACGGCTTTCCGTACACGATCTACAGCCAGAACATCGGCCTGCTGGTGGTGACCGGCGTCAAGAGCCGCTGGGTGGTGGTGGCGGCCGGCGTGATCCTGTGCGTGCTGGGGCTGTTCCCCAAGATGGCGACCGTGGTGGCTTCGGTGCCGCTGCCCGCGCTCGGCGGCGCGGCGCTGTTCATGTTCGGCGTGGTCACCGCGGCGGGCGTGCGCACGTTGGGCCGGGTCGATTTCGAATCGCAGCGGCACAACGTCTATATCGTCGCCGCGACGCTCGCGATCTCGCTGCTGCCGACCTTCGCGCCGGCGCTGTTCCACCATCTGCCCAAGTGGCTGCAGCCGCTGATGCACAGCAGTATCCTGCTGGCCTGCGTGCTGTCGGTGCTGTTGAACCTGCTGTTCAACGGCGTGCCGCGCAGCGATCCGCACGCGGTGCCGCAGGGCGAGGGCGAGGCCCTGCAGCCCAGCCGCTGAATGACGCGCAACTGAACCGCATCGTCCCCGCGCACGCGGGGACTCAGTGACTTCAGGCAGGACATAGGCCCAAAGCCGCTGGGTCCCCGCTTTCGCGGGGACGACAGGGAAGGGGAAAGGGAGTCAATCCCAGGCCGGCGCGATGCCTTCGGGATTGGCCAGCCGCTCGCCGCGATCGAGCGTGGCGATCTTCGCCATGTCGTCGTCGGTCAACCGCAACTGCTGCGCCTGCAGATTGCTGGCCAGGTTCTCGCGCTTGGTCGACGACGGGATCACCGCGAAGCCCTGCTGCAGGGCCCAGGCCAGCGCGACCTGGGCCGGCGTGGCGCCGTGCGCCTGCGCGATGGCCCGGAGGACAGGATCCTGCACCGCCTTGCCATAGGCCAGCGTCATGTACGAGGTCAGATGAATGCCCTGGCCGCGCGCGTAATCGACCAGCTTGCGGTTCTGCAGATACGGCGAGATCTCGACCTGATTGGTCGCGATCTCGCTTGCGCCCACCGCGTCGATGGCCTGGCCAAGCAGCGAGATCGTGAAATTCGACACGCCGATCCGTTTCGTCAGCCCCTGCGCCTTGGCTTCGGCCAGCGCTGCCATGTATTCGGGCAGCGGCACGGCGTTCGCCGGCGACGGCCAGTGGATCAGCGTCAGGTCGACCTGCTCGGTGCGCAGCCTGGCCAGGCTTTCCTTCAGGCTCGGGATCAGCTTGTCGCCGGCCAGGTTATCGGTCCAGATCTTGGTCGTGATGAACAGGTCCTGGCGCCCGACGCCGCTTTGCGCGATGGCTTGCCCGATCTCGGCCTCGTTGCCGTAGATCTGCGCGGTATCGATCAGGCGATAGCCGACCGACAGGGCGTTCTTGACCGAATCGATCACGGTCTGGCCGGTCAACCGGAAGGTACCGAGGCCGAAGGCGGGAATGGTTGGCGTCATGATGGGCTCCAGGAATGCGGATTGGGATTCCGGGCATTCTGGTGCCGATTGAGGGCCAGAAACAGCCCCGTGCCGTCAAATGATTGTTGCCTGACGATCAAGGGTAGGTGGGCGGGGAGACGCCTTGCCCTCTCCCCCGACCCCTCTCCCGCAAGCGGGAGAGGGGAGAAAACCGCCGGGCATGCGAAATTGCCTGGGACGCAGCGATGGCCACCGTGCTGGCGACACGCGGCCCCCTCTCCCGCTTGCGGGAGAGGGTTGGGGAGAGGGCAAGGGGCCGTGCCATAACCTCAGTGGCATTGCGAACGCTGGTTGCTCACTCCCGCACGTCGTCATGATCAGTCGACACCGCCAGCGCCCGCCATGCCGACAGTTCCGCTTCGACCTTGCGGTGCTTTTCCGCAATGCGTGCCACCGTGTCCGAGCCGAGCGGCAGCCGCACCGGCGGCGTGTCGCTGTCGGCCAGCGCCAGCAGCGCGGCGGCCAGCTTGACCGGGTCGCCCGGCTGCTGGTGGTTGGCCGATGCCATGTGGCCACGCATCGCACCGACGGTTTCGGCGTAGGCGGCGATCTCCGAGCGCACCCGCACCAGCGAGCTGTCGTCGAGGAAGTCCGTGCGGAAGAAGCCCGGCTCGACCACGGTGGCGCGGACGCCCAGCGGCGCCAGTTCCGCGTCCAGCGCCTCGGTCAGGCCCTCCACCGCGAACTTGGTCGCACCGTACACGCCCCAGCCGGGATAGGCCGCATAGCCGCCGATCGACGAGATGTTGATCACGTGGCCGCTGCGCTGACGGCGCATCTGCGGCAGCACCGCGCGGGTCACGGCCAGCACGCCGAACACATTGGTGGCGAACTGCTGCTCGACTTCCTTCGCCGAGGCCTCTTCCACCGCGCCCAGCAGGCCGTAGCCCGCATTGTTGACCAGCACGTCGATGCGGCCGAAACGCGCGACCGCGGCGTCGGCGGCGGCGATCGCCTGCGCTTCGCTGGTGACGTCCAGCGCCACGCTCAGCAGGTTGGCGTGTTCCCCCAGCGCGTCGGTCACGGCTTCGGGGCGGCGTGCGGTGGCGACGACGCGGTCTCCGCGCGCCAGCGCGGCGCGGGCCAGCTCGAGGCCGAAGCCGCGCGATGCGCCGGTGATGAACCAGACCTTGCTGTTGTTCGTTGCGGACATGGTGATTCTCCTTTGAGGAATGCTGCGTTCGTTGGGTTCGGGATGGCCGTGGCCACGGAGACCAATGTAGGCTCGCCGCTTCGTTGAAACAATGCGATGTAATTTGGCTTCACTGACAACCGCCGGTTGCCTATCCGGCCGGCCCCTTTCGATTGAGCAAACGTGATCGGCACGGTGTCATGGCCGGCGGCCAGCGGCGAGTGGTCCGGCAGCGCCGGGAAGATCCATTCGCCGGTGGCACGTTCGCACGAGGCAAGCAGATGGGGGATGGGTTCGGTACTCCAGAGCGGGTCTGACACGGCTGTCTCCTGTGGTCGTCGTCCTTGGCGTAATGGTTGTCGCCGGCGAGCGGCGCGACAAACGATATTTCCGGCGCTTTCGCTTGAGAAAATGTCAAGCGAAAGCGCCGGGTCGGGGGCGTTGCCGTTGTGGTGGGGGGAAGCGCCGTTACACCAGGGCCGGAACGCCGGTCAGCGCCGCACCGCGTGCACGGGGATCGCCGTCGACCGTCCTGGCGCCATCGGAGTAGGGATCGAACTGGCGGGCCGGCGGGGCCGACACGCCGCTGCGGTCCATGCCCGCGAGCAGGGCGCCACCGGCTGCGCCGTGCGCGCCCTGGGAGTAAGGATCGAAGCGGCCCCCGCGCAGCCCTTCGGTAAAGACGTCGTGAGTCCGTGCCGCGGCGATGCTGGCGCGGTCATTGCCGTAGGCGCCTTCCGCGAACGGGTTGAAGGTGCCCTGGCGCAGTCCTTCCGAGAACACGTCGTGCGAGCGTGCCGCCGTGCCCGTCGTCGCGTTGTCGATCGGCGCGGCGTTGGCGCTCTGCAGGGAAAGGCCGACCACCATCGAAACGGCGGCGGGAACGAGGATGCGGGTGAATTGGGCAAACATGATGTCGCTCCTGAAGAAGGGTCTCGAATTCGCTTGGAGGGCGGTGGCTGCGGCGCGCTTCCCGAGGTGTTTCGGGTTGTCGCGATGCAGCCGCCGTTGAGACCAATCTAGATGGGCGGCGACTGTGGCACTAGGGTGAGGAATGCTGTCTCAGCAGCAACCTCCGGTTGTCAATCGGCGGAAACGCCCTGGGGCTCGATCCCGACCAGCCTGGACAACGACTGCTCCGCGCCACGGCTGGCCTCGACCACGAAGTCGATGAAGCGCCGGACACGCGCGGGCATCTGCGTGCGATGGGGAAAATACATGTATAGCCCGACCTTGCTGACGGTGTAGTCGGTCAGGATCGGCTTGAGCCTGCCTTCGACCAGATCGTCGTGGACCATGTAGGCCAGCAGCTGACCGATGCCCATGCCGGCACGCACGGCTTCGACCTCGCTGTCGAGATCGTTGAAGCTGACCACGGCGGGCACTTCCTGGTAGACCAGATTGCCGTCCACCTGCAGTTCCCATGGCACCATGCGGCCCGTCGAGGGACGCCGAAAGCCCGTGCACCGGTGCTGCAGCAGCTCGTCCGGCGTAGTCGGCTCGCCGTGCCGGGCGAGGTAATCGGGCGACGCGCAAATGATCAGCGGCACATCGCACAGCCGCCGCGCCACCAGGTTTTGTCCCGGGCTCGTGCCGACACGAAAGCCGACATCGATGCGGGCTTCGACCAGGTCCGTGAACATGTCGGTCAGCACCACGTCGAAGACGATGCCCGGATACAGCTGACGAAAGCCATGTACCAGCGGCACCAGCACGCGGCTGCCGATCGACGGGGGCGCCGTCAGCCGGATCATCCCGTCGTCCTCGCTCTTGCTGCTGCGGATCTGCTCCAATGCCTCGTCGAGCTGGCGCATGCCGGGCGCGGCCAGTTCGAACAGCCGCGTGCCTTCGGTGGTCAGGCTGAGCTTGCGCGTGGTCCGGTGCAGCAGCCGGACGCCAAGCTCGGACTCCAGCGTGCGAACGGCCTTGCTGACCGCTTGCGGGGTCACGCCGGCGTCCGCGGCGGCGCGCCGGAAGCTGCCGGCGCGTACCACGCCGATAAAGAGGGTGAGGACGCGGGCCTTGTCCATGATCGGCAACCGAAGGTTGAGAATGGCGCCATCATAGCGCCGCTCGGTTACCGAGGGTGGACAGGTTGCGCTGCGCCCTAGAACCCCAGCGGATAACCGTCCTTCCGATGATCCGACGCCGCGGCATACCCCTGCGGCAGCCGCATCGCCATCTGCGCGCCGCCAAATTCGAGGCTGTCGGCCGGTGCGACCTGAACCGCATGACCCATCGCACGCAGTGCCTGCACCGTTTCCGCGGGGCAGTGGGCCTCCACCGCGATGCCCGCGTTGTCGTCCATCACGCGCCAGCGCGGCGCGTCGCAGGCGACCTGCGGATTCTGGTGGAAGTCCGCCAGCCGGCTCGTCATCTGCACGTGCCCCTGCGCCTGCATCGAGCCGCCCATCACGCCGAACGCAGCAAGCGGCGCGCCCGCGCGCATCAGGAAGCCCGGGATGATGGTATGGAAGGGGCGTTTGCCGGGTGCGACCTGGTTCGGATGTCCGGGCTGCAGCGTGAAGCCCCAGCCGCGGTTGTGCAGCGCGATGCCGGTGCCGGGTACCACCACGCCGGAGCCGAAGCCCTTGAAGTTGGACTGGATGAACGACACCATCATGCCGCTCTGGTCGGCCACGGTCAGATAGACGGTGCCGCCGCTGTGCGGCTTGCCGGGGCCCGGATAGCTCGCCTTGGCGGGATCGATGGCGCGAGCGCGCTCGCTCAGGTAGCCGGGATCGAGCAGGTCGCGCGCGGTGACCGTCCGCATCGCCTCGGCATCGGCCACGTAGGCGTGCAGATCGGCGAAGGCCAGTTTCATCGCTTCGATCTGCAGATGCATGGTGCGCGCCGAGTCCAAGCCGCCCGACGCCACGTCCCACTGGTCGAGCATGCCCAGCGCCATCAGCGCACCGATGCCCTGTCCGTTCGGACCGATCTCGTGCAGCGTCAGATCGCGGTAGCGCATTGAGATCGGATCGACCCAGTCGGACTGGTGCGCGGCGAGATCGGCTTCATCGATGCGGCCGCCGGTGGCGCGCGCATGCGCGGCGATGCGCGCGGCCAGCTCGCCGTGATAGAAGTCTTCGCCCCCGCTGCGGGCGATGCGCTCGAGCGTGTCGGCCTGCCCGGGGCAAATGAAGCGCTCTCCCGGCAGCGGCGCGCGGCCGCGCGGCGCGAACGATTCGGCGAAGCCGGGCTGGCCTTCCAGCAGCGGGATCTGCGACTGCCATTGGCGGTGCACGGTCGGCGAGACCACGAAGCCGTTGTGCGCGTACTCGAGCGCGGGCTCGAACAGGTCTTCGAACGGCAACGAGCCGAACTTGTCCCAGGCGGTGCGCCAGCCAGACACCACGCCGGGCACCGTCACGCTGTCCCAGCCCTTGAACGGCATGGCGTCGTAGCGGGAAAACGACTCGGGCGTCCACGCCCGCGGCGCGCGGCCAGACGCGTTCAGGCCGTGCAGCTTGTTGCCGTCCCAGATCAGCGCAAAGGCGTCGCCGCCGATGCCGTTCATGCAGGGCTCGACCACGGTCAGCGCGATCGCGGTGGCCAGCGCGGCATCGACGGCGTTGCCGCCGCGCGCCAGCATGCGAAGCCCGGCGGCCGCGGCCAGCGGCTGCGAGGTGGCCACCACGTTGTCGGCCAGCACGGGCGCGCGCTGGGAGCGGTAGGGGAAGCTCAGGAAGGATGTCATGGGATGCGGAATGGAAGCAATCGATGAGCGGGCGCCGGGCATTCGCCCGATCGCCCGCGGCGGCGCGCGGCAATCGGCGTTCGGCGTTCGGCGTTCGGCGTCCAGGCGTCAGTCGATCCTGACCTTCGCCGCCTGCGCGACCTTGCTCCAGGTCCGCATTTCCTCGCCGATCATCCGACCGAAGGCCTCGCTCGGCGTGAATTGCACCTGCACGCCCTGCGCTTCGAGCGATTGCACGAGGTCGGGCATGGCGAGCGCCGCCTTGCTGGCGGCGGCCAGCTTCTGCACCACCGCGGGCGGCGTGCCCTTCGGCGCCACCAGGCCGAACAGGTTGTTGACGCCGAACTCGCGGATGCCGGCCTCCGCCATGGTCGGCGCATCCGGCAGCGAGCCGACGCGGCGCTCGGACGCCACCGCCAGCAGCCGCAGCTTGCCGGATCGGACGTGCGGCAGCGCGGAAGGGATGCTGTCGAACATCATGGCCGAGCGGCCGGCCATCAGGTCGGGTAGCGCGAACGCACTTCCCTTGTACGGCACGTGCACCACATCGACACCCGTGCGCAGCCGAAACAGTTCGGACTCCAGATGCGACAGCGTGCCGTTGCCCTGCGAGGCGAAGTTGTACTTGCCGGGCGCGCCTTGCAGATACTTGACCAGCTCCGGCACGGTCCTGACCGGCAGCGTCGCGGGCACCACCAGGATGTGCGGCACGTTGCCGATGCCGGCGATCGGCACGAAGTCCTTGACGAGGTCGGCGGGCTGGCTCGAGTAGGTGGCCGCGGCGATCGCCGCATTGCTGACGGCGGCCAGGTACAGCGTGTAGCCATCGGGCGCCGCCTTGGCGGCATAGGCCAGGCCGATCGCGCCGCCGGCGCCCGGCCGGTTCTCCACGACCACCGGCTGCTGCAGCTGCTGGGACAGGCGCTGGCCGACGGCACGCGCCAGCACGTCGGTGGCGCCGGCGGGCGGAAACGACAGCACCAGCTGGATCGGGCGTTCCGGGTATTCGGCGAGCGCGGCGGGTGCGACGATCGCCGCTGCCGCTGCCACGGCGGCGAGGCGCAGTGCCTTGCGCCGGGCGGTGTCCAGGATGGTGCGCGCATGCGCCGTGGCGGTGCGCGCGGGGTGAAGCAATTGCATGACCATGATGTCGACGACTCCGTGATGGCCGCCCCCGTGCCGCGCCGGCATGGCGACGTTGGCGGGGATGGGCCGGGATGGCGAATCTGGCGCGGTCCGCTTGTCGCGCGGCTCCGGGCGCCTGTCATGCCGCGTCCACGGCCGGGCCGCGGACTGCGCTGATGGGAATGGCCGATTCTAGGCACGGTCCGTGCGTCAGCGGATGCGGATCGGCCATGGCGCCATGCGGAAACGGAATAGGGCATCTCCCACGGAGTACGGCGTCAGCGGCCGCACCGCCGTGCCTCGGTGCGAGGCCGGCAAGCATCCGACGGAAGACAACCATGCAGTTGAAGTGGATCGAGGACCTGCTCGTGCTCGAACGCACGCGCAGCTTTTCGCGCGGCGCGGAATTGCGCCATATCACCCAGTCGGCGCTGTCGCGCCGCATTCGCTCGCTCGAAGAATGGGCCGGGGCTGAGCTGGTCGACCGCAATACCTACCCGCTCGCGCTGACGCAGGCGGGTACGGTCTTCTGCGCGACCGCGCGCGACGCCTGCGAGCGGCTGCTCGAAGCCCGCGCCGCCTTGCGGCGCGAAGCCACGATGCCGGGCAAGGCGATCGAAATCGCGGCCGGTCATACCTTGTCGCTGACCTTCCTCCCCGACTGGCTCAAGCAATGCCGGCAACGTGCTGGCGCCTTCCATGCGCGCGTGGTCGCCGCCAACGTGCTCGACGCCGTGGTGGCGTTGTCGGAGGGCCATTGCGATCTGATGCTGGGCTACAACCATCCGCGCGTGCCGGTGTCGCTGGACAGCGAGCGCTTTCGCAGCCTGACTGTGGGGAGCGATCTGCTGATGCCGGTGTCGGTGCCGACCTCGCGCGGCGCGCCGGTCTTTTCGCTGGCCGAGCCGGACGGCAAGGCGTCGAGCCCGACGCCGTTCCTCGCCTATACCGCCAACACCACGCTGGGCCGCGTGGTCGAATCGATTCTCGAACAGAAGCAGGCCCATCGCCGCCTGGTGCGCTGCTACGAAGCCGATATGGCGATGCTGCTGCTGAAGATGGCCAGCGAAGGGCACGGCGTGGCATGGTTGCCGCACAGCACCGTGGCGCAGGCGCTGGCAGCGGGCACGTTGGTGCGGGCCGGCGACGACAGCTGGTGCTCGCCGCTGCAGATCCGCGCCTACCGGTCGGCGCACAGCGCCAATTCGACGTTGCATGCGTTATGGCGCATGCTGGCGGGCGAGCAGGTTGACGCGCCGGCGCAGCAGGCGGCGTAGTTTCCGTCAATACGCGCTCAGATGCCGATGAACTGCACAAACTCCTCCACCGGCGCCCGCTGCGCCACCAGGCGATTGGCCGGGGCGTCGGGATCGGCGTAGCCGATCGCCATGCCGGTGAACAGCATCCGTTCGGGCGGCGTGCCGAGGAAGCGGCGCATCGTTTCCGGATACATCGCCCAGCATTCCTGCGGGCAGCTGTCCAGGCCCGCTTCGCGCAGCAGCAGCATCACGTTCTGCAGATACATGCCCAGGTCCGACCATTGCGGCGGGCCCATGCGGCGGTCCACCGTGCAGAACAGCGCCAGCGGCGCGCCGAAGAACTGGAAGTTGCGGGCGAACTGCTGGCGCCGCGCGGCCTTGTCCTCGCGCGGGATGCCGAGATGGCCGTACAGGTCCTCGCCGACCTGGAAGCGCCGCTCGCGATAGGGCGACACCAGCTCGGGCGGATAGATGTGGTATTCGGCGGGCTCGCCCTTCGGTTCGTCGACCACGCGCTGCCGCATGATGGCCTTCAACTCGTCCAGCGGCGCGCCGCCGACCACCTGGATATGCCAGGGTTGCAGATTGCCACCGGACGGGGCGCGCGCGGCCTTCTCGACGATCTCGCGGATCAGCTGCGGGGGCACCGGCTTGTCGAGAAAGCCGCGGATCGAGCGGCGCGTGGCAATGGCTTCGCTGACGTTCATGGTCTCCTCTCGTGCCTGGCTGGCGCGCGGCCGGCGCACACATCGGTACGCGGCCGCGGCGCGCCGCATTGCGTGGTAAGTTGGCGTCCGACGATACCACGACAACGGGAGACAGGCATGGCGGGTCCGCTGCATGGACTGAAGGTGGTGGAGATGGTCGGCCTCGGGCCGGGGCCGTTCTGCGCGATGATGCTGGCCGACATGGGCGCCGAGGTGATACGCGTCGACCGGCCCAATCGCGGCGCGGGCGTGTTGCCCGAGGACGTCCGCTTCGACGTGACCGCGCGCGGCCGGCGCTCGCTGGCGATCGACCTGAAGCAGCCCCGTGCCGCCGAGACGGTGCTGCGCCTGATCGAACAGGCCGACGTACTGATCGAGGGCTTCCGGCCCGGCGTGATGGAACGGCTGGGCCTGGGTCCCGAGATCTGCCTGGCGCGCAATGCGCGGCTGGTCTATGGCCGCATGACGGGCTGGGGCCAGCACGGGCCGCTGGCGCAGGCGGCGGGCCACGATATCAACTACATCGCGATCACCGGCGCGCTGCATGCGATCGGCCTGCCCGGCGAGCCGCCGGTCGTGCCGCTGAACTACATCGGCGACTTCGGCGGCGGCGCGATGATGCTGGCCTTCGGCGTGGTCTGCGCGGTGCTGGAGAGCCAGCGCAGCGGCAAGGGGCAGGTGGTCGATGCCGCAATGACCGATGGCGCGGCGCTGCTGTCCGCCATGATGTATGGCTTCAAGGCGGCCGGCCGCTGGAGCAACCGGCGCGGCGAGAACCTGCTGGACGGCGGCGCGCCGTACTACGGCACCTATGCCTGCGCCGATGGCAAGTACGTCGCGATCGGCGCGCTCGAGCCGCAGTTCTATCGCAAGCTGATCGAGCTGTGCGGCATCGAGGATCCGGCCTTTGCCGCGCAGGGCGATCCACGCGACTGGCCGCAGCTGAAGCAGCGGCTCGCCGAGGTGTTCAAGACCCGCACGCGCGACCAGTGGTGCGCGTCGATGGAAGGCAGCGATGCCTGTTTCGCGCCGGTGCTGGACTGGGACGAAGCCCCGGTGCACGCGCACAACCGCGCCCGCGAAACTTTTGTCGACGTCGATGGCGTGACCCACCCCGCGCCGGCGCCGCGCTTCTCCCGCACGGCGCCGGCCAAGCCGACGCCCGCGTCGCCGCCGGGTGCCGATACCGAGGCCGTGCTGCGCGACTGGGGATTTGCCGCCGAAGAGATTGCCGCGCTGAAGGGCGATGGCGTGATCTGAGCCGGCATCGCCGCAGCGATTCGCCATGCCGCGGCCGGCTTCACTGGCCCGGCAGCGCCACCCCAAGATCGCCGGCCACCTTGGCCAGATTGCGCCAGATTGCGGGATTCACGTCGAGTTCGTCGCCGGTGCGGGCGCGATGGTCGGCCTCGTACTCGCCAGGGTATTGCACGCGATCGAATCCCGGCGCGGGCGGGGTCTCCTGCAGATAGCGGACGAACGATTCGACCTCGGCGCTTTGCCACTGCAGGCCCAGATCCAGCTGCGGATCGATCAGCACCGCGAACATGTTGTTGGTTGCCACGCCGCCGCGCGGATTGTCCGGCTGGATGGTGCCGCCGCCCGACAGCACGCCGGCCAGCAGTTCGGCTACGACGCCGAGTGCGTAGCCCTTGTGGCCGCCAAAGGGCAGCAGCGCGCCGGGCGGGTCGGCGAAGATCGCGCCGGCGTCCGTGGTGGGCTCGCCATTGGCATCGATGACGCTGCGCTCGGGAGCGGGCTCGCCTTTCTCGGCCAGCACGCGTGCCTTGTTGATGGCGATCGCGCTGGTGGCGATGTCCATCACCAGCGGCGGGCGGCCATTGGGCATCGGGCCGGCGAAACACAGCGGATTGGTGGTCAGCCGCGCGACCCTGCCGCCGTAGGGCGCCACCGCGGGCGGCCGGTTGATGACGTTGGTGAAGCTGAGCAGCACCATGCGCGCCTGCGCCGCCATCTCGCCGTAATAGCCCATGCGGCCGAGATGATGCGAGTGCCGCAGCGTGAAGATGCAATGGCCATGCTCGCGCGTGCGTTCGATGGCGGCCTGCATCACACGCTTGCCGACATGCTGGCCGAAGCCGCGGTTGCCGTCGAACACCATCAGCGTGCCGCGGTCCATCGCGCAACTGGCGCGGCCTTCCGGATTGACGCTGCCTCCCTCCACCGAGGCGCGATACTGCGGCAACATCGACAGGCCGTGGCTGACATAGCCGCAGCGGTCGGACTCGACCAGGTGCTCGGCCACGTCGTCGGCGATATCGTCCGGCACCTTGAGCGCAACCAGAATGTCCCGCGCCAGCCGATGCGCGTCCTGCGGGGTGATCTTCATTTCGGACTCCTTGTTGTTGCGAGGCGATGGTCCTCGTAGATTGGCCCTCAGATCCAGCCAAGCCAGCGCCAATACGTCGCCGCGAACAGCAGCATCATCGCGTAGCCGGCCAGCGTGACCGGGATGCCGATGCGCGCGAACTGGCGCCCGTTGAAGGTATCGGTGCCCAGGCACACCATGTTCTGCGGCGCGTTGATCGGCAGGATGAAGCCGAAGCTCATGGTGAACCCGAGCAGCATCGTGATGCCGACCTTGTCGATGTCGCCCGGCAGCGTCTGCAGCACCGAGATCAGGATCGGCAGCATCGCCGCCGTCAGCGCCGTGGCGCTGGCAAAGCCCAGGTGGATCACGATCAGGAAGGCGGCGAGGATGGCGAACACCGCGATCGGGCCTTGCGTCGCCAGGCCCGAGTTCGCCACCACGAACTTGCCGAGCCATTGGCCCGCCTGCGTGGTCAGCAGCGCGGTGCCGAGGCTGATGCCGACGCCGAAGACGATCAGCGTGCCCCACGGCGTGCGTTGCTGCATGGTCTTCCAGTCCATCACGCCGACGCGCGGCAGCATCAGGATCACCAGGCCGACGAAGGTCACGGTGGCGGTGTCGAAGCTGTGCAGCTTGCCCTCGGTGGCCCAGGCCAACAGCAGGCCGATCGACACCGCGGCGAGGCGCTTCTGCGGGCCACTCATCGGCCCCTGCGCCGCCAGTTCGCGCTGCACGGCCTCCTTGCCGCCCGGAATCGCCTCGGTCTCCGGCGGCAGCAGCCAGCGCACCAGCAAATACAGCACCACCGACATGATCAGCGCCCACGGTGCGCCGGCGATCAGCCATTGCAGCCAGGTCACGCGCTCGCCGAGCAGCTTGTCCATGAAGCCGACCGCGAGCAGGTTCTGCGCGGCGGCGGTCTGGATGCCGACGTTCCAGATGCTGGTGCCCTGCGCCACCGTGATCATGATGCCGGCCGCGATGTTGGAGCGCTTGTCGACGCCGAAGGCCGCAATGATCCCCATCATGATCGGCACCACGCAGGCGCTGCGAGCGGTGGCGCTAGGCACCACCAGCGACAGCGCGATGGTGACCGCGATGGTGCCGATCAGGATGCGGCGCGTGCTGGTGCCGATCGCCGACAACGTGACCAACGCGATGCGGCGATCGAGTCCCGTGACCGTCATCGCCGCGGAGATGAACAGCGCCGCTGCCACCAGGGCAAGCGCCGTATTGGCGAAACCCGCCAGCGCCATGCCGAGCGCACGCGAGGTGCCGTAGAGCGTGTTGGGGTCGTCGACCGTGGGGGCGAAGCCGATCAGCGCGGCCATCAGCGAGGTGATCATGATCGCGCTGGTCTCGTACGACACCGCCTCGCTGATCCACACGACCACCGCGAATGCGAGGATGGCGAGCATCCGGTGTCCCGCCAGCGGGAGATCGGCCGGCGTCGGCAGCGCCAGCACGCCGATCAGGACCAGCGCCGCCACGAACAGGCCCCAGGGCGGGCGCTTGCCGGGCGTGGCAGCGTCAGCGATGCTCGGGGTGCTTGCCGGGCTGGCCGGCGTGGAAGGCGGGGACGACGCGTTGCTGTGCAGATCGCTCATTGCCGTTTCCTTGGATGACGGCAGCGGCCGTGCGGGGCCGCCGGCACGAAACGGGTCGATTATCCGGCCGCCTCGTTGCCGTTGTCGAGCGCAGCGGCGACGTTCATTGCGCCAGATCAATGGCAGTGCTTGCCGACCGCGGACCGCCGACCGATCGCGCGGGCGTCGCAAGCCGGAACCCCCGCAAACATCTATAGTGGTCTCGTGGCCAGGCCAACCCCGTGCACCGCTTCAGCGACATGCATGCCGCCGCGCCATGCCCCAGGAGACCGACATGCAGGTGCTGATTCGCGGGCTGCGCCGCGAGATCACCGAACAGCGTTTGCGCGAGAAGTTTGCACCGTATGCGCCGGTGCGCTCGGTGGAAATCATGCGCGACGGCGACCCGGAGCGTCCGTGGGCATGGATGGACTTCGACATGGATCTGTTCGCGGCCCTCGGGCTGCTGCGCCAGTTCGACGGGCAATACTTCGAGGGCGGCGTGATGCGCCTGCATCTGGTCGCGCACCAGAGCAGCGGCTGAGCAAGCGGTCGAGCATCGTGCGGCGACCGTGCACCGGGGGCAACGCGGGCCCGAGCATTCAACGCGGTCAGCGCGGTCGGCCCGTCAACCGCGCCGATCGGTGCGCCACGGAGGCCTGGGCCCCAGCGCCTTGCGCAACATCTCGACGAACAGCCGCGTGCGCATCGATGCCACCCGCGATTGCGGCACCAGCGCCGTCACGTCCGCGTCGGGCAGCCGGTAGCCCGGCAGCAGCGCCACCAGCCGGCCCAATGCGAGGCTGTCGGCCACATCCCATTCGGACCGCGCCATGATGCCCTTGCCGGCCAGGCACCACTGATGGACCACGTCGCCGTCGTTGCTCTCCATGATCGGGCGCACGCGCACCGTGTGTTCGCGTGCATCGAAGCCGCTGCCCTTGCGCGCGTCCTTGACGCTGCCCTTGCGCGCGTCCTTGATGCCGTCGCGGCCGGCGAAGCGCCATAGCGTCACGTCCTCGTCATTCTCCCTGAGCACCAGGCAGGCGTGACGCGCCAGATCGGCGGGCCGCAGCAGCGGCGGCGCCTTGGCCAGGTACTCGGGGGCGGCGCACAGGATGCGGCGGTTCGGTGCGATGCGGTGCGCGACCCAGCGCGAATCCGGTATCGCGCCGATGCTGACCACCACGTCGAAGGCGTCATGTCCATGCACGGGCTGGCGCGGCAGCATCAGGTTGTCCGACAGGTACAGCTGCACCTCGAGATTGGGATGCGTGGTCTGGAACTGCGCCAGCAGCGGACCGAGGTAGCGGCGCCCGAAGCCAAACGGCCCATGC
Source organism: Cupriavidus sp. (assembly GCA_031181345.1). Classification (GTDB taxonomy): domain Bacteria; phylum Pseudomonadota; class Gammaproteobacteria; order Burkholderiales; family Burkholderiaceae; genus Cupriavidus. Next base: position 10,521 of record JAPSLC010000052.1, on the reverse strand, counting down.
ACCTTCAGCTTGCCGGCCACCGCCTGGCTGCGCTGCTGCAGCGCCTCCTCGATGGCCTGCATCTGTTCGAGCACGCCCGTGGCGTGCTGCGCGAGCAGCAGGCCCTCGTGGGTCAGCTGCAGCCGGCGCGTGGTGCGCAGCGCGAGCCGGATGCCCAGACGTGCTTCGAGCTGGCTGAGCCGCTTGGTCACGGCCGGCGGCGTCACGTTTTCCTCGCGTGCCAGCGCGGCCAGGCTGCCGAGCCGGTCCAGCGCCAGGATGAAGCGCAGGTCGTCGATGTTCAGCTTCATCGTTATTAACCGTGAGGTGAATCAAGAAATTCTATTCCATTAACCACGTGTCGACATGCGGCGCCTACACTGTGGCATCGTGCCGATGGACGTGGTGGTGACGTCCGAGCGCGCCGGCTTCTACAAGCCCGATCCGCGGCCGTATCGGCTGGCCCTTCAGGAACTCGGCGCCGAGCCCGCCAATACGCTGTTCGTCGCGGGCTCGGGCTTCGACCTGTTCGGCACCTCGGCCGTGGGGCTCGATACCTACTGGCATAACCGCGTGGGACTGGCGCTGCCGGAAGGCGCCCCTGCGCCGTTGCAGCAGGGCCCCAGCATCCTGCCGGTGCTGGCGCTCGCCGCGTCCCCGCGCATCAAGTCGCCGGCGCAACACTGATCCGGCAGATGCGCGCGGTCGGCGTCGAGTTCCCTGCTCGCGCCGACAACACGCCGGCCAATCTGGCGCGGCTGGTGGACAGCGAAACCAGGCGGCTGCGGCCCATTCTCGAAGCCAACAAGGCGCAGCTCGATTGAGCGATGCAAGCCGACCACGGAACGCAATCAAGGAAACCCATGACCCTGCATGAACTCGAAACGCCGGTGCTGGTGCTCGACCGCACGAAGATGGAGCGCAATATCGCGCGGCTGCGCGAACGGCTCACCCCGTTTGGCGTCGCGCTGCGCCCGCATGTGAAGACCAACAAGTCTGCCGATGTCACCGCGCACATCGGTGCACCGGGCTCGCCGATCACCGTGTCGACGCTGAAGGAGGCCGACTACTTTTTCGGCCACGGCTGGACTGACATCCTCTATGCAGTCGGCATCGTGCCGTCGAAGCTGCCCCATGTCGAAGGCCTGGTGCGGCGCGGCGCGCGGATGACGCTGCTGCTCGACAACGTCGAGGCGGCCGCCGCGGTCGCCGCCTACTGCCGCGAGCGCGCGCTGAGCGTGCCGTTGCTGATCGAGATCGATACCGACGGCCACCGCTCTGGCGTCAAGCCGGAAGATCCGGTGTTGCTGGAGATTGCCGCAGAACTGCCCGACGCCGAAGGGAAGGGCGCCTGGCTCGCCGGCGTGCTGACCCACGCGGGCGATTCCTACAACTGCCGTTCGGTGGAAGCCATCGAGGCGCTCGCCGAACAGGAGCGCGCCGGCGCCGTCCGGGCCGCGCAGCGTCTGCGCGCGGGCGGGCATGCGGCGCCCGTTGTCAGCGTCGGCAGCACGCCGACCGCGCACTTCGCGCGTTCGCTCGATGGCGTGAGCGAAGTGCGGGCCGGGGTGTTCGTGTTCTTCGATCTGGTGATGAGCGGCATCGGCGTCTGCGAGACCTCGGACATTGCGCTGTCGGTGCTGTGCACGGTCATCGGCCATCAGCGCGACAAGGGCTGGTTGATCACCGATGCAGGGTGGATGGCGATGTCGCGCGATCGCGGTACCGCGAAGCAGCCGGTCGATCAGGGCTATGGCGTGGTCTGCGATATCGACGGCAAGCCGCTGGCCGACCTCGTGATGGTCGACGCCAACCAGGAGCACGGCATCGTCAGCCACCGCACCGATCCGGCCGCGACGCCGATGCTGCCGGTCGGCACGCTGCTGCGCATCCTGCCGAACCACGCTTGCGCGACCGCGGCTCAGCATGGCGGCTATACCGTGGTGGCAGGCAGCGCTGACATCGAAGCGCAGTGGCCGCGTTTTGGCGGATGGTGAGCGCGATGGCCAACATGAATCGGAACGCAACCGCAACCGCCGGCCAGGGTGTCGCCTGTCCGGACGTTCCCGCGCTGGCGACACCGCGCGGCCACTACTCGCACGTCGCCACGGGCCTGGGCCTGGTCTTCGTGTCGGGCCAGCTGCCGCTGAACGCGCAGGGAGAGCCGCGCGCCGATCTGCCGCTGGCGGACCAGGCCGCGCTGGCGCTGCGCAATGCCGAGGCCGCGCTGGCCGCGGGCGGCTGCGGGTGGAAGGACGTGCTGAAGGTCACCGTCTACCTGGCTGGCGTCGAACACTGGCCGGGGTTCGATGCGGTCTATCGCCAGGTGCTCGGCAACGCGCGGCCGGCGCGGGCGGTGGTGCCGGTGCCCGCGCTGCACTACGGCGTGCTGGTCGAGGTCGAGGTAGTGGCCGCGCATCCCGCGGCGGTCGCTGCAGGCCCGCGGTCGCCGGTGCTGCGTTGACCGCCGCAGCGCCGGTCGGCAACGCGGTCAGCAGCCGATCGCCATGCCGTCGCTGCGCGGATCGTGCGCACCCATGATGCTGCCGTCGGCCGCGATGCGGATCGCGCCGGGGTGGCCGGCCAGCGGGCTCTGCGCCGCGATCGGGCTCAGTTCGTGGCCGCGTGCGGCCAGCTCCCGCATCACCGCATCGCCGGCATCGGCCTCGAGCTTCAGCGTGTCGCGCGTATCGGAGAACGTGCGGCCCAGCAGGAAACGCGGACGCGACAGTGCCGTCAGCGGGTCCATGCCGTAGTCGATCATCCGCGTCAGCACCGCAGCCAGCGTCTGCGGCTGTCCGTCGGCGCCCTGCGTGCCATACAGCAGCCGCGGGCGGCCGCCCTGCAGGTAGAGGCCGGGATTGAGCGTGTGGAAGGGACGCTTGCCCGGCCGCAGCACGTTATGGTGGCCGGGGTCGGTGCCAAAGGCGGCGCCGCGGTTGTGCCACAGGATGCCGGTGTCGCCGGCTACCACGCCGCTGCCCCAGTCGAAGTAGACGGTCTGCAGCACGCTGGCGCAGCGGCCTTCGCTGTCGACCGCGCCGAGATAGACGGTATCGCCCGTGCGGAAGCGGTGCGGCCACGGCAGCGCGCGGTCTGGCCGGATCGCCGCCGCGAGCGTATCGAGATGCGGGGCCGACAGCATCGGCTCCACCGGCACGTCGACGAACTCGGGGTCGGCCACGTAGCGGTCGCGCTCGATGAACGCCTGCTTTACCGCTTCGACCAGCAGATGGTAGTAGTCGGCGCTGCCTTCGGCGATCGCGGCGACATCGAAGCGCTCGAGTATCCCCATGATCTGCAGCGTGGTGACCCCCTGCGTGGGCGGGCGCAGGCTGACCAGTTCACCGCCGCGGTAGGGCACCATCAGCGGCGATTCCTCGCGGGCGCGGGTCGCGGCGAGATCGGCCGCCCGTAATGGCGAACCGGCCTCGCGCAGGCCCCTGGCGATCCGTTCGGCCAGTTCGCCTTCGTAGAACTCGCGCGCACCGTATTCGGCGATCCGGCGCAGGCTGTGCGCCAGCTGCGGCTGGCGGAAGCGCTCCCCAATCTTCGGAATGCGGCCCTCGGGCAGGAACGCCTGGGCGAAACCGGGCCAGTCGTGCCATTGTCCCGCCCGGAAGTCCTGCCAGAAGCGCTGCGACGGCGTGACGGGGAACCCGGCCTCGGCATGCTCGATGGCGCGGTCGAACAGCGATTCCCACGACCTGGTGCCGCCCCACGCGTCGCGGCCGAGGCGGTAGGCACGATCCCAGGTATCGACGGTCGCGGCCGTGGTCAACGCGGAGGCCGGTCCACGCGTCGGAATCTCGCCATCGAAGGCGGGCGGGGCTGCGGCGGCCTGACCGATGCCGGACAGCGTGCGGACCTCGCCGGCACCGTCGGCAATGACCCAGAAGGCGTCGCCGCCGAGCCCCGTGAAATGCGGGTAGGTAACGGACAGCGTCGCGCCGATCGCGATCGCCGCTTCGATCGCGTTGCCGCCGGCACGCAGGACTTCGAGTCCGGCCTCGCTGGCCAGCGCATGCGGGCTGGTCACCATGCCCGCGCGGGAGTGGGCCAGACCGGCAGGGGGAAAGAGGGCGCTGTCCATCAGGCCACCACCGCATGCGGGACCGCTGCGGAATTCTCGGCGGCATGGCCACCGTCGTCGCCGCCCAGATACGCCTGCACCAGCGCCGCATCGCGCGCCAGCAGGTCGGCGCGGCCGCTGGCCACGACGCGGCCTTCTTCCAGCACATAGGCGCGATCGGCCAGCGTCAGCGCCAGCGCCGCCATCTGGTCGACCAGCAGGATCGTGATCGACGCCTCGCGCAGGCGGTCCAGCGAGGCGAACAGCTCGTCGATGACTTTCGGCGCCAGGCCCAGCGACGGCTCGTCGAGCAGCAGCATGCGCGGCTGCGACATCAGGCCGCGCGCGATCGCCAACATCTGTTGCTCGCCGCCGGACAGCAGACCGGCGCGCTGGTGCTGGCGTTCGCGCAGGCGCGGGAACCGCGCGAACATCGATTCGATGCGGCGCTGCATTTCGCCGCGGCTCAAACGGCCGGACGGAAACGCGCCGAGCTTCATATTGTCGAGCACGGACAGCTCGGCAAACACCTGCCGTCCCTCGGGCACCAGCACCATGCCCATCGCCGCGATGCGCGCCGCATCGATGCCGCCCAGATCGGTGCCGTCGAACGCGATGCCGCCTTGCACCGGGCGGTGCAGGCCGGCCAGCGCCCGCATCAGCGTGGACTTGCCCGCGCCGTTGGCGCCGAGCAGCGCCACCATCTCGCCCTCGCGCACCTGCAGCGCGATGTCGTGCAGCACCGGCGCCGCGCCATAGCCGGCTCGCAATGCATTGACGCCCAGCAGTTCCGCGCCGGCGGCGTCGCGGTATTGGCGCGGCGGTCCGCCGGCGGCCGCTTCGCCAAGGTAGGCGCGCCGGACCGCGGGATCGGCCCGCACCTCGGCCGGCGTGCCGACCGCCAGCCGCTGGCCGGCATCGATGACGACGATGCGGTCGGATACGTCCATCACCAGCGACATGTCGTGCTCGACCAGGCCGACGGCGATGCCGCTGTCCGCGATGCGCCGCAGCAGCCTGCCGAGGCTTGCCTTGTCTTCGCGCGACAATCCGGCGGCTGGCTCGTCGAGCAGCAACACCGCGGGCTGCGTGGCCAGCGCACGCGCGATCTCGACCAGCCTGCGGTCGACGTGCGCCAGATCGGCGGCACTGGCCTCCGGGTCGCCGCGATAGCCGCAGGCGCGCAGCAGCGCGCGCGCCCGCTCCCGGACATCGGCGGCGGTGAAGCGCGCGGTGCCGAGCAGCGTGCCGAGACGACCGCCGCCGAGCGCGAGCGCGACATTGTCGGCCGCGCTCATGCCGCCGAACAACTGCGAGGTCTGATAGGTCCGGGCAATGCCGTGGCGCGCGCTGTGGCAGGCGCCGCGCGCGGGCAGCGCCGCGTCGCCGAGCCGCCGCCCGCCCGCATGCGGCCGGTAGTAGCCCGACAGCATGTTGAGCACGGTCGATTTGCCGGCGCCGTTCGGGCCGATCAGGCTGGTCACGGCACCGGCGGCCACCGTGAATGACAACTGGTCGACCGCTCGCACGCCGCCGAACACCATCGACAGGCCATCGGCCACCAGCGCGCGCCGCGCCGCGGGCTCGCGCACGGGCAGCGGCATGTCGGCAGGCTCGGGCGTTGGTGCGGCCTTCGCGCGTTGAGGCCGCAGCCGCCGCAGCAGTGCGCTCGCCACGCCGACGATCCCCTGCGGCGCGACCCACAGCACCACCAGCAGCAACATGCCGAAGCACAGCAGCCGCAGGTTCTCCAGACTGGACAGCAGCTCCGGCAGCATGCCGACCACCGCCGCGCCGATCACCGGACCGGCGACGGAACCGGCACCACCGATCATCACCACCAGCACGAACAGGATCGACTGCAGGAACGAGAACATGCCGGGCGTGACCATGCCCTGCATCGGCGCAAAGAGTCCGCCCGCAAGCCCGGCCAGCGCGGCCGAGAAGGCAAAGGCCACGGTGCGCACCAGCAGCGGATCGATGCCGATCGACGCCGCCGCGGTCTCGCTGTCGCGCACGGCGCGCATCGCCGCGCCCCAGCTGCCGCGCGAAATGCGCGCATAGGCCGCCAGCGAAACGGCCAGCACCGCGAGCGCGATCAGCGTCAGCGCGCGCTCGCCGCCTTCGACGCCCGGCAGCGAGGGCTGGGCGATGCCCATCAGCCCGTTCTGGCCGCCCGTCAGCGCGCGCCATTCGACCGCGCCGTGCTCGACGATAAAGCCGAAGGCGATGGTGATCATCGCCAGTCCCGGCCCCTTGACGCGCAGCGCGGGCAGCGCCAGCAGCGCGCCGGCCAACGCGGCAATGGCCGTTCCCGCCAGCCAGGCCGGCCAGAAGGACCACCCGGCCTGGCCGGTCAGGATCGCGACGCTGTAGGCGCCGATCGCGTAGAAGCCGACATGGCCGAACGAGATCTGGCCGGTCAGCCCGATCAGCAGGTTCAGGCCGACGCCGCAGATCGCCAGCATGGCGACCCCGGCGATCACGAAGACGAAATAGCCGTTCAGCATCAGGGCCGCGACGGCGGCGCCCAGCAGCACCAATGCCAGTGCGGCGATCTGCAGCGGCGTGCCGACGCCGGCGACGAGGGAAGGACGTGCGTTCATACCTTGCGTACCTCCGCACGGCCGAACAGTCCAGCCGGGCGCAGCGCCAGCAGCGCGATCACCAGCGCGAAGGTGATGATCTGCGTATAGCTCGAGCCCAGCGAGGCCGTGATGGCGGCCTCCACCACGCCGAAGATCAGGCCCGCGATCATCACGCCCCAGGCGCTCGACAGGCCGCCGAGGATCGCCACTGCGAACGCCTTGAGCCCGAACACCGTGCCCATGTCGGACTGCACGTTGAACAGCGGGGCGATCAGCACGCCGGCGACGCCGGCCAGCAGCGTCGATACGGCGAACGCCGCGGCCACGGTGCGGCGGATCGGAATCGCCATCAGCCGGGCCGCATCGCGGTTCTGTACCACCGCCAGCATCGCCAGCCCCCAGCGCGAGTGGCGCAGCACGTAGTGCAGCACCCCTGCCAGCGCGAGGCCGACGACGGGGATCAACAGCTGCAGCGGATAGACGCCGAGCCCGTCGGCCAGCTGCATCGACGATGTTGCCAATGGCGACGGCAGGCTGCGCGGCTCGGTGCCAAAGGTCAGCGTGACGACGTTATCGAGCACGATGCCGAGCGCGACCGTGGCCATCAGCCACGCATCGGAGCCGCGGCTGGCGAACGGGCGCACCGCGACGAACTCGACCGCCAGCCCGTACAGCGCGCACAGCGCCAGCGCCAGCAGCACCGACGGCGCCATCGGCCAGCCCAGCGTCTGCGCGAAGGTGTAGGTCAGTACCGCACCGAGCATCATCGAGCTGCCCTGGGCGAAATTGACGGTGGCGCTGACCACGAAGGTCAGATGAAAACCCAGCGCCATCAGCCCGTACATGCTTCCCAGGCCAAGACCGCTGATCAGGGCGGAGATCCATAACATCAAGCGTTCCTCGAGGGGGGCGGCAGCGGCGGCTTACTTCGACGCGACCTGTTTGTCGGCGACCGGCACGATGCGGTTGTCGATGAACTGGGCCCAGACGTAGTCGTTTTCCGTCAGCGCGTCATGCACCTGCGGGGAGAACGGCTTCACATAGGTCTTGATCAGCCCTTCGTAGCGATCGATCTGGTAGAAGCCCTGGCGTACCGCGTCGCCCTTGGTCGAGCCGGCGCGCTGGATCGCCAGCGCGGCCAGATGCGTGGCGTCGTAGGCGTTGGCGACGCCGACGGCCGGCGTGATGTCGTCCGGTCCCTTGATGTCGCTGTACTTGGCCTTCAGCGCATTGACGACGCGCGTGCCGACCGGCGACGGCGCGCCGAAGAAGCTGTAGGTCTGCACGAAGTGGACGTTGCGGGCGTTGGGGCCGGCCAGCTCCGTGAAGCGTCCGCCGGCCGGTCCCCAGTGCGAGACCACCGGTACCTTCCAGCCCATGCGGTCCAGCGATTTGACGACCTGCGCGGAAGGGCCGACGTTGCCGACCATCAGCAGTACGTCGGCGCCCGCTGCCTTCAGGCGGCCAAGCTGGGGCACCACGTCGACGTCGTTGGCCTCGAATTTCTCGATGCCGGCGGCCTTCATGCCCTTGGCGGTCAGCGCGGCGACGATGCCCTTTTCGTTGGACTCGCCCCACGGGTTATTGACCAGGATCAGTCCCGGCTTGCTGGCGCCGAACGTCTTCTGCGCGTACTGCAGCATCGCCTTGTCGACCAGTTCGTCGACCGCCGAGACGCGGAACACGAAGTTGGGATTGGCACCGTTGTGCGTGATCGGCGTGCCGGCGGCCCACGGCCCCATGAACGGCACCTTCTCCTGGTTGGCGATCGGCACGATGGCCATGGACACCGGCGTGTCGAGTCCGCCGAACAGCACGGCGACTTTCTCCTTGTAGATCAGCTCGCGCGCGGCCAGCACGCCCTTGGCGGGATTGCTCTCGTCATCGCGGCGAACCAGTTCCAGCTTGCGGCCATTCAGCACGCCGCCCTTGGCGTTGATCTCGTCGATCGCGATGGTCATGCCGCGCGTCAGCGCTTCGCCGGCGCGTGCGGACTGTCCGGTCATCGCCGTGATCAGGCCGATCTTGACGGTGTCGGCCGCCAGCGCCGGCACGGCGGGCAGCGCGCACGCGGCGGTGATGGCGGCGACGGCAAGCATCAGCGCGCGGCGGCGCGGTTCGGGGCGGTGGCGGGACATGGCAGTTCTCCGGATCGGTGCAAGAGGAAGCGATTGGCGTCATGGAAGCGACGGACCGGCGATGCGATCGCAAGAGGCATGCCACACGTCGACATTCGGCACGTGAGACGTTGCAGGGAAAGGGGTGGCGGATCGCATACGATCTGGCTCGCATCTTGCGAACGATTGCGCCATCCAGATGAATGCGATCGAAGCCGGTGCGTGCCGCACGGATGCGGTGCGGAAGGTGCGCAAGCGGGGCCACGGCGGTGCACGGTGCCCCGACCCCGCTCCGACGCCGCGATCGCCAACCAGGGAAACACAGGGCGATGACCCACAATCCGATTTCGATTTCGATTCCGAATCCGCCGCTGAGAGCAGGGGACGATCTCGGCGGCCGCAGCCACGCCGCAACGACGCCCTTCGGCCCGCTGCGCACGCACGGGCGCTTCGCCTATCGGCCCATTACCGATGTCGACGATTTCGTTTGGCCGGGCGGCGCGCGGCTCGCCGTCTATCTCGGCTTCAATATCGAGCACTTCGCCTTTGGCGAGGGGCTGGGCGCGAATATCGGACCCGCCTCGCCGCAGCCGGACGTGCTGAACTACAGCTGGCGCGAATACGGCAACCGCGTCGGCGTCTGGCGTTGCGTGGAACTGTTCGACCAGTTGCGCATGCCCACCGGCGTGCTGCTCAACACCGCGCTGTACGACCATTGCCCCGAGGTGCCGGACGCCTTTCTGGCGCGCGGCGACGAGTTGATCGGGCACGGGCATACCAATGCCGTACGCCAGAGCGATCTGGACGAGGCCGGCGAGCGGGCGCTGCTGCGCCATTGCCGCGACCGCATCGCCGCCCATGCGGGCGAACCGCCAAAAGGGTGGCTGTCGCCGTGGATCTCGGAGAGCGCGCTGACGCCGGACCTGCTGAGCGAGACCGGCTACCGCTACACGCTGAACTGGTGCCACGACGATCGTCCGGTGCGAATGGCGACGCGCGGCGGGCCGCTATGGTCGATTCCCTATCCGCAGGAGCTCAACGACATTCCGATGATCGTCGGGCGGCAGATGGACGGTGCGGCGTTTGCCGACATGATCGTCGACCACTTCGACGAGATGCTCGCGCAAGCCAATCACGCCACGCGGCCGCAGCCACTGGTGATGGGAATCGCGTTGCATCCCTATCTGGTCGGACAGCCGCACCGGCTGCGCCATCTGCGCAGGGCGCTGGCGCACATCGCGCAGCGCCGCGATGACGGCGAAATCTGGATGACGACGCCCGGGGCGATCTGCGAGGCGATGGAGGCCGCCACCGGCGAGGCTGCTGTCGGATCGCCCGACGTGGTGACAACGGTTGCGACAACCGCGGCAGCCGGAGGCTGACATCATGACTGTGCATTCGCTGACCAAGGCCGCTACCAGGCCCACTGCGGGCAAGGTTAAAGCCGCCGCCGCGCCCAAGGAACGGGAGCCGCTCGATGCCGACACGCGCATCTACCAGGCCATCTTCGACGGTGTGCTGAACCATCGGCTGACGCCGGGCACCAAGCTGCCGGAGCCGGAGCTGTGCCAGCTGTTCGGCGTGGGCCGCGCGGTGGTGCGGCGCGTGCTGGAGAAGCTGGCGCACGACGGCATCGTGGCGCTGCGGCCCAACAAGGGTGCCGTGATCGCGGAACCGACGCCGGAGGAGACCGGGCAGATATTCGAGGCGCGGCGGGCGCTGGAACGCATGCTGGTCGAGATGGCGGTGGCGCGCGTCACCGCGG
>JAPSLC010000004.1 GCA_031181345.1 Cupriavidus sp. | reverse complement strand
CCTCTGCGGCGCATTCCATTGGGGCCGGCGGGCACGCCCGCGTCGAGTCCGGATATAAGTCCGCAACCACCCTACTCGCCACCAACGATATCCCTTGCAAATGGGAGGCGACCATATAAGAAATGTCCCATCGCCCATGATCGATACCGTCAACGGCTCGTCGGATTCTCGAGGAGCCAGCGGTGAACGATCAGGGATGGTTGACGATGAGCACGCGGGAGTTGGATCGACTCAAGGTCGTTCAGGCCGTCGCCGACGGCCATCTGGCGCGTTGGCGCGCCGCCGAGCGGTTGGGTATCAGCGCGCGGCAAGTCCGGCGATTGGTGCTGCGGTTGCAGGAAGACGGCCCTAGCGGGCTGATTTCGCGCCGTCGCGGTCGTCCGGGCAATCGGCAGTTGCCGCCCGGACTGGAAGCGCGGGTGCGCGGTCTGGTACGGGACCGCTACGCTGACTTCGGTCCCACGCTGGCCTGGGAGAAGCTACGGCAATGCCACGGCATCGAACTCTCCAAGGCGTGCGTACGCCGGATCATGATCGACGCCGGCTTCTGGGTCCCAAGGAAGCTGCGCCCGCCCAAGGTCTACCAGCCGCGGCACCGGCGCGCCTGTTATGGCGAGCTGATCCAGATCGATGGCAGCGACCACCGCTGGTTCGAAGACCGCGCGCCGGCCTGCACGCTGCTGGTCTACGTCGATGACGCCACCGGTCAGCTGATGCAGCTGTCGTTCGTGCCGACCGAATCGACCTTCGCGTACTTCGAAGCGACGCGCGCCTACGTGGAACGCCACGGCAAGCCGGTGGCGTTCTACAGCGACAAGGCCGGCATCTTCCGCGTCAATGCCAAGGACGGCCCGGATGGGCGCGGCTATACGCAGTTTGGGCGCGCGCTGTTCGAGCTGAACATCGACATCCTGTGCGCCAATTCGAGCCAGGCCAAGGGGCGCGTGGAGCGGATGCACGGCGTGCTGCAGGACCGGCTGGTCAAGGAGCTGCGGCTGCGCGGTATTGCCACCCTGCCCGCCGCCAACGCGTTTGCCGCGAGCTTCATGGCTGAGTTCAACGCGCGCTTTGCCAAGGTGCCGCGCAGCGACTTCGATGCGCACCGGCCGGTGCGGGGTGATGAAGACCTCGAGCGGATCTTTACCTGGCGCGAATGGCGCAAGGTCTCGCAGAGCCTGACGTTGCAGTACGACAAGGTGGTGTACCTGCTGCAGAACAGTCCCGCATACCGCAAGCTGATTGGCCGCACGATCGAGGTGGCCGAATACCCGGATGGCCGGATCGAGCTGTGGGCCGATGGCGCTGCCCTGCCCTACAGCGTGTTCGATCCGCGGGAAACCATTCGGCAAGGGGACATCGTTGCGCACAAGCGGCTGGGGCACGTGTTGGACATCGCGGCGAAGGTGCAGGCGCTGCGCGACGATCGGCAGACGGCGGGGCCGTCGCGCACCAACAGCGGTCAGGCGCCGAGCGCGCCCAAACCGTTACCCCACACCAAGCGCAAGCGACAGATCAATCGGCTGGATCTGGAGCGGGCGATGGCCAGCACGGGCGCCCCACCCTGTTGAGGCGGCATCGGCCACGGCCAGCTTGACTTCCCTGCATCACAAAAAGCACGGTCGGACTGACATTTGAAATTAGCCAGAGGTCAGACCTTTGAAACCCGTCTGGACAACGGATGTTGGAGCTAAGTTGTAATGTCCGGTTTTAGCTAATTTCAAATGTCACCTTCGCACACATCGATGCCAGCGGCCGTCGCAGAAAGCAAAAGGTAGTGATCGTTTTTGATCGAACTGAAAGGATGCGAGTGCAAGCATCGCTGTTTTTGGACTCGCCCCCGTGCATCGCGCCGCCATCGTGACCACACTTGCCCTGTTGGGCAATGCCTGCAGCTTCGACGCCTCTCCCCCATCCCCCTGTCCTGCCGACGCCACCGCGGCCCCCGGCCAAGCGCTGGCCTGCTATCGGGACCACCTGGAGCAACATCCGCCCGAGTACGCCATGACGGCGACCACAGAAGTGGCAGGGGTCACCCAACGGATCTATCGCCTGAAGTCGCAACGCTGGTCTCCGGACGGTCTGATCACGCCCGCCGACTGGCTGCACGATGTGGCGATGTACATTCCCGCCAACGCCCGCCGGGGCCGAGCGGTGCTCGTTGTCAACAACGGTGTACGAAACGATACGAATGGCAGCGGCGCGCTGCCGCCTTCAGACTTCACGGTCGACACCCTTGCCGAGCTTGCCAGGCGCACACGTACGGTGGTGGTCTCGGTCAGCGATATTCCAAACCAGCCCCTGTCCTATGCCGACGACGGCCAGCCTCGCAGCGAGGATGGAAGTGTCGCCCATGGCTGGCGGCTGTACCTGCAATCGCCGCATGGCCGTTCCACGCTGCCCTTGCAAATCCCGATGGCGGGCGCGGTCACGCGCGCCATGTCGCTGGCCGAACGCGAGCTGGCGTCTCTGGGCGTCGACCGTTTCGTCGTCTCCGGCATCTCGAAACGTGGTTGGGCAAGCTGGTTGGCGGCCATCGCCGATTCCCGCGTGGAAGCGATCGTACCGTTCGGTGCCGACGTATTGGACATGCAAGCCTTGCTCGCGCATCTCCACCACAGCTATGGCGGAAACTGGCCCATCGCCATGCAACCGTATGTGGCCGAAGGCATCGATCGCCTGATCGATACGCCGCGCTTCGCGGATCTGATGCGCATCATTGATCCGCTCCGCTATCTGGACAGCGCGAGTGCGGCACGGCTCGCCATTCCGAAGTACATCGTCAATGCCAGCGGCGACGACTTCTTCGTTCCCGATGCGGCAGCCCGCTACATCGACCGGCTTCCGGATCCGGCCAGCCTGCGCATGGTGCCCAACGCTGGCCACTATGACCTCAGTGCCGTCACGCTCGAGGCGCTGTCCCCCTTTGTCAACCGCTTGCACGAAAGCCGTCCGCTTGCGCAGGTGACGACGCGCCTGACCGGCGAGGGGCCTGATGCCGCCATCGCGGTGACGCTATCGGAACCGGCCCAAGAACTGACGCTATGGCGCGCCGACAACGCTGAAGCGCGAGATTTCCGTGTCTCCTGCGGCATCCGTTACGCGGCCACTCCGCTTCGCGCAGATGCGGGCCCATCCTTGCGCGTGGCGGCCCCATGGCCGACGACGGGCTGGAGCGCCTATTTTGTCGAAGCCCGGTTCGCAGACGGTTTCGTGGCCACGAGCCCAGCCTACATCGTCGGCAAGATGGCCTATCCGAGGAGCGCCCCGCCCGCCGATCGGAAGGCGTGCCGCACCGTGCCCGACAGTCCCACACGCCAGCCGCCCTTCTGACGGCACCCCGGATCCATATCGCCTGGATTCATTGGCGCCAACGATGCCAGGTGCAATGGAATTGAATAATCGCCGACCATCTTCATCAGTATCGAAGATTTTTCCGCGCTGAATCACGAAAATCATATCGCCTATTTGTCTTCGCGGTTACCCAACCGGTTGCGTAGTGACACTGGATAATCGGGAAAATAAATGCCGCCGTCGTGTTTTCTCGTCCCATACACCACCCCCGCCGGGAGCGATTCGGCAATCTTCCAAGGCCAGACCGACACAGGACGCCACGCCCGTCATCGTGGCGGTCCGGCAAACCATCGAGCGGCGCCGGCGCGACATTACTCCGTTGCATGGAATATATGCCCGTTCTCAATACAAGCATCGGTTCGGGTGTTCCCGCATTGAGAACTTCCGCAGGGTTTATAGACTGAGGCAGCTGATAATAACGATAATTAATGAATACTCCGCACAGCGGAATATTCGGAACGCCGGGGTCGGCTTTTACCCGAAAATGAGGAGACAACCATGGTTTGGCAAAGCGCCCCGCAGACAGAGGACAATCGATCCGTCAGGCTGAAAGGCCGACGTGGAGACCTGACCGCTGTGCCGTTCGCTGTCCTCGCCTCGACGGCGCTGGTGCTTTCGGTTTCCGGATGCGGCAGTGACCATGACGAACCGGCGAACCCAGCGAAACCGGCGGTAGCGGTGAAAAGCCTGTCTTCGCCTGAGGGCATGGTCAGTGGCGACGACACGCTCATTGAGCTGACCCAGGCCGATGGCGGCACGATTGCCGACGCAAAGGTCAAGCTGAACGGCGTCGATGTCACGCGAAGCTTCAAGCGGGATGCCGGCGGAAAGTCGATGCTGGGCCTTGTGTCAGGGCTGACGCAAGGCGAGAACAAAATCGAGGTCGTCGATGCGGACGCCGATTCGAAAGTGCGCGGTTCCTTGACGCTGACCGCATACCCGATACAAGGGCCGATTCTCTACGCGCCGCAGGAAGGCAGCTTCCACTGCCAGACCGACACGTTCGTCGTCTATCCGGGCGGCCCCACGCTCACCGCCGGACCGAACACCGATCCCAATTGCGCTGCCCCGACCCGGGTCGACTGGGTCTATCACGATGCGACAAAGTCCGGCACCGCGGTCTGGCGGCCGTACGACCCGGCAAATCCACCCGCCAATGTAGAGACAACCACGCTGCTTGACGGCCGGACCGTCCCCTACATCGTCCGACTGGAAACCGGCGTCATCAATCGAGGCATCTACCAGATCGCCGTGCTCGGAGATCCGGTGAAGAACCCGAATCCCAGCCCGCTGAATCCGCCGGGCAATTTCAACGGGCGACTGGTCTACCCGTTCGGGCAGAGCTGCGGTGGCGGCTGGTACGTTCAGGGTAGATCGATGGGGCCTGTGGGAGGCTCGAGCAATTCCGCCAACGGCGTAGCCGGGGATTTCAACGCCTTGAACGATTTGCCGCTCAGCAAGGGTTTCGCGGTCGCCAACTCCACGCTCAATTACTTTGGCCAAAACTGCAATCACATCATCTCGGCCGAAACGATGATGATGGTCAAGGAGCGGTTCATCGAGGCGAACGGGCCGGTGCTCTACACGATGGGCTGGGGTTCCTCCGGATCCGCCATGCAACAGAGCATGATTGCGGACACCTATCCCGGACTGCTGGACGGCATCGTGATGCTGGCCGGCTTTCCGGACAACGGCGGCCCCCAGAGCATGGAGGGCCGTCTGTTCTACAACTTCCAGCTCAACCATACGAAGGGCGGGACGACGCAGAACGGCACCTACTCCCCTGTTCCCAACAGTCCTTACGATCCGACTTACGACAATGCCACCGCCGCGGCTCGAGCCGCGGATCCGACGCTGTTGAACTGGACCAACGCGGAGATTGCCGCGGCCTCCGGATATGGCACCTATCACAGCGTTCGCCAGCAAGCCAGCTTCTGGGCTGCGCGAACCGATTCGGTTCTGAGGCCTGCTAACCAGGGCGATCGCGACAACGTGATGGGAGGCGCCGGAAACAGCTCGGTGTTCAATGCGGTCATCGGCAATGCGCAGAAGTACAGCCCCGCCAATGTGGTCGCCAGCGCTCCCATGGGTGTCCTGCCGGCGCCGCCCGTCAGCCTGCTGCCGGCCAACCCGACCGGGCTCCGACCCAACGTGAACGATCACAACAAGAACATTCTCGGCGTCGATCCTTCAACGGGATTCGCGCGATCGTTCACCGGCAATGTCGGCATTCAGTACGGGCTCAATGCGCTGAACACCGGCCTGATCTCCATGGCTCAGTTCATCGACCTCAATCGCAAGATCGGTGGTCAGGACATTGACGGCAATCTGCGTACGGAGCGCATGCGCGCCGACCCTGACGCGCTCAAGCGGGCCTATCAGACGGGAATGATCATGTATGGCGGCGCCGGGCTTCGCAGCACCGCAATCCTGAACCTCGATGGCTTGAACAACGAGTTCACGGGCGCCGGGGACATGCATCTGAAATTCTTCCATTTCATCGTCCGCGCTCGCATCGCGGCGGCAACGGGCCAGTTCGCGAACCACGTCATGTGGACGGGAACGGCCAATGTCGGCAGCTTCGCGCACGATCCGAACGCACATCACACGATGCCCGTTCAGGCCCCGCGTCCAGCTCACACCGGGCGGTCCTTGCCGGCCATGCAGAAGGCGTTTTTCGGTATGGACCGATGGCTGACGGCGGTGGTCAGCGACCGCAACGCGGACTCGCGCGCCGCAAAAGTCGTCAGAAACAAGCCGGCGGACCTGGTCGACGGCTGCTTCGGGGCCACCACGGCGGGAGCGGCGGACGACTTTATCGCCGAGCCGCAGCAATTCGGCGGATTCAGTACCGTGTTTCGCAAGGGCAATGGCAGCATTTCGCCGGCCGGAATCGTCGAGGTCGGCGAAACGCCGTCGCGGTGCAATGCGATGTTCCCGGCTTCCTCGTATCCGCGTTTCGAGGCCGGCGAGCCAATCCATGCCCGTACCATGCAATGCCAGCTCAAGGCCGTGTCGGTCAGCGACTACGCCGGCTACGCGGAGCGCAATCCGTCATGGACCGGCACCCAGCGGGAGGCCGATCTGGCGGCGCTGCGCGCGGTGTTTCCCGGCGGGGTCTGCGACTACAGCAAACCGGGGGAACAGGAGCAACCGCTGGCAGGCACATGGATCCGGATCACGCCGGACAACGGGATGGTGATCGGACACCCGCTCTCACCGTAATGCCGACAGGCGCGGCGGCGCTCGAGGGCACCGCCGCGCCGCTGCTTTTCCCATCGGCAACGATCTGGAGGAGTGGATGGGCCGCAGACGTATCGATCCAGCGACCGAAAGCGATCCCGCGGCGGACCCGCGCTTTGTGACCGCACTGGCACGCGGGCTGGAGCTGCTGCGATGCTTCCGGCCGACCGACCGCTGGCTTGCTCACCAGGAGCTGGCTCGCCGGACCGGGCTGCCGTCCGCCACGGTTTCCCGTCTGACGTTTACCTTGTCGGCCGCCGGGTATCTGAGACATCGCGCAGCCACGGGCGAGTACGCACTGGCGCCAGGCGTCCTGTCGTTGGGCTTCAGCATGCTGACCAACTTCGACATCGGGCGTTTCGCTCGACCCCACATGGAGGCGCTGGCGGAACACACGCAGTCGGCCATCTCCCTCGGGGTCAGACACGACGCCTCGATGGTCTATGTCGCGCACTGCCGCGGCACGGCAAGGCTGATCCTGGGGCTCGACGTCGGCACCCGCATTCCGCTGGCGGTCACGGCCATGGGTCGGGCGATGTGGTCCGCGTCAACGGCAGGTATGCGCGACATGATCAGCCAGCGACTCCGGGCTGTCCAACCGGCCGAATGGCCCGCATTGCTCGATGGCCTGAAACGCGCAGAACGCCAGGTCGCCGAGCGCGGCTATACCAGTTCGGAATCCGAGTGGGAACGGGAGATCGCTGCCGTCGGTGTCGCCATCGACCTTGGAGACGGCCGGGAACCATTGGCGCTCACCGTCGGAGGCCCCTCCTCCCGTCTGCACGGCCGCCTTCTGCACGATGACTTCGCGCCCGCGCTGATGAATACGGCACGTGCGATCGTCGCCTCCATCCAGGCGGCGGAGTGGGGGGATTGACGGACGTTATTCGTACCCTTCTATGACAACGAGATCCGCCTCGGAATACGGCGCCCGCAGCGCGATCAATGCCTGATATTCCGGGGATTCGTAGCACTCCAGCGCACGCTGGTAGCTGTCGAATTCGAGCACTACCACGCGCGATCGAGGTTGTCCCTCTACGACGGTCTTTTGCCCATTCCGGACCAGAAAACGGGCGCCGAATTTCTCGAATACCGTTTTATTGGCGGCGATGTACTGTTGATAGCCGTCCATATCGGCGATATCGACCATCGCCACCCAGTAACCCTTGGCCATACATTCCTCCGACTTTGAATTGGCGCGTCAGGCCGCTCGCGTGCGCTCCCCGGGGAGCCGCCGAACGGGCGTCCCGATCAGTCTATGTCGGGTGCCGGAAAAAGTTGAACCAATACGAGTCGTCGGCTCTGCACGTACCCCTCTGGACGTCCCTACTCCAGCCGCGCCCCCGACTCCTTCACGACCTTGCTCCAGCGCTTGATCTCGGCATCGATATGCGCCCCGAGCGCGGCCGGGGTCGAACCGACGGGTTCATAGCCATTGGCCGCCAGCTGCTTCTTCAGTTCGGGCTCGGCGATGACCGTGGCGATCTCCTTGCTGAGCCGATCCACCACCGCCGGGGGCGTCCCGGCCGGGGCCAGTATCGCGTACCAGCCGTTGATGTCGAAGCCGGGCACACCGGCCTCGGCGAGCGTGGGGACTTCCGGGGCCAGCGAGGCCCGCTTGGCGCTGGTCACGGCGAGTGCGCGTAATTTGCCGCTGCGAATATGCGGCATGGACGTCGAGATGCTGTCGAAGGTCAGTTGCACCTCCCCGGCCAACATGGCGGTCACAACCTGGGCGCTGCCCTTGTACGGCACGTGGGTCATCTTGACGCCGGTCATCGAGTTGAACAGTTCGCCGGCGAGATGGCCGGTATTGCCGTTGCCGGCCGATCCGAACGTCAGCTTCCCGGGCGCGGCCTTTGCCTCGGCGATCAGTTCGCCGATCGTATTGGCGCGCAGCGAAGAGCTGCCGGCCACGATCAGCGGCAGGTTGGCCACCAGCGACACCGGGGCGAAGTCCTTGCGCGTGTCATATGGCAGCTTGGGATACAGGCTGGCGTTGATGGCGTGAGCCGCCAGCACCATGATCAGCGTGTAGCCATCCGGCTTGGCGCGCGCCAGTGCCTGCGTGGCAATGGTGCCGCCGGCGCCGGGACGATATTCCAGCACCACCGGTTGCCCCAGGCGCTCCTGCAGCCTGGCGGCGACCGGACGCGCCAGCAGATCGGCGCTGCCGCCCGGCGGATAGGGGATCAGCAATTGAATGGGACGCGACGGCCAGTTGTCGGCGCGCGCGGGCCCCACGGCACCGGCCAGCAGACCGAGCGCCAGCGTGGGGAGCAGCACGGCGCGACGTCGCGGTGTGAAGGCAAGCGTCGGATGTCCTGGCATGGTCTCTCTCCCCGAGAATCGATGAGTCGGCGTGATTGCGAGCGCGATTGCCCGCGTTCGGCGCTATTGCCGCGGCAGCGTGCGATATGACGGAGCCAGTGTGAGTGCCGCGCCAGTGCGCTGCTGCACCGCGTCGAACGACACGCCCTCCACCAGCGCGCTGACCGCCAGTCCGTCCGGCATCACGTCGATCACCGCAAGGTCGGTATAGATGCGATCGACCACGCCGATGCCCGTCAGCGGATAGCCGCATTGGCTGACGATCTTCGGTTTTCCATCGCGAGTGGTGTGTTCCATCATGACGAAGACGCGGGCGGCGCCCACCACCAGATCCATCGCACCGCCAACCGCGGGAATTGCGTCCGGCTCACCGGTCGACCAGTTGGCGAGATCGCCTCGCGCGGATACCTGGAACGCCCCCAGCACCGTGATATCGACATGGCCGCCGCGCATCATGGCAAAGGACATCGCATGATCGGAGATCGAGGCGCCGGTCAGCAGCCGGATCGGCTCCTTGCTGGCATTGATCAGGTCCGGATCGGTCGGACCGTCGCGAATGACCGGTCCCAACCCGAGGATGCCGTTCTCGCTG
Organism: Cupriavidus sp.; assembly: GCA_031181345.1. Classification (GTDB taxonomy): domain Bacteria; phylum Pseudomonadota; class Gammaproteobacteria; order Burkholderiales; family Burkholderiaceae; genus Cupriavidus. The sequence continues at coordinate 154,840 of JAPSLC010000004.1, read as the reverse complement.
TGCAGGATGATTTCGCGGTCGGGCGGCAACTGGTCCGACACCAGCGTCGGCATGCCGATGCCCAGATTGACGCAACTGCCTTCGGGGATATCGTGCGCGACGACGCGCGCCATCGCGGCTCGCGTCAGCCGAGGGAGCGAGGGAAGCGCGAGTTCAGCGGTCATTGGCGGCTCCCGTTTGCACCACCGCATTGACGAAGATGTCCGGCGTCATCACATGCTCGGGCGGCAGGCTGCCGAGCGGCACGATCTCGTCCACCTGGACGACGGTATGGCGCGCGGCCGTGCACATCACCGGGCCGAAATTTCGTCCGGCATAGCGATAGACCAGATTGCCCCAACGATCGGCGCGATGCGCCTTGACCAGCGCGAAGTCGCCGCGCAAGGGCTGCTCCAGCACGTAGCCCACGCCATCGATCATGCGCGCCTCCTTGCCCTCCGCCAGCGCGGTGCCGTAGGCGGTGGGCGTAAAAAACGGACCCAGTCCCGCCCCGGCCGCACGCATCCGCTCCACCAGCGTCCCCTGCGGCACGCATTCGAGCGCGACCTTGCCAGCGCGATACGCCTCGATAAAGGCCTCGGCGTTATTCGAGCGTGGGTGGGAGCAGATCACCTTGCGCACCCTTCCCGCGCGAATCAGCGCGGCGATGCCGGTGTCGCCATTGCCCGCGTTGTTGTTGACGATGGTCAGGTCCCCGACACCGCGCGCCAGCAGCGCATCGAGCAGCACGCCGGGAATGCCGGAGCCACCGAAGCCGCTGACCAGCACAGTGGCGCCGTCGTGGATACCGGCCACCGCCTGCTCCAGCGATTCAACCGTCTTGTCTATCATCGTGCCGTCTCCAACGGGCGCCGGATGGGCCCGCACCAGGCGCCATTACTGCTGCGCAATGCCGGTGTCCTTGACCACGCGCGCCCAACGCTCGCGCTCGCTACGGATAAAGTCGGCGAAGTGGGCCGGCGTGTCGCCGCCTGGTACGCCGCCCAGTTCGGCCAGCCGCGTCTTGACCGCGGGCTCGGCGAGAATGCCCGCTACGGTGTTACGCAACTGGTCGATGATCGCCGGTGGCGTCCCCGCGGACGCCACCAGGCCGAACCATGCGGTTACCTGGAAATCGTCCAGGCCCGCCTCCTTCATGGTCGGCACGTCGCGCAGCTCCGCGACACGGCTGGCGCTGGTGACGGCGAGCGCTCGCAGTTTTCCCGCCTGGATATGCGGCAACGAGCTGGGAAGGTTGTCGATCATCATCGTGACCTGCCCCGCCACCAGGTCGGATACGGCCGGCGCCGCGCCCTTGTAGGGGACATGGATGATGTCGATTCCGGCCCCACCGGCGCGGTTCTCCACCACCACCGGCTGCCCGAGCAGTTCGCTCATGCGCTTGCCGATCAGTCGCGAGGCAATGTCCGTGGTGCCGCCCGGGGCGGCGGGCACGATCAGGCGGATTGGCTTGTCCGGATAAGCCGCGAACGCCGAAGCCGGTACCACGGCCCAGCCGACCAGCAGCCAGGCGAGCGCCTGCCGCATCCACCGGAATGCCTTCATCCTCGTCTCCTGTCTTGTGTAGTGCGGCTCTTCGTCCAGCACATAACATAGACGGTCGGCGACCGCGCCGGAATTCGACACTGGCGAACAGGCACTTAGGCGCCGCGAAAGGCTGCCCCGCCCTTTCGCGGGCTCGCTAGCGGCTCAGTTCCAGCACCGTGCTGTCCACGGCGGCGAACGCGTTGTCGTGCCGGTCGTAGTCCCAGCGCTGAACGACGCAGCCGACGTGCCCATCTACGACGTGATGCTCGATCACGTTCAGCGAATTCGGGATGGATCCGCGCACCCGGTGCGATACCGCCGTTCCGGCCTGCACCGCCCAGGCCCGCCGGCCCGACCCCATCTGCAGTGGTGCCACATACGGAAGGTGGATATGTCCTCCGAGCACGATATCCATGCCGGCCTCGATCCACGCCGGTACGGCCGCTTCACGCCCGATCAGCAGATTTTGCGTATCCGACTCGACGATGGCGCGCACCGGTTGATGCACGACGACGATACGCAGCTGGTGCGGACGGGCCTGACGCAGCTGCGCGCAAACGCGGTCGATCTGCTCGCGCGACACTTCCCCGTTCTTGTGCCGCGATGGCCTGGTGGTGTTGACGCCGATGGCCAGCACGCGTTCATTGCTGAAGACCGGCTCGAGGTCCATGCCGACCGCGCGCCGGTAGCCGCCATACGGATCGAACATCCGGGCGGCCACATTGAACAGCGGAATATCGTGATTGCCTGGAATGACTAGCGTCGGCAGTGCGAGCCTGGAGAGAAACGCGCGCGCACCGGCGAATTGGCCCTTTCGCGCCCTCTGTGTGATATCGCCGGAAAGAACGACGACATTGGGCATCAGCTCTCGCGCCAACGCCACCACGGCCTCCACGACCGGCGCTTGTTCGGTACCGAAATGCGTGTCCGACAGGTGCAGAACGCGGGTCATTGTCATGAACGGTCCAACCTGCTTTGGTCTCGTGGGATCAGCAATTGCAATCGCTTCGGCGATACCGAAAACTGCAAAGGCGTGCGGGCCCAGTGGATCTCGCCGTCCATCGCCACCTTGATGCGCCGGCGCCCCCGAACGCGCACCGTCAGCGCTTCAAAGCTGAAGCTGATCACCCTGGAGGTATCGCCCAACCGCCCGATCGCTCCCATCAGCAGCAAACCATACAGCGCCAGCGTGCCGACCGGCTTCGCGAGCATGGCGACCAGACGGTTCTCTTCCAGATGGGCGACTTCGGGAATGCCGATCTGCTCCAGCTGCAAGCTGTTATTGCCGACCACGAGCGTTGGCGTCCGTAGTACCTGGTGTTCGCCATGGGACAGCAGGTCGAGCGTGAGTTGCGCGGGTGCGCGCGCGAGTGTGACGAGCGCCGACAGCAGCGCCACCCAGCGCCGCCGACCGAGCATTCTTTTGTAGACCTCGCGATCTTCCAGCAGCTGCGGATACAGCCCCAGACTGGCATTGACAAGGAATGGGCGCCCATCGAGCAAACCGACTTGCACGGGTTCGATACGGGCGTCCAGCAAGCTTGCTACGGCCTCGTCCGTGTCCCGCGAGATGCCGTAGGTCCGGCCGAAGTAGTTGAACGTGCCGCGCGGCAGGATGCCAAAAGGCAGCCCCGTCGGCAAAACGGCCGCGGCAACGGCGTTCAAGGTACCGTCGCCGCCTGCCGCGACGACAATGCCGTTGGCCTGTCTGGCCTGTTCGACTGCCTTCTCGGCGATCTGCGGCAATTGTTTGGGCCGGTCCACCGCGAAGAGCGTGTAGGCGCGCCCTGCCTGGCCCAGTCGTTCCTCGATCCTTGTGCGAGTCTCCATCGCGTCGTCATTCCCCGAGCCGCCATTGAAGACGATGAAGAATCGCTCATTGCCGGACAGCGTGGCAACGGATTCGGCGAGCGGGGAAGCGTCTGGGTTCTGCATGGTGACTAGACGTGAACGGGTGCTATCGCAGTCAGAGTCCGGCACTCAGAGTCCGGCAGCCAGAGTCCGCGACATCAGGCGTTGTGTCCGCCGAGCCGTGCCGCCTCGATCGCCGCGATGTCGATCTTCTTCATGGTCATCATCGCGTCGAATACGCGCTTGGCCGCGGCGCGATCGGGCCCGGTTACCGCATCCGTGAGGGCGCGCGGGCTGATCTGCCATGACAATCCCCACCGATCCCTGCACCAGCCGCATTCGACTTCCTGTCCGCCATTGCCGACGATCGCGTTCCACAAACGGTCCGTTTCGGCCTGGTCGTCGGTGGAAATCAGAAACGAGAAGGCCTCGTTGTGTTTGACCTGCGGGCCTCCATTGAGCCCGAGGCAGGGAATGCCGACGACCGTGAATTCGACCATCAGGACATCGCCCTGTTTTCCGGAAGGGTAATCCCCCGGTGCGTGATGGATGGCGCCGACCGCACTGTCGGGAAATGTTTCCGCATAGAAGGTGGCGGCATCGAGCGCGTCGTTGTCGTACCACAAACAGATCGTGTTCTTGCTGAGCATGTCGTGTCTCCTTGGAGCGTCAAGAATCCGCCATCCAACGCCCGCTCGCAGCGACCGCTGTCCACATTGTGGGACCGGTCTATTGCATGGAACGGATGCCGTTGTCGGGCCCTGTCACTGTCGCACACTCTCGCGACAGCAGCGAGACCAGCGCTCCACCATCACGGCTGCGATGTTCAAGCCGACGCCTTGGACAGCGCCGAGAACACCGGCTGGCTCCCGACAGTGGGACGCTGCAGCATCCTCGTGTACCAGGCCCGCAGCGCGTCGCATTCGGCAGGCACCGGCAGCTTGACCAGTGCGGCAAAGATCAATCCGCCGATCACGGTGATATCCGCCATCGAGAAGGCCGCGCCGGCGACATACGGCTGCTGTTTCAACACCGAGTCGAAATAGTGCATGCCCCTCACTGCCTTGTCGCGCTGGCGCAAGCCCCATTCCGCGTTCTGATAGATTTCGACATCCGGCCCCAAGCCCGGCGTGCCGTGATGGAAATAGACACTGATGGCGTCAAGCAATTCCAATTCGGCGCGCTTGTTCATCATGTGGATGACGCCTTTTTCGCGCGGCGTCCGGCCGGTCAGAGTCGGTTGTCCATCGAGTGCGTCGAGGTATTCGGTGATCGCGGTGCATTCGGCAATGCAGGTGCCGTCGTCCAGCTCAAGCACCGGCAGCGTGCCCGAGTAGTTCTTGCTGGCAATGAACCGGGGATCCTTGTGCTCGCCCTTATATAGATTGACCATCACGAATTCAACGCGCGATTGCAGATCCTTCTCAGTCAGGGCGATGCGAACGCGCGTTGGATACGGCCCTGTCGGGAAGTCGTAGATCTTCATCGTTGGCAAATTGGCGGCGGCGGGACTGCCGATATGGGAAGGCACTATTTCGGTTCTCCACGGTGAATTTCCCCTCGGATCGGAAGTTCGAGAACAACCGATTTCCATCTACCTAACGATCGTTAGGCTAACGATAGAAGGTACAATGCGACGCGTCAAGACGCAATTTCCGTGCATGAGGCTGAAGCCATGACAAAGGACGACAGCGCCAACCAGACCCCTGGCTCCAGGGAGCGGATCCTGGCCGCCGCCACCGGCATTGCGCAGGCGCATGGCTACAGCGGCCTGAATTTTCGTGATCTCGCGGCAGCGGTGGGCATCAAGGCCGCCAGCATCTACCACCACTTCGATAGCAAAGCCGATCTCGGCGCGGCGGTTGCGAGGCGTTATTGGCAGGACACCGCGGACGTTCTGGAAGCATTGCTCGCCAATTCTCAAGATCCGCTGTCGAGCCTGCATCGCTATCCCGACCTGTTTCGCAAGGCGCTGGAGAGCGGCAACCGCATTTGCCTATGCAGCTTCATGGCCGCGGAAACGGACGACCTGCCGGATGTGGTGAAGACAGAAGTGCAAGCCTTTGCCGAGATCAATATTGCATGGCTGGCGAAGGTGCTTTCCGCAGCCGGCGTGGTGACTTGCGAGGAAAGCGAACCGCGAGCGCGTGCCATCTTCGCCGCCATCGCGGGCGCTCAACTGATTGCCAGAAGCCGCTCCGACATCTCTGTCTATGACGCGCTGATCGAGAGCTATCGAAAGGCTGGCCTTCTGCCGGCATAGCGCGGCGACTCGTCCGCGCGCTAATTCGGTGTGCCCGGCGTTATCGCACATCCGTCCCGTGGAAGGCCGGCAACACGCGCTCTGCCAGTTCGTCCAGCACCGCCGGCACGGGCCGCGGCGAACTCGAAATATTGAAGGCCACGTGGTGGACGCCTGCGCTGCGCATCTCTTCGAGGATGCCAACCAGATGCTGCACCCCCGTTCGGTAACCGAGGTTCAACGGCGTCGGCGGCTCCGACGGGTTTTCGCTCAATTCCAGGCGGACGGCCACGCCGAAGGCGCGGAAAGTGCCCTGCGCCGATCGCTCGCACGCCGCGCGCCACATGCTGTGCCGGTCCCGTTGGGTGGCGGGATCGCGATGGTAGGTCATCCATCCGATGGCGTGCCGGGCGATCCAGTCCACGCTCTGGCCGGCCGAACCGACCGCCAGCAAGGGCACCGCGCTCGGCTGGCGCGGCAGCATGTAGAACGCGGTCCCGTCGTCGGGCTCGCGATCCGGCACCACACGCGGGGGCAGTCCCACCGCCGCGCTGACGACCTCCCAGTGCTGGCGGAACAGTTCCCGCCGCGCGTTAGCGTCCTGCCCGAACGCCGCATACTCGGGCGGACGATCTCCGGAACCCAGGCCCAGAACAAAGCGTCCTGCGGAGAGGTCCTGCACGGAGATCGCCGCCTTGGCGATATGCAAGGGATGGCGCAACGGCAGCACCACCGCCCCGGTGACAAGCATCGCGCGGCGCGTGCGCGTTGCCAGTCCGCCGAGGAACACCCAGGGATCGAGATGACCAATCGGATCGGGATAGCTGGCGCTGTTGAGCGGCACGTCGCGTACCCACAGGGCGCGGAACCCGGCCGCATCGGCCTGCTCGGCCAGGTCGAGTTGCGCCGCATAGTCGGGCACCGTCTCACCCTCGCGCAGCAGCGGCATCACCAGGCCGATCGACAGTTGATGCTCGCGAAAGAGCGCAGGCGGGACGGTCTGCTGCAGTGGGGAGGGGCTGAAGTCGGACATGGTCATCCGTCAGGGTTGTTCTCGGACGGATGATGCCACGCGTTGCGGCGCGCCGCCCCTTACCTTGTCATGCGGTGGAAGCCGTGGCCGTCGCTGCGGCGGGAGGCATGGTCCGCAACGGCAATACCACCCTCGCCACGAGCCCCGAGCGGCCGTCCGCGCGCCCGCTCAGATCGACACGGCCGCCCAGGTTGCCTGCAATCGTCTGCACGATGGCGAGCCCGAGTCCGCTGCCCTCTTCGTCGGTCGCGCCGCCGCGATAGAAACGTTCGAACACCCGCGTGCGGGCCGCCTTGGGAATGCCCGGCCCGGTGTCGGCGACTTCGATCACGACATCGGCCTCGTCTCGACGCACGCTCAAGTCCACGCGCCCGCCCCTTCCCCCGTATCGGATGGCATTGTCCGCGAGGTTCTTGATCAGCATGCGCAGATCGGTTTCCGTGGCGGCGAGCTGCACGTTGTCGAGCCGCTCCACGCCCAGGTCGACGCCGCGGTCGATGGCGAGTGGCAGCAGGTCGGTCACGACATCGGTGACGACAACGGCCACCGCCACGTTATCCAGCGCGCGCGGCGTGCCGATTTCCGCGCGGGCCAGTTCGAGCAATTTGGTAATCAGCGTCCCGCTGCGCCGGATGCCGCGGCGCAGTTCTTCGAGCTGCTCGTCGATGTTGTCTCGCGGCGCGCGGATCAGGTTCTCGACCTGCAATTGCAAGGCGGTCAGGGGCGACCGCAATTCATGCGCGGCATTCGCGATGAAGCTGCGTTCCGTGTCGATCAGCCCGGATAGCCGAACCATCATCCGATTGACCGATTCCAGAAACGGCCGCAGCTCCTCCGGGGCCGTGCCGGTGTCCACCGGCTCCAGGTGGTTGAGGTCGGCCTGCGCCACGCGCTCGCCGATTACGCTCAAAGGCCGCAGCGCATCCCGGACACTGACCCGGATTGCCCACACCAGCACCGGCAACAACACGACGACCGGAATCGCCGCCCATGCCGCCACCCGCCGGGCGTTGGCCGTGCGAACCGCTCGCTGCTGGGCGATCTGCATGTAGGCATCGCCGGCCTGCATCGCGAACACGTCCCAGAGGATCCCGTCCGCTTCCACGTCGGAGAACCCCGGCTGCGCCCGCGGAAGCAGCACCCATGGCGCGTTGCTGTGCCCAGGCTTGGCACCGTCCTCCGGGCCCCAGGTCTGCACCAGCACCGGCGGCGCCGGCGGGGCCTTGCCGTGGGACGGCGCCGGCATGACCGGCGGCGCGGCCCGGATGGCGGCGGCGGCCTGCCGCAGGTCCTCGTTGAACTCGCTCGCAAGCTGCCGCACGACGGTCCAGGCACCGAGCGCGCCCAGAAACCCCACAAGCAGCGCGAGACCGCCGAGCGAAATACTAAGACGGCGGTGCAACGATCCGATGGCAGCAGGTTTGGCCATGTCCGACTCCGGTCGAGTTCACGACTGAAGTGTGCGCGCAATTTGGCGAACCGGACTGCCTTTGAGGACCCGTGGACAGCTGCCGGGTTGAGCGGGCCCACCGGACCATGGCACGATAGCCGGATGCCTACCGCCATCCCCGACACCACCCTGCGCGATCTCGCCCGCCTGCGCCGCGTCCGCGACCGGATCGACCGCGATTACGCGCAGCCGCTCGATGTCGAGGCGCTTGCCCGGGGCGTCCATATGTCGGCAGGCCACCTGAGCCGGCAGTTCCGGCAGGCCTATGGCGAATCCGTCTATTCCTACCTGATGACCCGGCGCATCGAACGCGCAATGGCGCTGCTGCGCCGCGGCGAGCTGAGCGTGACCGAGGTCTGCTTCGAGGTCGGATGCGCGTCGCTGGGCACCTTCAGCACCCGCTTCGCCGAGCTGGTCGGCGTTCCCCCCAGCGTTTATCGACGCGATTACGCGCGCCAGGCCGAGGGCATCCCGTCCTGCATCGCGAAGCGGGTGACGCGGCCGATCAGGAATCGAGAAGCGCCGGCGAAGGTGTCCGATTAGACTGCGCTCCATGGTTGCGGGCCAACGCCGCGATGGCCGCGTCCCATGTTTCTTCACGGACCACGGAGACCGATCTTGGACATCACCATCCACTCTACCTTTCTGCCCCACGCCGACCCGGAGGTCTCGCTGGCGTTCTATCGGGACGCCCTCGAGTTCGAGGTACGCAAGGACGTTGCCTTCGGCGGCCATCGCTGGATCACCGTCGGGCCGAAGGGCAAGCCGGACACCTCCATCGTGCTGTACCCGCCCAACGCCACGCCGGGCGTCACCGACGAGGAGAAGCGCACCATCGCCGAGATGATGGCCAAGGGCACCTTCGCGATGCTGCTGCTGGGCGCCAGCGACCTGGACGCGGTGTTCCAGCGGCTGCAGGACTGCGACGTCGAGATCGTGCAGGAGCCGACCGACCAGCCCTACGGCGTGCGCGACTTCGGTGTACGCGACCCCGCCGGCAACATGATCCGGGTGCAGCAGTTGAAGTGAGGCAGTTGACGTGAGGCACTTTGCGTGAGGCCGTAGAGCGCAGCCCCATCGCCAGACCCGTCCGCCTTTCTCCGCTGCGCTTTTCATATGCCTTGCTGGCATATGCGCATGACAATTCTCTACTTCGTTCCCGAAGCCGTGCTCCATACAATGAGCCGGCTGTCCGTGCGGCATCTGCCGCGGCCGGCATGGCGGGCGCTACCGCCCCGCGTCGTTCCCGGCCGCGACATGCCCATCCACAATAAAAGGAACTGGAACAAAGATTCGCCATGCAACGCCGCCATCTGTTCAAGCTGATCGCCGCCACCGCCATCGCCGCCATCGGCACTGGCACGGCCGTCCCCGCCCTTGCCGCCGACCAGACCATCCGGCTCGGCACGATGAGCGGCCCGGATGCGCAGATCTGGGAAGTGGTGCGCACCGTCGCCAAGCGCAAGGGTCTGGACATCAAGATCATCGAATTCAACGACTATGCGCAGCCGAATGCGGCGCTCGACGCCGGCGATCTCGACGCCAACGGCTTTCAGCACCAGCCGTTCCTGGACAGCCAGATCCAGGCGCGCCGCTACAAGATCGTCAATGTCGGCCTGACCTACGTGGCGCCGATGGGCTTCTACTCGCGCAAGTTCAAGTCGCTGAAGGACCTGCCGGAAGGCGCGAAGGTCGGCATCCAGAACGATCCGTCCAATGGCAATCGCGCGCTGAAGCTGCTGCAGTCGCAAGGCGTGCTGACGCTGAAGCCGGGCGCCGGCGAGAACGGCAAGAACGCCACGCCGCTCGACATCGCATCGAACCCCAAGAAGCTGAAGATCGTCGAACTCGATTCGGCGATCCTGCCGCGCTCGCTCGACGATCTGGCGGCGGCGGCCATCAATACGGACTACGCCGTCAAGGCCGGCCTGACGCCGGCGCGCGATGCGATCGCGATCGAAGACCTGAAGGGCCCCTACGCCAACCTGATTGCCGTTCGCGAGCAGGACCGCAGCAAGCCGTGGGTCAAGGACCTGGTCGCCTCCTACCAATCGCAGGAGGTCCGCGATTTCCTGGCCAAACAGTTCAAGGGCGCCATCCTGCCGGCGTTCTGACGGGACCTAAGCCGGCACCCACCAACGCAGCAGGCGCCGTGCCGCGCTATCGAGCAGATAGCCCACGGCGCCGATCACGACCACGGTGGCCAGCAGCTCCGAGTACGCCAGCCGGTCGCGGGTGTCGAGAATGAAGTAGCCCAGGCCGGCATTGACGCCGAGCATTTCCGCCGGGACCAGCACGATCCAGACGACGCCGATGGCCAACCGCAGCCCGGTCAGGGCGTGACCGACCACACCGGGCAGGATGACGTGCATCAGCGTCTCCATCGGCGTGGCCGCGAGGCTGCGCGCCAGCATCAGCCAGCGCGCATCGAGCGCGCGCACGCCCGCCGCGGTGTTGAGCATGATCGGCCAGACCCCGGCAAAGGCCAGCAGGAACAGCACCGAGCGGTCTCCCACGCCGAAGATCATCACGACCACGGGCATCCACGACAGCGGCGAGATCATCCGCAGGAACTGGAATGCCGGCGACAAGGCGATATCGACCGACCGTGCCGCACCGACCAGCAGGCCCATCGGGACGCCGGCGATCAGCGCCACGCCCAAGGCCGCAAGCACACGGCGCACGCTGACCCAGACATGCAGCAGGAAGTCCGGCTGCTGCAGCAGCGCCGCCAGACTGCCCAAGGTCGCCTGCGGCGTGAATCGCTGAGCCAGGACGCCTCCTCCCGCCGTAGCGGCCCACCACACTGCGCCCAGCAGAGCAAGACCCGACAAGGCCAGCGGCACGTTCACCGCGCGTTGTGTCATTCCCCGTGCGCTCACGCGACTATCTCTTCCCGTCGGGTAAATCCATCGGCGATGCCAAAGGCCTTCAGGCCGCCCACCGCTGCGATGCTGGTGCGCACGAAGCGGTCGTCGACCAGTTCGCGCGCCGCGCGCTGCGGGTCGAGCGAGGCCAGGAAGCCGCTGTTTCCTTCGATCAGCGTCGTCTTCAGGCGGCGCACCAGCTCCTCGGTGTAGCTCGGGTACGGATACGGCTGGAAATCGATACGCCGGTCGTTCCAGCCGGCATGGCGAATGGCGCCGCTGGCCAGATAGCGGCCCCGCTCCGACGGGTCCGGCGCCAGCACCTTGCGCAGCGCCTCCAGCGAATGCGGCGTATAGCGGTTGGTTCCGTCCTTGGACAGCAACTGCGCCGCCTCGGCGCGATGGTCCTGCGTCCAGCGCTGGGCCTTGACCACCGCGTTGACGACCTTCTGCGACCACTGCGGCCGCCGATCCAGGTCATGCTGGTGCATGAACACCACGCAGCAGGCATGGTTGCGCCAGACGTCGCCGGTAAAGCGCAGGATCTTGCCGATCCCCAGCGTTTCGGCCGCCGCGTTGAACGGCTCGGCGACGATATAGCCCTCGATCTGCCGCGAGGCCAGCGCGGGCGGCATATCCGACGGCGCCATCACCACCAGGTTGACTTCCTGCGCCGACATCGCGCCAGTCTTGCGCGCAACCGGCGTCAGCCCCTGCTGCTTCAGCATCGCCTGCAGCACGACGTTATGGATCGAATACCAGAACGGGATGGCGACCGTCTTGCCGCCGAGGTCGCGCAGGGCATTGACGTGCGGCGCCACGGTCAGGCCGGACCCGCCGACGTGGTTCCAGGCCACAACCCTGGCCGGCACCTGGCTGCCGAAGCGGGCCCAGACGGTCATCGGCGACAGCAGGTGCACCACATTGACCTGGCCGGAGATGAAGGCCTCGACCAGTTGCGCCCAGCTGCGCAGCAACGTGGGCTTCTCCGCCCGAATCCCCTGCTCTTCGAAGTAGCCGTTGCTGTGTGCGACCAGCAGCGGAGTGGCATCGGTGATCGGCAAGTAGCCGATCCGCACCGACGCGTCGGGCTCCTGCGCGGCCCGCGCGCTCAACGCGTTGAGCAGCGGCAGCGCACCGCCGGCGGTGAACAACGCGGACAGCTTGAGCCATTCACGCCGCGACATCGGTACCTGGCACATGGAATTCCTCGTCAGTATCGAATTGGAGAGATGGGGAGGCATTGGGCCGGTGCCGCCCGGAAATCTGGCGTAGGCGCCGGACGATGTCGACACGCATGCGGCCGACCGCATCCAGGTCCGCATCGCGCGCCATCGTCCTGTCCAGCCGCCATGTGTGGGCGATCGTGGCGCCCTCGCCCGCTTGGCCGCCGAGCAGCACGATGCGATCCGACAACAGCAACGCCTCGTCGAGATCGTGGGTGATCAGCAGCGTCGCCGGGCGGTGCCTAGCCACGATGTCGCGCAGCAAGGCCTGCATGTCGGCACGGGTCACTTCATCGAGCGCGCCAAACGGTTCATCGAGCAGCAGCACCTTCGGCTGCCGCGCCATGCAGCGCGCCAGCGCCACGCGCTGCGCCATGCCGCCGGACAGTTGCGGCGGGTACAGGTGGCGGGCATGCGCGAGCCCTACGGCTTCCAGCGCGCCTCCGACCAGCGCCCGCCGCTTCGGCCGGCTCCGCGCGACTTGCCGCCGGAAATCGAGCCCGAAGGCGGCGTTTTGCTCGACCGACAGCCAGGGCAGCAGGCACGGATCCTGAAACGCCACCGCAATGCCCGGATCGACGCCGCGCAATGGCCGGCCATTCATTTCCACGAGCCCCGACGTAGCGGGCTGAAGCCCAGCCAGCACCCGCAGCAGGCTCGACTTGCCGGCACCGCTCGGCCCGATGACCGACACCACTTCGCCGGCATGCACCTCGACGCAGACCTCCGCGAACACCGGGCGGCCGGCGCTGCCGCCATAGGCCAGCGCGACCCCGTTGGCGCGCAGCACGGGCGCCGTCATGCCGCGTTCCTCGCGGCACGCGCGAGCTCTGTACGAAGCTGCACCAGGCTGGGCGTGACAATCGGCAGAAAGGCCGCCTCGCGCCAGCGGCGCGGCAGGCCGTCGTGCCGGCCGTTGAGATAGCCGGCGCCGCCGCGCGCCTGCACTTCGAGCTGCAGCGCCTGCGTCGCGATCTCGACCAGTTCGATGCGCAGCGCGAACAGCCAGCGCGGCGACGCGAGAAAGGAACCGTCGTCGACGCCTGCCAGCAGGGCCTCGGACGCTTGCCGCAGCCGCATCTCGATCGCGTCGATCTCGCCGGCCAGCACCGAGCGCCCGGCGCCCTCACGAGACCGTGCCGCGGCCAGGCTTGCGCGCGCCAATCCGATCGACAGGCCGCCCTGCAAGCCCAGAAAGACCGGACGAACGCGTGGCAGATAGTCGTGCGCGTCATCGTGCAGCAGCCACGCGGGACCCGAAGCCGCGCCATCGAATCGCAGCGCGGCCGTATGCGTGCCACGCAGGCCGATCAGATCCAGATCCGCGCTGCGCTGCACGCCGGGCGCGCCTGCCGGTATCGCGAGCACCGCCGGGCGGCCCGCATCGGCGTGCTCGACAGCGACGGCGACGACGAAATTGCCCGGTAAAAGGTTGGTGGTCCATGGCACGATGCCACCGACCGCATACCCGTCGCCGGCGCGCGCGATGCGTACCTGCAGCGACTCGATGCCGCCGAGGAACTTCATCGCGTTGGACAGCCCGGTGGCGCCGGCCACGGTTCCCTGCAGCAGTGCGGGCAGCCAGGTCGCGCGCAGCGTTCGATTCGGCGAAACCAGCAGGTACTCGATAAACACGCGCTGGGCCCACAGCACGAAGGCGGCCGCCTGCGAATGCGCCGCCACGTCCGCCACCGCCCGAATCGCGTCGGCAGCGGTGCCGCCATTGCCGCCCTCCTCGACCGGCACACCGGCTCCGAACAATCCTGCCGCGGCCAAACGCGAGAGCAGCTGTCCACCCGCCTGGGCACCCTGCGGCCCGCCTTCGTCGAGCGCGGCGGCGTGCGTGTCCAGCCAGGCGGCGAGCGCGGGGACGAGCGCCGAACCGTGAACGGACGCGGAGGCGGACGCGCGGAGGCGGGAATGCGAATCTGGCATCGTCATGGCCATGCTTGGCTCCCGGTCATGCCGCGGCGGGGGACCAACGGTACGGCTCCAGCTCGGGATTGAGCGGTGACTGGGCCAGGTTGTTGGCAAAGTTGCACAAGGTGGCCAGGCTCACGCCCAGCACCACGTCCAGTGCCTGGGCGGGCTGGAAGCCGGCCGCCACGAAATCCTGCAACGCGGCATCGGCAACCGCGCCACGATCGCGGATCACGGCCCGCGTGAACGCCGCCAGGGCATCGAGCCGGTCGTCGCCGGCCCTTGTCTGCTGACGCAACGCTTCGACCTGTTCGGTGGAGAACTTCGCCTTCTTCAGCGCGATCGCCGTGTGCCCGGCAACGCAGAACGCACAGCCATGCGTCGACGCCGCGGTGATCTGCACCACCTCGCGCTCGGCCAGCGTCAGCGAGCTGCGGGCATTGATCTCGGATACGGCCAGGTAGGTTTCGAGCGCGGCCGGTGCGTTGGCCAACCCGGCGATCAGGTTCGGCAGGTAGCCGTTGTTGGCGATCGCGCGTTCGACGAAGGGACGGCTCGCCGCCGGTGCGGTGTCGAGGGTCTGCAGGGGAAGTCGGCTCATGGCAGGACTGGCATCGATGATCAAGGGAACATGGTGCAAGTCTGCGGCGCATGGCGTCGGCACGCCATGCGCGTCCGTCGGGATTTCAGGCTGAATCGTCTCGTCTTGTCTTGTCTTGTCTCGGGTCGATCGCGGCCCGTGGCACTCATGTCCCGTGCGCCGGCGCTTCGGCGCGCCGCCGCCATGCGCCGGGCTGCATGCCCATGACTTTCTTGAACGCCTTGGCAAACGCCGCTTCCGAGCGATAGCCCACGCGCTCCGCCACCTGGGCCATGCTCGCGCGCTCGTCGAGCAGCCGGCAGGCGATCTTCATTCGCAGTACCAGCAGGAAGGCGGCCGGCGATTGGCCGCATGCCGCGGCAAAGCGCTTGCAGAAGGTCGCGCGCGACATATGAACCTGGCTCGCCATTCTGTCGAGCGTCCAGGGCCGTTCGGGATGCGCGATCAGTGCCAATACCAGCGGAGAAAACTCGGCGCTGCGCAGCACCGGCCACAGGCCGGCTGCCACGCTGTCCGACTGCGCCATGTCGCGAATGACATAGAAAAACAGCAGCTCCACCAGCCTCACCAGCAACGGCGAAGGCGCGGCCTCGCTCAACCGTGCCTCGGCATGGATCAGGTCGAACAGGCGATGCGCGGCGTGGCCGGACGCGTTGGCGGCCGGCATCACCATATAGTCGGGCAGCGGTGCCAGCAGCGTGTCCGCAATGCCGCTGCGGAAATCGAAGAAGCCGCATGCGAGCCCCGTGGCGCCCGGCTCGGGCTCGCCAAGCCGCAGCATCGCGGTGCCGGGCCGGCAGGCGCCGGCATCCGCGGCCGGGCCGAGATGATGGGGCACGTCGCGCAGAAAGAACACCGCATCGCCGGCACGAAGGTAGGTCGGCGCGTGTTCGCCTTCGACATGCAGCCAGCAATCGCCGTGCAGAACCACGTGATAGCCGGCTCTGGACCGCCCCGCGATGGAAGCGCGCCAGCTGCCGCAATACTGGCCGACGTGGAATACGGTCGTCTCGAGTTCGAGGCTGTCGAGCACCCAATGGATGATCTGGTCGGTCTGCTGCATGGCTGTCGGCGCGGGCGTGGCATCGCCATCCTGAATGGACGCCAAGGGTAATGGCGGCAGGCGCGCGCGGGAACGACCGAGTTCGCATGTCGATATGCGGTCGGCGCGCGGCGCGCCGGATCGCTGTCGGCGCCGGTTCTCAGGATGGATCGGCGTGCCATGACGTTTTTACCAGCCGATACGGTCAAGATTGCATCGGCGAGACGGCGGTCTACCCACCGCGGGATGTAGCACGGCGCACCTTTGCCCGGATTCCGGCGGCGCGCGGCGGCTTGGCGGCGATCTGGTCGCGTTGGCGCAGCCCTTGCGTGGCCGCCCAAGGTGCTCCGCTGCAGGAGCGCTGTGGTGGATCACGGAGGACCGACATGCTGGCACCCGAGCCCAAACCGATCACTATCTCTGCGGACAACGCGGAGCTGCGCCCCGTGCCCTCGCGGCTGCCGGTACGCCTGCGCATCAACGGCGCCGATTACACGCTTCACGTCGAGCCCTGGGTCACGCTGCTGGACCTGCTGCGCGAGCAGCTGGACCTGACCGGCACCAAGAAGGGCTGCGACCATGGCCAGTGCGGCGCCTGCACGATTCTTGCGGACGGCCGCCGCATCAATGCCTGCCTCGCGCTCGCCGTCGCCTACGACCAGGCCGACATCACGACGGTGGAAGGACTGGCCCGTCTGTCCGGCGACGAGCGCGGCCTGCATCCGTTGCAGCAGGCCTTCATCGAATGCGATGCCTTCCAATGCGGCTACTGCACGCCCGGCCAGCTGTGCTCGGCGGCCGGATTGATGAACGAAACGGCGCCTCGCAACGTGCCGGAGATCCGCGAGCGGATGAGCGGCAATCTGTGCCGCTGCGGCGCGTATCCGCAGATCGTCGAGGCCGTGTCGCGCGTGGTGCTGAACGGGCGAAACATGGCCCAAAGCGAAAGCGAAAGCGAGCGCGAACGCGAACGCGAGCGCGGCGAGGCCGGCGCAGGAATGCCACCGTCATCGGAACCCTTGGAGCCGACGCCATGAACCCGTTCCGCTACGAACGCGCCGACACCGTGCCGGCGGCGCTCGCGCTGATCCATGAAGCGACCGAGCGGGCTACGGGCAATGCGTCCGCGCGCTGCCTGGCCGGCGGCACCAATCTGGTCGACCTGATGAAGGTCGACGTGATGCGCCCCGTCGCGCTGGTCGACCTCGGTCTGCTGCCGCTGGCCGAGATCGAGGAGCAGCCCGACGGCAGCCTGCATCTGGGCGCGATGGCCCGCAATGCGGACACCGCCGAGCATCCGCTGGTGCGCGAGCGCTATCCGCTGCTGCGCGCCGCCATCCTGGCCGGCGCCTCGCCGCAGATCCGCAATATGGCGACCAATGGCGGCAACCTGCTGCAGCGTACGCGCTGCTACTACTTCTACGATGCCGGCGTGCCGTGCAACAAGCGCGTGCCAGGCACCGGCTGTCCGGCTGCGACGGGCCTGGCCCGCCAGCATGCGATCCTCGGCGCCAGCGAGCATTGCATTGCGACCCATCCTTCCGACATGTGCGTGGCGCTGGCCGCGCTGGACGCGACGGTCCATGTCGAATCGGTCGAGGGCACGCGCGAGATCCCGTTCGGCGAATTCCATCGTCTGCCCGGCGATCGGCCGGATGTCGATACCACGTTGGCGCCGGACGAGATCATCACGCACCTGTCGCTGCCGCCGGCCGGGGCCTTCGCTGCCCACAGCTGCTATCTGAAGGTGAGGGAGCGCGCCTCGTACGCCTTTGCGCTGGTGTCGGTGGCAGCGGCGCTCGATCTGGACCCCGACGGCCGTATCCGCGCCGCCCGGCTGGCGCTGGGCGGCGTCGCCCACAAGCCATGGCGCGACACCGAGGCCGAGGGCCTGCTGATCGGCAAGCCGGCGGAGACCGAAGCGTTCGCCGAAGCGGCCCGTTTCGTGCTGCGCGAAGCGCGTGCCTGGGGCGGTCCGGCGCTGCCGGAAAGCTTGCCGGAAGGCGGCCCCAACAACGGCTTCAAGATTCCACTGGCCGAGCGTGCCATCGTGCGCGCGCTGGAAATGGCGGCGGCCGGCATCCTGACCAACACCGGCCAGGATGCCTACCGCGAGGAGACGCTGGCATGACCAAGACCGTGCTCGAACCGATCGACGAGAATCAACAGCCGGTGGCGGCCCCCGGCTCCGGCCCGTCCGCGATCGGCACGCCGACGCCCCGCATCGACGGCGTCGCCAAGGTGACCGGCCACGCGCGCTATGCCGCCGAGCATCCCGCGCCGGATCTCGCCTACGGCGTGGTGGTCAACAGCACCATCGCCCGCGGGCGCATCGGGTCGATCGACGCAAGCCGGGCGCTGGCGGTGCCGGGCGTGCTCGACGTGATCACGCACGAGAACCGCCCCAAGGTCCGCTCGCTGCGGCTGTTCTACAAGGACATGACCGCCCCGGCCGGTGCGCCGTTCAGGCCGCTGTACGACGACGAGATCCACTACAGCGGCCAGCCGGTCGCGCTGGTGGTGGCGGAAACCTTCGAGCTCGCGCGTTATGCCGCGATGCTGGTGCAGGTCCAGTACGAGGCCGCGCCGCACGAAACCAATCTGCTCGCAAATCGCCAGCACAGCCACGAGCCCTCCTCGCTGAAGGCCGGCTATTCGCCGACGCCCAAGCCAAAGGGCGACGCCGATGCGGCCTTCGACGCCGCGCCGGTCAAGATCGATGCCGAGTACTACGCCGGCGTCGAGCACCACAATCCGATGGAGATGCACGCCAGCACCGTGATCCGGGACAGCCGCGGCCATCTGCTGATCCACGACAAGACCCAGGGTTCGCAGAACTGCCGCTGGATGGTGTCGCGCGTCTTCGGCCTGCCCAAGCGCAAGGTGGTGGTGCGCAACCAGTTCGTCGGCGGCGCTTTCGGCTCCGGCCTGCGCCCGCAGTACCAGCTGCTGGTGGCGGTGATGGCGGCGCTGAAGCTGCAGCGCTCGGTGCGCGTGGTGCTGTCGCGCCAGCAGATGTTCACCTTCGGCCATCGCCCGGAAACCTGGCAACGCGTCCGGCTCGCGGCCGACACCGATGGCAGGCTGCAGGCCGTTATCCACGAGGTCGCGGCGGAGACCTCGCGGCACGAGGACTACGTCGAGGTGGTCGCGAACTGGTCCGGGCAGCTCTACGCCAGCGAGAACGTGCGCCTGGAATACCGGCTGGTCGACCTGGACCACTACACGCCGATGGACATGCGGGCGCCCGGCGCAGCCCACGGCGTGCATGCGCTCGAGGTGGCGATGGACGAGCTGTCATACGCCGTCGGCATGGACCCGCTGGCGCTGCGGCTCGCCAACTACGCCGAGCGCGACGGCAACAAGGGGCTGCCCTTCTCGACCAAGTCGCTGCGCGAGTGCTATGAGGAAGGGGCCCGGCGCTTCGGCTGGGACAGGCGTTCGCCGCAGCCGCGCTCGATGCGCGACGGCCATGAGCTGATCGGCTGGGGCATGGCCACCGGCACCTGGGACGCGATGCAGATGGCCGCCCGCGCCAGCGCCACGCTGCATGCCGACGGCACGCTGGAAGTCGCCAGCGCGGCCAGCGACATCGGCACCGGCACCTATACCGCGATGACGCAGATCGCCGCCTCGGCAATGGGCCTGCCGCTGGAACGGGTGGTGTTCCGCCTCGGCGATTCGGAATTGCCGTTCGCGCCGATCGAGGGCGGCTCCTCGCATGTGGCGACCGTCGGCTCGGCGGTCGATGGCGCCTGCGAGCGCCTGCAACGCCAGCTCTGGCGTCTGGCCCGAGGCATGCGCAACGGCGGCTTCCAGGGCTGCAGTTTCGAGCAAGTGGCGTTTCGCGACGGGACGATCTGCCTGCGCGCCGATCCCGCCGTCGCCATGCCGCTGACCGAAGTGCTGTCGGCCCACGGCAAGGCGCAACTGGGCGTGCGCTATCTGCTGGTGCCCAATCTGGCCGAACAGAAGAAGACCGTGCGCGCCGTGCACTCGGCGGTGTTTTGCGAGGTGCGCGTCGACGAGGCGCTGGGCCTGGTGCGCGTGATGCGCGTGGTCAGCGCGGTGGCGGCTGGCCGCATCGTCAATCCGTTGACCGCGCGCAGCCAGGTGATCGGCGGCGTGGTCTGGGGCATCAGCCAGGCGCTGCACGAGGAAACCCATGCCGACCATGCGCTGGGCCGCTTCATGAACCATGACATCGCCGAGTACCACGTCGCGGCCAACGCCGACATTCGCGATATCGACGTCGTGTTCATCGACGAGGACGATCGCATCGTCAGCCGCATCGGCGCCAAGGGCGTGGGCGAGATCGGCATCGTCGGCGTGGCGGCCGCGATCAGCAATGCCATCTTCCATGCCACCGGACGCCGCCTGCGCACGACGCCGATGACGCCGGACAAGGTGATGGCGCGCTAGGCCGCCCGAGACACGAACCGGTCGCCGCGCAGATGCACGGCCGCATATGCCATGGCCGCATATGCGCATGACAATTTGCAGCTTCGCTCCCATCTCGTCCGTCCCTACAATGGGCCGGCAAGTTGCGCGACGCACCGGCGCCGCGCCGGAACACAAACGAGAACCAACGGGAGAATTCGATGCGAGTCGCAAGCCGAGTCCGGGTACTGGCCACCCTGCTGCTGGCCGTCGGCGCCATGCAGGCGGTCCACGCCGCGGACCCTGACAAGAAGGAAATCCGCTTCGGCGCGACCGCCGGCCCCTACGCCGATCAGATCCGCTACGGCATCAAGCCGGTCCTGGAAAAGCAGGGCTACAAGGTGACGATCGTCGAGTTCAGCGACTACGTGCAACCGAACCTGGCGCTGGCCGATGGCGCGCTCGATGCCAATGCCTTCCAGCATTCGGTCTACCTGAAGACGTTCTCGGCCGATCGCAAGTTGCAGCTGTCCGAGGTGATCCACGTGCCGACCGCGCCGATCGGCATCTACAGCCGCAAGCACAAGGCGCTGAGCGAGGTGAAGCCGGGCGCGACGGTGTCGCTGCCCAACGATCCCACCAATCTGGCCCGCGCGATCGCGATCCTGCAGCAGATCGGCTGGATCACGCTCAAGCCCGGTACGGACGCGGTGCGTGCCTCGGAGCGCGATATCGCCGGCAATCCGCACAAGCTCAAGCTGGTGCAGCTGGAAGCGGCGCAACTGCCCCGCTCGCTCGACGATGTCGACTATGCCTTCGTCAATGGCAATTTCGCGCTGGCCTCAGGGTTGAAGCTGACCTCGGCGCTGGCGCTGGAGAAGATCCCCGATTACTACATGAACCTCGTCGCCGTCAAAACCAGCGACCTGAACAAACCCTTCGTTGCCGATATCCGGGACGCCTACCGCTCGGCTTCGTTCAAGGCCGTGACGCAGCAGCGCTTTGCGGGCTTTGTCGTGCCGGCGTATCAGAAGTAGGAGGTTCGGCAATCGGGGCGGAAACGGCAGCGGAACAGTCCTGCAATCCGCGCGATACCGCCCCCCACAGCGCGTCCTCCAGCGCATATCGCCGCCGATACTGGGCACGCTTGCGGGAGTCGATGTCGGCAAGGCTCCTGCGGGACGGCATCGCGGTCAACCAATAATCGTTGCCCAGACGCACGCCCCCCATTTCCTGCCAGAAACGGTCGTAGTCCATGTTGACGCGGCCGCGCGTGCGGCGGCGCGCCAACGAGACATGCGCGTCGTTGGGGACGCCGACAATGGCATCGATGCCGTAGTGAACCGCGAAGGCGCGCACGGCCAGCAGCACGGCCTGCTTCGGGCGCAGGCCTGACAGGTCGCGTGTCGCCTGCCTGATCGATTCGCTGGACCCCGGTGCGCCTTGCACGCAGCCGATATCGAGCACCGTGATGGCACCGTGGCCATGCACGGTGAACACCGCGGTCATCAATGGCTCGTCGTCCAACGTCAGAGCCAGCGCCAGTTCGCCCTCCTTGCAATACCGCGCGCCGGCCAGGCGCAGCTCGATCGCATAGCGCTCCAGCGGGCCGGCGCCGAGCCTGGCCACGTGCAGCGGACCTTCGCCTTGCCAGGCCCGGATCTGCGCCGGCGACCAGTTGCGCGACAGCCATGCGAAATGCTCCCGCAGCCAGCGCAGTGCCGTCTCGGGGGGCAAGCCGGCTCGCAGATAAGGACGCTGCATGCGGAACAGCAGATGGGGTTCGCACCGTGCCAGTCGGCGCAGGCAGGCATTGGCGAGAATCGTTCTGGCCCAATGGGTGGCGGTCGGCCAGGTGGCCAGCGCTCGCACCAGGTACTTGGCCATCGTGGCAAGCGACGCCGATCCGGTGGACCGGCGCAACATGCCGGCGGTAAGAATGATGGCTCGCGGGCCAGACATGCCGCGGCGGATAAATGCAAGAGCCATGGCTTCGTGCGTCTGGAAAGTGAAAAGACGCGAAGCTTAGGCACCGCCCACCACACTGTCTGTCGTGAAAATCCGCGAACTTGCGCTGGCTTCTCCGTGTTCCGCCGGCCGCACGGCATCCGCTGCGTGACCGCCATGCCGGTCACGGCCGCGCGACGCACGCGTGGCCGCGTGGCGACAGCAGCGGCCGGATCACGATGGCCATCAGCGCCAGCCAGATCAGTGCCAGCGCCACCACGGTATTGGCCGACACCGGCTGTCGGTAGACGAACGTCGCCACGACGAACTGGGTGGTCGGCAGAACGAACTGCAGCAAGCCGCTCATCGACAGCGACAGATGGTTGGCCGCATAGGAGAACAACATCAGCGGGATCGCGGACACCAGCCCCGCCATGGCCAGCGCGGCCAGATGCGGGCTGGACATGTCGGCCGGCAGGGCCAGCGTCATGTCCGAGAACATCAGGGCCAGGCCGCAGCCGATCGACAGGAACACCGTCTCCATCAGCAAGCCGCTGACGGCGTCCAGCGGCGTGAACTTCTTCAGGCAGGCATAACCGCCCCAGCTGATCGCGGCAGTCAGATACAGCCAGTGCTGCAATTCGCCGCTGCGCAATAGTAGCAATGCAATCGCGGCCGCGATGACCAGCAGCGCCGCCGCCACGAGCTTGTCCACCTTCTCGCGAAACACGATCAGCCCGACGGCGATCGAGATGCACGGCGCGGTCAGATAGCCGAGGCCGGTCTCGACGACATGACCGTGGATCGAACTCCAGATGAAGACGCTCCAGTTCACCACCACCAGGCACGATGCGGCGACATGCAGCGCGAGCACGCGCGGCGCCAGCTTGCTGCGCAGCGCCCGCAACCGTCCCGTCAGCCACAGGATGGCCAGCAGCGTCGCCAGCGAAATCAGGATGCGGTAGCTGACCAGGGTCGTCGGCGCGATGCCGGCCAGCAGGCGCCAGTACAGCGACGAAGCGCCAAAGATGACATTGGCGGAAACGCCGGCCGCTGCGGCGGCCATGCCGTTCGGGATTCCGGGACGCGATAGGGTCATGTGGTGGGCCTTGTCGATACGTTGAAAGCGTCTTGCGCCCGCCGCGAGCGCAAGCCCTTCAACCAGACTGTAGGGCTGTCTGGCTATCGCGTAAAATGAATTGTCCAGAACGGATCATTCGGAGAAATCGATATGCTGGAATTGTCGGACCTGAAGACGTTCGCCGCCGTCGTGCAAGCGGGCGGGATCAACAAGGCCGCGGAATCGCTGCATCGCGCGCAGTCGAGCATCACCGTCCGCATCCAGCAGCTGGAGGAGAAGCTCGGCGTGACGCTGTTTCGCCGTGACGGGCGCAAGCTGGAACTGTCGCCGGCGGGCAAGGTGCTGATGGACTATGCGCAGCGGCTGCTCGATCTGGCCGACGAGGCGGCCGAGGCAACCCGCAACGATCGGCCCAGCGGCGCGCTGCGGCTCGGCGCGATGGAGAGCACGGCCGCGGTTCGCTTGCCTGCGCCGCTGGGCCTGTTTCACGAGATGTATCCGGACGTCGCGCTGGAACTGTCCTCCGGCGACCCGGCGGAGCTGGCCCAGCTCGTCATCCACGGCAGGCTGGACGCGGCGCTGACCACCGATCCGGTGTCGGACAAGCGCTTGAACGCGATGCCGATCTACGAGGAGGAACTGGTCATCGTTGCCGATGCCGACCATCCGAGCATTGCCTCGCCCAAGGACATTCCTTCGAAGACGATCCTGGCATTTCCGCGCGGCTGTCCCCATCGCCGGTGCCTGGAAGACTGGTTCGCCCGCTCGCGGACCACGCCGCGGCGCGTCGTCGAAGTCGGCTCCTACCATCTGATCCTGGGCTGCGTGGCGGTCGGCATGGGCGTCGCGCTGGTGCCGCGCAGCATCGTCGGCATCTACAGCGAGCGGGCCCGCCTGAGCCTTCATCCCCTGCCCGCCAAATCGGGCCGCATGGTCACCCGGCTGATCTGGCGCAAGGATGCCGCCGAGGCCAATATCCAGGCGCTGTCGCGCGTCCTGCTCAAATGCAAGGCGATGCCGGCGCCGGGCCGGGGATAGCATCGCCGCCAGCCGCCGCGATCCCCAACTGCGGCTTGCCGGTCAGCGCTCGAGCGCCGGAGGCTTCAGCGCGTGCGCCGTCTCCACCAGACGGCGGCGGAAGTTTGCGTTCGTCCGGTCCAGGCCCAGTTCGCCGTCCCTTCATGCCGCCTTGACAGATTTTGTTTAACTCTGTTATTAATAATGATTACTATTTACATCATTTCGTTTCGTTCATTCCGCCTCTTGCTTGGGTAGCCACCCTCCGCCGCCGGAACGGCTGTCGAGCGAATTCACCTGTTGGAACATGAGTACGCCGGGCTGCCTTCTCCCTACGAGCATCGAGTCGCTGTATTGCGACCACCATCTATGGCTCAAGGGATGGCTCCATCGGCGTCTGGGCAGCGCCGATCAAGCCGGCGACCTGGCGCACGACACCTTCGTGCGGCTGCTCAACAGCGATCGCGTGCCCAGCCGCCTGGACGAGCCTCGCGCCTACCTGACCACCGTGGCGCAGCGCCTGGTGTCCAACCACTGGCGGCGCGAAAAGCTCGAACGCGCCTATCTGGAAGCCCTGGCGCAGGCGCCAAGCCGGGTCGAACTGTCGCCGGAGGAGCGCGCGATCCTGCTCGAGACGCTGTTCGAGCTCGATTGCCTGCTCGACGGCTTGCCGCGGATCGTCAAGGAGGCCTTCCTGCTGTCCCAGCTCGACGGGCAGACCCACGCCCAGGTGGCTGGCGCGCTGGGCATCTCGATCCCGACGGTCAAGCGCTACATCGTCAAGGCGCTGCAGCGATGCTTCTTCGCCGATCTGACGTTCGTCGCGTCGAATTGACGCGAATTAACGCCGGAACACGCTCCCCTTGGCTTCCTCCTGGTACCAGGCCACCGCCGACGCGGCCAATATTCCGGCCGATGTGGCCGAGCGCGCGCTGGAATGGCTGCTCGAACTGCAGGGCGACGACGTGGCGCCGGAGGTGGTCGAGGCGTGCAAGCGCTGGCGCGCCGCGCATCCCGATCACGAGCGGGCCTGGCAGCGGATCGAGTCGGTCAAGGACAGGCTGCGGCCGCTTTCCTCGCCGGTGGCCTCCGATATCGCGCGGGCTGCGCTTGCCCCGCCCGGTTCGCCCGGTTCGCCAAAACGCCGCCGTGCGATCAAGGTGCTGGCGGTCTCGCTGTTCGCCGGTGGACTGGCCTGGAGCGTGCCCGACCACACGCCGTGGCGCCAATGGGCGGCCGACCATCGCACCGCGGTCGGCGAGCGCCGTTCGCTGACGTTGGCGGATGGCACGAAGCTGTGGTTGAACACCGCCAGCGCGGTCGACATCGATTTCAACGCGGCGCAGCGGCGCGTGAAGCTGCTGGCCGGCGAAATCCTGATCGCCACCGCGAAGGACCCGGCATCGACGCCGCGGCCCTTCCTGGTCGAAACGGCACAGGGCACGGTGCAGGCCCTGGGCACGCGATATGTGGTGCGCCAGCGCGGCGACGATACCGAGGTCAGCGTGTTCGAGGGCAAGGTTCAGATCCGCCCCCATCGCCATGCCGGACGCTCGATCGTGCTGCCCGCCGGCTATCGCGCCAGCTATACCGCGGACAGCATCTCGTCCCCTGCCCCGGCGGAGAGCGCCGGCCCGACCTGGGCCGAAGGGTTCATCGTCGCGCGCAGCATGCGGCTGGACGATTTCCTCGCGGAGTTAGGGCGCTACAGCCCCGATGCGCTGTCCTGCGACCCGGCGTTGGCCGGCCTGCGCGTATCCGGCTCGTTCCCGATCGACGACATCGGCAAGGTCTTGAGCGCGCTCGGCACGACGCTCGAGGTGCGCGCCGAAGTGGTGACGCGGCTGTGGGGACGACGGGAGATCCGGCTCACCCGGCCGCGTCCGCCCGAAGCGTAGATCACCAGGCCAATGCCCGAGCAACGCTCCCGTCGTTCCCGCGAAAGCGGGACTCCAGGGTCTTTGAAAGCCACTGGGTCCCCGCATTCGCGGGGACGAGACCATTTGCCGGTCATCCGGGGCGACCGGGATTTGAAAAAAATTTACCGCGAGCTGATCCGTTTCGCGTTTTCGCGGGTCATGGAGGTGAGCACTCCAACTTCTCCTCCTTCAGAAAGGTCAGATCATGGGTTCCCTCCGGGTCCACGTCCCGGCGCCGACGCGCCAGCCAACTCACCGATTCCGGCGCAAGCTGCTGGCCCGCGCGGCGCGCCACATCGCCTTCGGCGCCGCAGTTGCCGCGCCTGCGCTGTCCGTGCCCGCAATCGCGCACGCCCAGCCGGCCGCAGCGAGCCGCAGCTATGACATCCCCGCCGGCACGCTCGAATACGCGCTCAGCCGCTTCGGCCGCGAGGCCGGCATCATGCTGTCGTTCAAGCCGGAACTGACCGCCGGCCGCAACAGCACCGGCCTGACGGGCAACTACACGGTGCGCCGCGGCCTGGACACGCTGCTGGCCAATTCGGGGCTGGTGGCCGTCGAGCAGGCCAACGGCAGCTATGTCCTCAATGCCGCGCCGAGGTCCACCGACGCCGGCGATGGCGTGGCGATGCTGCCCACGGCGACCGTGGTGGCGTCCGCCAACGACGGCGGGCTTCCCGCCCCCTATGCCGGGGGCCAGGTCGCGCGCGGCGGCGGCCTTGGCGTGCTGGGCACGGCCGACGTGATGGACGTGCCGTTCAGCACCACCAACTACACCGCCGAGATGCTGCAGGACACCCAGGCCCGCACGCTGGCCGACGTGGTCGTCAACGAGGCCTCGGTGCGCACGCTGACCTCGACCGGCGGCTTCGGCGAGGACTTCCAGATCCGCGGCTATACCGTGTCCAGCGGCGACGTGGGGCTGAACGGCCTCTACGGCATGGCGTCGGCGAACCGGATGCCGGCGCTGATGATGGAACGCGTCGAGGTGCTCAAAGGCCCGGGCACGCTGATGTACGGCATCGGCCCGAGCGGCAGCATCGGCGGCGCGATCAATGTCGTCACCAAGCGCGCCGGCGACGAGCCGCTGACGCGCCTGACCGGCACCTTCCAGAGCAAATCGCAGCTCGGCGTGCAGGCGGACATCGGCCGCCGCTTCGGCGAGAACAAGGAATGGGGCGTGCGCTTCAACGGCGCCTACCAGAACGGCAAGACCACGCTCGACGACGGCCGCGCCGAACAGACCGTCGGCGCGATCGGCCTGGACTACCGCGGCAGCAAGCTGCGCTGGTCGCTCGACGCCTACAGCCAGCACGAGGGCATCGACAATTTCCGGCCGCAGATCGGCTTCCTGGCCGGTGTCACGTCGATCCCGGAGGCGCCGTCCGGCCACCGGAATTTCTATCCCGGCACCAGGCTGAACCTGCACGACACCGCGGTGATGAGCCGGGTCGAGTACGACGTCGCGCCGAACCTGATGGTGTGGGGCGCGGCCGGATACCACGAGGGCTCGACCTATCAGGACTTCCCTTCGGGCCGTCTGAACGCGCAGGGCAATTTCACCGTCAACAACGCCTGGTACGACGCGTACAGCAAGACGCGGACCGCCGAGGTCGGCGCGCGCGGCAGCTTTTCCACCTGGAATGTCGGCCACACCGTGACGTTCAGCGCCACGCGGCTCGAGCAGGAGGCGGGCAATTTCTATCTGGCGAATCCGGCCGCCGACGGCGTTCCCTCCAGCATCTACAACCCGGTGCCGATCCCTGCGGTGCGCGGCATCCGCGGCGACGCGCAGCGCGCCTCGGAAACCGAGCTGACCAGTTTCTCGCTGACCGACACGCTGTCCTTCGCCAACGACCGCGTGCTGCTGACCGGCGGCCTGCGCCATCAGCGCGTGGCACTGGAGAACTTCGCGGCAGGCGTGCAGACGGGCAATTACGACGACAGCGCCGTCTCCCCGCTGGCCGGCATCGTGATCAAGCCGCTGTCCAACGTATCGGTGTACGGCAACTACACCGCGGGCCTGACGCGCGGCGGCGTCGCACCGGCCGGCACCCGGAACGCCGGCGAGGTATTCGCGCCGTACAAGTCGAAGCAATACGAAGCCGGCGTCAAGGTGGACTGGAGCCAGCGCGTCACCACGACGGTCTCGGTCTTCCAGATCGAACGCCCGAGCGCCGTTACCGATCCGGCCACCAACATCTACAGCTTCGACGGAGAGCAGCGCAACCGCGGCCTCGAGCTGTCGGCCTATGGCGAGGTGATGCGCGGACTGCGGCTGATGGCCAGCGCAACCTTCTTCGACGCCAAGCTGACCCGTACCGCCGGCGGGGTCAACGACGGCAAGGACGCCAACAACGTGCCCAAGCGCGCGTTCAACCTCGGGGTCGACTGGGATACGCCGTGGGTGCAGGGCCTGAGCCTGTCCGGCCGCGTGCTGCATACCTCGTCGATGTACTTCAACGCGGCCAATACGCTGAGCCTGCCAAGCTATACCCGCTACGATATCGGCGCCCGCTATCGCACCCGCATCGGCAGCACGCCGGTGGTGCTGCGCGCCAATGTGCTGAACCTGTTCAACGACAACCACTGGCTGGCCAGCGGGACCTATGTCACCGTGGCCGCTCCCCGCACGCTGATGCTCTCGGCGCAATTCGACTTCTAAGGGCTATCCCATGAAACCTTCCGCATCCCTTGCCTTCGCGCTGATGGCCTTCGCCACCGCCGCCCATTCGCACCAGATCTGGATCGAGCAGGCGCCGGGCCAGAACGCCAGCGTCCGCTTCGGCGAATTCGCCGAGAACCTGCGCGAGGTCTCGCCCGGCACGCTGGACAAGCTCGGCGTGCCGAGCGCCGCGCTGCTGTCGTCCCAAGGCGAGCGGGCCGCCGACGGCGTCAAGACCCGCGACGGCTTCACCCTGCCCTTCCGGGCCGGCCGCGGCGACGCCATCGTCGCCCAGGCGCCCCATTACGCGCTGTATCCGTTCAAGCGCGGCGGCGAGCAGCTGACCGGCTGGTATTTCCCCGCCGCGCGGCTGGTCACCGAACTGGTTCCGCAGGCGCCCAAGCTGGTGCTTGACGTGGTGCCGGCGGGCAAGGCCGGCGAGCTGCAGGTCTTCTTCCGCGGCAAGCCGCTGCCCAAGGCCAAGGTCGCGCTGGTGACGCAGTCGGGATGGGCCAAGGAGAAGCAGACCGACGATGAGGGCAAGGTCGCCTTCGACATGCCGTGGCAAGGCGTATACGTCGCCGAGGTCAGCCATCAGGACGAGACCCCCGGTGAGCGCCAGGGCCAGGGTGGAGCCGAGCGATATCATCGCGTCGACTATGTCAGCACACTGACCTATGTCAAACCCGACGGCCTGCCCGCCGTGCCGGCCATCCCGGCACCGGCCGCCTATCAGAAGGCCAAACAGTAAATGCAAGCTGCCGTGCCCCGAACCCTGAAGATCGGCTCGCTCGTTTCGCGCATCGTCGCCGCGGTGCTGGGCGGCTATGCGCTGGCGGCGCTCGCCAGCGTCGCCGCGCTGGCGCTGCCGATCGACAAGCCGCAGGCCGTGCTGACCGGCATGCTGGCCAGTTTCGCCATCTACGCGGGCGCCGTGATCTGGGTGTTCGCGGTACGCAGCGCGCTGCGCGCGTGGGCCGGTCTGGTGATTGCAGCGGTCCCGCTGCTGCTGGCGGCGTGGCATGCCGGCCTGGGAGGGAGCGCATCGTGAAGTCCACCATGAACCCCCGCAACGACATCGCGAACAAGGGCCGCGGCATCCGCCAGACCATGTCCGACCTGCATACCTGGGCCGGACTGCTGGTCGGATGGATTCTCTACGCGATGTTCCTGACGGGCACGGTCAGCTATTTCAAGGACGAGATCTCGCAATGGATGCGGCCGGAACTGGCGCATCAGCTCGAAGTGCCCGATCCCGCCGCGGTCGCGCAGCGCGTGGCCACCACGCTGGGAACCGTGGCCGCGGGCAGCCCGCTATGGGGCATGGAGATGCCGACGGACCGGCACAACGTGGTCAGCGCGTTCTGGCGCACGCCGGGCGCACCGGCTGGCAAGCGCACGTTCGAGAGCGGGACCTTCGACCCCGCGACGGGCCAGAAGGTCGCCGCGCGCGAGACCCAGGGCGGCGAATTCTTCTATCGCTTCCACTTCCAGTTCCACTACATGCCGGTGCTGTGGGGACGCTGGCTGGCGGGCTTGTGCGCGATGTTCATGCTGGTGGCGATCGTCAGCGGCGTGATCACCCACAAGAAGATCTTCGTGGACTTCTTCACCTTCCGCTGGGGCAAGGGGCAGCGCTCGTGGCTCGATGCGCATAACGCGCTGTCGGTGTTCGGGCTGCCCTTCCATCTGATGATCACCTATACCGGACTGGTGACGCTGATGGCGATGTACATGCCCTGGGGCCAGCAGGCGGCATTCAAGACGCCGGCCGAGCGGCAGCAGCTGACGGCGCAGATGAATGCCTCGCCGCCGCCCGTCAAGCCGAGCGGCGTGCCGGCCCAGCTCGCCCCGATCGACGACATGGTGCGCCAGGCGCAGGCACGCTGGGGTCAGCACAACGTCAGCCGGGTAACGATCGCCAATGCCGGCGATGCTTCGGCCCGCGTGACCGTGCTGCGCGGCGAGGCCGCGCGCGTGTCGATGAGCCCGCAGTACCTCGTGTTCAACGGCGCCACCGGCAAGCTGCTCGAGGCGCGCGACAGCGTGGGCCCCGCGGCGGAGGTGCGCGGCGTCATGTATGCGCTGCATCTGGGGCGGTTCAGCGATCTGCAATTGCGCTGGCTCTACTTCCTCGTCAGTCTCGCCGGCACGGCGATGGTCGGCACTGGGCTCGTGATGTGGACCGTCAAGCGTCGGCAGAAGCTGCCGGACCCGGAGCGGCCCTATTTCGGCTTCTGGCTGGTCGAGCGGCTCAATATCGCGGCGATCGCGGGCCTGTCGATTGCCATGACGGCCATGCTGTGGGGCAACCGCCTGCTGCCGGCGGAACTCGCGGCCCGCGGCGCGTGGGAGATCCACCTGTTCTTCATCGCGTGGGCGGCGACGCTGCTGTACGCACTGGTGCGTCCCGCGCGCAAGGCCTGGATCGAGCTGCTGTGGCTGGGCGCCGCGCTGCTGGCGCTGCTGCCTCTGCTGAATGCGTTGACCACCGACCGAGGGCTGTGGCGCAGCGTGGTCGAGGGCGACTGGGTCTTTGCCGGCTTCGATCTGATGATGTGGGCCCTGGCCGCGCTGCATGCCATGCTCGCGCTGCGCACCGCCCGGCATCGGCCGCACGCCAGGCCCGCCGCAAGGCCGCGCGTGATCGCCGCCACCGCTACGCTTTCCGGAGACGGCGCATGATGGACCTGCTCGCCTTCCTGCTGTGCATCGTGGCGTTCGCCGCGCTGGCGCTCGCGATGGAGCGGCATCAGCAAGCGTTTTTTGCCGCTCCATTGCCACTGTCGCGCACGCGCCTGCTGCGCGCGGCCGGCTGGCTCGGTCTTGTGCTGGCGCTGTGGGTCGTGGTGGCGCACCGCGGCTGGGCGCTTGGGCTGGTGCACTACAGCGGGCAGACCAGCGTTGCAGCGGGTCTCGTCTATGGTGCGTTGATCTTGCGCGAACGGCGGCGCGCGGCTCGCCGGTAAGCCGGCCGCCGATGGCAGCGGCAACGCACGGCCGCGGCCCTCGCACTGCCACTGTTTCAGCCGTGATACGAATAAAACCGCGCGAGAACCAGACCTGCACAGAATTCATTTGCGTCCATCGTTGCCGTCGCCTCAGATAAGACGTCCCTGTCCTTCCATCGTGTGAGGCATCGGGGGTGCCAAGCGGCAATGCAAAGCGGCACTGCAAGGCGGCACTGCCCCACCCGGATCGCACGGACCGCCTGCTCGCCCGGCCTGGCCGGGCGGTCCTCGATCGACGCAGTACGCCAGGGCACGACGCATGGCCAGCAGCGAAGTCATCCGATACGCGGTGGAGTTGGGGGACAGCCTGCGGCGCGCGCTCGGCCCGGCGGCGCCCTCCGCGGATCTGGATGCGCTGCAGGCGGCCGCACTGCAACTGGACGAGCTCGCGCTGCAGGCGCCGTCCGCCAGCGCCTGGACGGCGGCCGTCGACGCCTGGACCGCCGCGCGCAACAAGCTCGCCGCCCACCTGAACCGCTATCTGCTCGAAGGCCTGCCCGATATCCCGGGCTTGCAGGACCTGGTGCGCGCATTGAATTGGGACAGCCCGCACGGGCTGAATGGCGAACTCCCGCTCGGCCCGCTCAAGCTGGCATTCTCCTCGTCCTCGCTGGTGCTGCAGCCCAAACTGCCGGGTGGCACCACGTTGCCGCCGTTTTCCGTCGGGCCGCAGCAGCCCTCGGGCATCGCCGTCTCGCTGCCCTCCCCGTTCGGCGGCGGCCTGCCGGGCGGCGGCGCGATCGTGCGCCTGCCTTCGTCCGCCGGCTTCGGCGGCGCGCTGAACGTGCCGCTGGGCGCGGTGTCGGTCAGTGCATCGGCGGTGCTCGAGCGCCTGCCCGACGGCGTGCCGTCCTTTCTGGCGCTGATGGGCGTGTCGTTCGTTCCGCCCATCCAGCTTTCCTTCGGCTTCTCGCTGGACCGCGTCGGCGGACTCGTCGGCGTGCATCGCCGCGCCGATACCGACGCGCTGGCGCTGGCCGTGCGCACCGGCGCGGCGGCCGACACGCTGCTGGCCACGCGCCCGCCCGCCAACCCAAGCATCGCGATCGAAGCCCTGCGGCGCTTCTTCCCTGCCTTCCCCGAGCACCACCTGATCGCGCCGACCTTGCGGCTCGCGTGGCTGTCGGCCGGCGCGGGCAGCTTCCTGTCGCTCGATCTGGGCCTGGTGGCCGAGGTCCCCAGCGGCAAGGTGGTGCTGCTCGGCGTGGCCCGCGCCGGCATCCCGGGCGTGCCGGGGCTGGTGCAGCTGCGGCTGGACCTGCTTGGCCTTGTCGATCCGGCTCAGGCCCTGGTATCGATCGACGCCAGCCTGGTCGACAGCCATGTGCTCGGGGTCTTCTCGGTCTACGGCGATGCCGCGCTGCGGCTGCACTGGGGCAGCCAGGCGTATGCGGTGGTATCGATCGGGGGCTTCTATCCGGGCTTCCACCCCGAGCCGGCGCAGCTGCCCGCCTTGCGCCGCGTCGGGCTGGCAATGCAAACGCTGGGCGGGCCGCTGGCGATCCGGGCCGAAGGCTATCTGGCATTCACGGCCAACACCATCCAGCTCGGCGGCCGCTTCGACATCACGTTCTCGATGGGGCTGACCGCGCATGGCTTCCTGCAGCTCGATGCGCTGGTGCAGTTCCGCCCGTTCGCCTTCGTCGCCAATGCGTCCGCGGGCTTCGACGTGCGCGCCGGCGGCTTCAGCTTCGGCGGCGTGCGGCTCGATGGCACCGTGTCGGGCCCCGGACCTCTGGTGATCCGCGGCCGGCTGACCATCGAGACCTTCCTGTTCGATGTCTCCTGGGACGAGACCTTCTCGCTGGGCAGCGGTCCGGCCGATATGGCCGCCAGCCCCGGCGAGCTGCTGACGATCGTGCAGCAGGAGATCGTGCGTGCCGGCAATGTGCGGGCCGCATCGATCGACGATCCGGCCGTAGTGCTGGCCCCGCGCCCCACGCGCCCCGGCATTGCAGCCGTGCCGCCGACCGGCGCGCTGCAATGGTCGCAGCGGCGCGCGCCGCTGGGCCTGCCGATCGACCGCGTGGACGGCCTGCCGTTGCCGGCACGCGCCGGCGTGCGTGTGTTGACGCCGGGCGAGCCGGTCACCGAACGTTTTGCGCCAGGCCACTACTGCAACCTGAACGAGGCCGAGCAGCTGAACCGTCCGCCCTTCGACGTGCTCGATGCCGGGGTGGTGCTCAGCGGCGGCCCGCCACACCGCGGCGCGGCGCGCAACGACGACCGCGAGGTCGACCTCGTCGTGATCCTGCCCGGGCTCGACCACACGCAGCTTGCCCAGCGCACCGACCTCAGGGCGATCACGCATCTGGTCGCGGCCAGCCATCGCCCCCCGGCACTCGGCAACACGGCGCAGCTGATCCACGCCAGCCGTGAAGTCTGGGCCACGGTGCCGCCCACGGAATTCGCCAGCTACACCAGCGCCACCGCCGCGCATGCCTTCGCCCGCGGCAACAGCACCGGCGGTGCGGTGCCGATGGCGGACCTGCTGTCGCCGGTCGACCTGTCGGGGGTGTGAGCATGGCCGAGTTCCATTCCTGGCAGGTCACCGCGCTGCGCCACGGCGCCACCGGCAACGTGGTGGCGGGTCGGCTGCAGGCCGGCGCCACGCTGACGCTGGAGGAAATCGTCATCGGCGGCGTGCCGCGCTCGATCACGGCGCCGGCCCCCTACGAGTTGTTCGGCCCCGGCGATGTGCAACGGCTGGCGCCCGGGACGATCACGCGGCGCTATCCGCCGCCCGGCGCGTCCGATGCCGAGGACACCAAGCGCGCACTGGTCGAGTTCAGCCATGCGGATACGCTGGACCTGCCGTGGCGGTATTCGCCCGATCCGGCGTTGCCCGGCGCGATACGGCCCTGGCTGGTGCTGGTGGTGGGGCTGCCGGGCGATGTCGTGCCCGGCCGCGATGGCCGCGTCACGCTGTCCGCCACGGCGCAGGAGGACCATTCGCTGCAAGCCTCGCACCAGTGGGCGCACGTGCATGAGGTCGATGGCGACTGGTACAGCCGGATCGTCAGCCCGAAGAAGCTCGCAGCGCAAACGGCCTACATCGCCTGCCTGGTGCCGGCCTATGTGGTCGAGCCCGACGGCACGCTGCGCGATGCGTGGCCCGTCGCCGCGGGCCAGCCGGTGCGTGTGACGTGCTACGACAGCTGGAGCTTCCGTACCGGGGAAGGCGGCGATTTCGGCGAGATCGCCAGGCGGCTTCGCACGCCGGTCGACGGCGAACTGAAGGAGGACTTCGGCCGCGCGAAGCTGCATTGCATGCGGCGCGGCCAGGCCGCTGCCGGCGAGCCCGCCACCGTCGCGCTCGCGATGGGCGGCGCGTTGCAACGCGTCAGCATGGTCGGCGTGCCGGCAGACCCCGTCGCGCCCTGGCTCGCGACGGAAACCGCGGCGCTGACGGCCATGCCGCCGATGCCGCCGGGCCGCTGGCTGCTGACCGCACCGCGCTACCACGCGCCCTTCGCGATGCCGGGCACCAGCCCGGCGGCGGGATGGAGCGCGCAGTTCCATACCGATCCGCGCCATCGCGGCGCGGCGGGCCTGGGCGCATGGGCCGCCATTGCCTGGCAGGACCGCATCGCCAAGGCGGCGGCCACGCGTGCCGGCGATCTGGCAATTGCCCGCGAGCGCATCGGCAATGTCGCGCTGGGAGTCGAGGTGTCGCGCTCGCTGTGGTTCCGTCATCTGCGCCCCGATCCGGTCGACAAGCTCGCGGTGCTGGGCGCCATGCTGGGCCGCATGCCGGTCAACGCGCAGCAGACGGTGTCGTCGGCCTTGACCGGCCGCACCCCCGGCATGGTGCCGGCGATCTGGTCCTCGGCCGCGCGGCGCGCGCTGCGTCCGGGGCCGGCGCGCTCGGCGCTGACGCGCGACGGCGTGGTGCCCCACCGCGCCCTGCTGGAGGCGGCCGCCGCGTGCCCGGCGAAGCCCGACGGTCCCGATGCGATCTGGCACCGGCCGCGCGGGGATCCCGCCCCAATGCTGAAGGACGCGGTGCGGCGCGCCTTCGACGACCAGCGCCAGGCCGACGACATGCTGCGGATGCTGATGGACAGCGGCACGACGACGGACCTGAACCGGCTGGCCGCGGCGTTCGAGGCCCTGACGCCCGACGCCGATGGCCGCGTCGACCCTGAGAAGGTCATCGGCGCCGTGCGCGAACCCCCGCCGCTGATCGACGAGGCGGCCACCGGCCAATGGGTGGACACGCTGGCCGCAAGCCGACCCCGTTGCCGGCCGGTGGACCTGAACATCCTGGGACAACGCGTGGCCGATGCCGTGGATCCTTTCGCCGCGCGGCCGCCGGTGGTCGATCGCGTGCTCGCCACCCTGACGGGCATCGTCGACATCGGCCCCGTCGAAATCGAGCCCGAGCTGGACCTGCCCCTGTGGCAATTCCTGAACGAGGCCGCGCCCGACTGGATGTTGCCCGGCATCGGCGATCTTCAGCAGGACCGCGTGGTGGGCCTGGCCACCCATGCCGCCTTTGTCGAGGGCGTGCTGGTCGGCGCCAATCATCAGGCGCTGGGCGAGTTGCGCTGGCGCAATGTTCCGATCGCCCCGCGCTGGTCGCCGCTGCGCAAGTTCTGGCAGCGCACCGGCGGCCAGTTCGATATCCATCCGATGCGCAACTGGCCCGCCAATGCGGCATTGGGCGATGCCGCGCTGACGCCGACCGTGCTGGCCAGCGAGGCGGTGGTGCTGTTCAAGACCCCGCTGTTCCGGCGCTATCCCGACACGGTGGTGTACCTGTACC
Organism: Cupriavidus sp.; assembly: GCA_031181345.1. Taxonomy (GTDB): domain Bacteria; phylum Pseudomonadota; class Gammaproteobacteria; order Burkholderiales; family Burkholderiaceae; genus Cupriavidus. The sequence continues at coordinate 118,293 of JAPSLC010000004.1, read as the reverse complement.
AGGCCGATGCGGATTGGTCCGTGCCGGCCCCGAACGCGCCGCTCGACGAATCGCGCAAGCGCTTCCCCACCTTCCCCGGCAGGATCGACCCGGATGTCGCGTTCTTCGCCTTCGACGTGGCACCGGCGGACCTCGCCAGGTATTGGGTGGTACTGGAAGAGCCGCCGGCCGGCTACCGCTTCTACAGCCGCCACGACAATCAGGACCGGCCCGGCGGCCCCGTCGCCGACGGCGCGGCCTACGGCGTCGCCACCTTCGCCCCGCCGGTGCGCGTGATGATCGGCAAGCTGGAGCTGGCATGAGCGCCGTCGAGGTGCTGGCGCCCCTGCGGATCGAGACCCGCTTCTACGCGCCGGACGGCACCCGGCCCGGCTGGATGCTGCGGCTGCGGGTATGGCCCGACGAATTCTCGATGGCGCGCCGGCCCGTCGCGCCGTCGCCGGCCGAGCTCGATCTCTACGACGACGTGCTGCGCCGGTTCCCCGCCGATACCGGCATGCAGTGGCGCGCGCTGTGCGCACGGCTCGGCGTCGAACGGGCGCTGTGGCTGCGACGGACCGTTGCCATCGTGACCGCCCCGGTGCCGCGCACCGACCGCGACGCGGCCCAGCCCCGCGATCCATCGGCGTGGCCCGACACGCACCAGCCCTATGGCCTGCCGCCCGCGATCCACGTCTGGTTCGTCGAGGCCGGCCAGGCGAGCGTGCCCACGCTGGCCGGCACGATGCATCCGAACCGGGAACGGATTGCCGAACAGCTCGGCTTGTCCGCGTTCGAGAACCCTGCCGCCGCCGGCGAACTGCCGCGGACATGGTGGACGTCCTTCGAGGTCGCCAAGGAGCTCGGGCTCGCGATCGAGATCCCCTTCGCCGCCGGCGCCCAGCCGCCCGCGCTCGATGCCATCGTGGTGGCCGGCATGGGCGACGTCTCCCCCGAGCCGCTGATTGCGATGCACGCCATTACCGGGCGGCTGTCGGTGCTGCGCCCCGGCACGCCCACCAATACGGTGGACGGCGAGGCCACCGCCGAGACAGGCGGGAATCGCGCTGGCAACCCCGACGCATGGCAAGGCATCGACGATGTGCCCCCGTCAGCCGACAGCGCGTCGGCCGCCGTGATGCAGGCGCTGGCCGGGCCCGATGCCATCCCGCTCAAGCTGCAAGGCGGCGACGTTGCCGCCGGCGGATACGACCCGTTGGTCGTGCACGCGCTGTGGCCGGTGCTGTGGGGCCACGCGCTGCGCGATGTGGTCGGCGCCGGCGAGCACGAGGCGCGCCTGGCCGAATGGGCGCAGGCGTGGCTCGCGCCGCAGGGGCCGTATCCGGCGATTCGCGTCGGCTCGCAGCCCTACGGCCTGCTGCCGGCCACCGTACTCGCTGGCTGGACCAGTCAAAACATCACGGCGGGACAGATTCGCGACTGGGCAGGCCCGTGGCGCGATGCGGCGGCGGCCGAAGCCGCCATCCACCCCGGCACCGTGGTGGGCGCATCCGCGCAGCGGGCGGTCGAACTGCTCGGCGAGGACACGCCCACGCGCCGCTGGGCCGCTCGCCTGGTCTCGCCACTGCCCGTGGTCAACGCAATCCGCGCCATGCGCGGACTGCCGCCACTCGAGCCGAGCGCATGGGAGCGCGACACGGCATCGACCCTGGCCGGCCGCAAGACACCGCTGTCGCCGCTGGGCGCCTTCACGGAGCAGGCGCATCTGCCCGCCACCACGCCGGAAGCCGACAGCGACGACCCGGAAACGCTGCGGCTGCTGCTGGAGAACGACAGCGAAGCCTTCCCGTACCGCTGGGACCACAAGCTCGGCCTGCTCGGCCATCTGATTTTCGAATCGCTGTGCCTGCTGCGCGCCAGCGTCGGCCAGGCGCGCGAGGCCATCGACGCCGGCCTGGCCGTCGACCAGCACGCGCCCTTGCCGATGCAGGCCGGCGCCGATGCGCTGGCCAGGCTGGTGCGGCGCGGTTATCCCGGCACGCCGTCGCAGCCGCAGCTCGACGATCTGATCGGCTCGCCAGATGCCGGCGCACAACGCGTGGCCAAACGCTGCCTGAGCGGCATCGAAGCGCTGGCCGCGCTGGTGCAGGCCTATGCCGACGATCCCGACGGCGTCTTTGGCGGCGTGCTGGCCGCGCTGGATACGGCCAGCCACCGCGTCGACCCGTGGATCACGGGCCTTGCCTGTTCGCGGCTGCGCGAAATGCAGAATGCGCGCGCGCCGTGGCGGCTGGGCGTGTATGGCTGGGTCGATGCGCCGGCGCCCTACGATGCCGCCAATCCCGGCCATGGCCTGCCGCCCGGCCCCACCGCCGCCGGGCTGCTGCACGCGCCATCGCACGCGCAGGCGATGACGGCCGCGCTGCTGCGCGATGCGGCGGTCCGCCATCCCGGCGATGCACGCTGGCGGATCGAGATCGATTCGGCCAAGGTTCGCGCCGCCATGCGTCTGGCCGAGCGCGTCCGCATGGGCGTGCATCCCTACGAGGCGCTGGGCCTCGAGGTCGAGCGCATCGTCGGCGACTGGGATACGGTGCGCACGCTGCGCGAGGGCTATCCGATGCGCGACACGCATGCCGGCGCGCGCTGCTGCGACGGCGCACGCGTGCTGCGGCTGCTGTTCCGGCGGCAAGCAGGCGATCCGCCGCCACCGGCGCTGCCGGCGGGCGTGCGCGAGGCGCTGGCGACCTGCGACGCGGCCCTCGACACCTATGCCGATCTGCTGGTGGCCGACGGCGTCCATGCGCTGGTCTCCGGCCATGGGGGCATGGGCAACGCCGCGATGGAAGCCGCGGCGGGTCTCGGACCGCCCCCTGAACTTCGGGCCATCCGCACGCCGCGCCAGGCGAGCAACGTACGGGTATCGGCGTGGGCCGTGCTGCCGCCCGGTAATACGCCAGGCACGGCAAATGGGGACACGCCACCGGCCGTGCTCGCCGATCCGGCGTTCGCCAGCCTGCTCGATCAGGAACTCGGTCCCCCAGGCGGCTGGACCTGGACCGTCGGGGTCGATACCGTAAGCCTGGCCGATCTCGGCCTGCATGGCATCGAGGCGTTCGCGCTGGCGCCCGGCGAATTGACGCAGCGTCTGCACGGCAATCGCGACGCGTCATCGCCCCTTGTACCCGGCACCGGTGCAGACAAGCTGGCCCGTGCCACGCGCCTGGCCGAGCTGCTCGGCGGCGGCGACAGCGATCCACCGCTCCCCGGCGCGATCGACGGGCGCGACGACGAACGCGCCCCGGCCTCGCCGTTGCGCGATGCGATGGTGGCCGATCTGGCGGCGCGCCTTGGCCTGCTGCGGAACCGGCTGAGCGCGCTGCTTGCCTCGCTCGCTGCGCTTGACCTGAACGACCCCGCCGCGGTGGCATGGTGCCTTCGGCAATGCCGCGCCTGGGGCGCCGTGCAGGCCGACGACACCGAGCCGCTGGCGCAGGCGGTGGCCCGCTTGCAGACGCGGCTGACGGCCACGCCGGAAGGCAGCGTCAACGGGCTGCGGCAATCGATCCGTGCCCTGGTCGGGCAGGCTCGCCTGCCGGTGCTGCCGCTGGTGCCATCGCTGGCGGTCGGCCCGCTGCACGCCGCGACGCGCGACGACCAAGGACGCCCGCACACCGACCGCGAATGGCTCGAGATCGTCGCCGCGGTGCGTCCGCGTCTGGCGAGCCTCGAAGCCTGGCAACTCGATCCGGCGACGCAGCCGTGGCGCGCCGCCGTACGGACCGCCGATGGTTCCGGCGATCCGTGGAGCCCCGCCGGACCCGTGGTGGTGGCCTACGGGCCGGACCCGGCCGTGCTGGCCGGCAACATGGCGACGGTCGCGATCGCGGGGCTCGACGCCTGGCAGGACGCGATCCCGTCGACCCGGCACACGACCAGCGCGGCCTTCGGCTTCAACGGCCCGAAGTCCCGCGCGCCGCAGGCGGTGTTGCTTGCCGTGCCGCCCGACGCGAGCCGGCGCCTGAGCGAGGCAGAACTGGCGGCGCTGATCCTGGACACGCGGCAGCTTGCGCGCGCCCGCGCCTGCCGCGCGCGGCCGGGCAGCGTGGTGGCGACGCCGGCGGCGCTGTCGTCCTTGCCGGACATGTTCTGGAGCCATTGGACCTGAGGGCCGGCGGCCGGGCCCCGTCCACCGGCAAGCGACGACCGCCATTCCCGCTTATCCATCGAGACCGCCATGTCCCTGCATTTCCGCCTCGAACCGCTCAGCCCGACCACCGACTTTCATCGCGGCCTGCGCGCACGCGTCGCCGATCCCGTCTGGTTCCTGACGCGGCAATGGCAGCTCGGCGAGCTGCAAGGCGAGGACGTGTCGAGCCCGGTCTCGGTGTCGGTCAGCGTCACGCACGAGCCCTTGCGCTACGCGCCGCGCCGGCCCGATCTCGATCCCGCCCACATACCGGCCGAGGCGCTGGTGGAGGCCGAGCCCGGCGACTGGTGGACCGTCGGCCGGCGCGTGCGCCTGGGCCGCGCCGCCGCGCCGCTGTTGCCCGCGCTGCCGCCGCAGCGCCTGCAGACCCTGCGCCTGGGACCGCTGCCCCCGCCTTACGAAGCGCTGTCGGGCGAACTGGACGGCCGCGCGATCTTCACCGCGGGCCTGCTCGCCGGCCATGCGCTGTGGAACGAGGTGCCATCGCCGACCGCCGACAACTGGTCATCGCGCCGGCTGACGCACGAAGCCCGCTTCAGCGCCGGCACGCGCGGCCTGGACGTTCGCGATCACGACGGCGGCGATGTGGACTGGTACACGGCCGACGCGGGCGCCGCGGTGCTGCGCGCGGACAGCGGCACCGCCGCGTCGATGCCTGCGCCGCGGCAATTGCTGGTCAGCCGGCTGTCCTACCCCGGCGCGCCGCATCCGCGCTGGTGGCAGATCGAGGACCAGGCCGTGGATCTGGGCGCCTTCTCGCCGGACCGCTCGCATCTGGGCACCGCGTTGCTGCTCGATGTAGCGCTGGCCCATGCCGACGACTGGTTCTGGTTCCCGGTGCCCGAGCCGCCGCCGGCCGCAAACGGCAAGCGCCCGCCCTCCTCCGGCATGCTGGTCACGCTGCGCGAGACGGTGGTGCACGACAGCTTCGGCGATACGTGGACGCTGGCCCCGCCGCCGGTGGATGGCGAGCACGCGTGGTCGCTGTTCCGCACCACCGGCATGGAGGCCGGCGCGCTGCTGATCTGGCCGGTCGCGGTCGCGCCGCATGCCGGCCCCTGGCTGGACGAGGTCTCGCTCGGCATCGATGAGGACGCCAATGTGGCGTGGGCCGTGGAGCTGCGCGCCGACGGCCGCGTGCTGCTGGCCGACGACACCAGCGAAGCCGCCGCGCGCGAGACCACGCGCACCGGCACGCGCCAGTTCCGCTATCTGCCGATGACCACCCTGCCCGCGCACTGGCATCCGTATCGGCGTACCGGCCCCGACGGCGTCTATGGCGACTGGCAGCAGGGACTGGTGGCCGATCTGGGCGGCGTGCTGCCGCGTGTGCGGCCCGGTCCGGCCTCGCGATTGATCGGCGGGCCGTCCGGGCCCGGTTTCGGCCGTGGCCACGAGATCGCTGCCGAGGCGATCGCCAGCAGCGGCGCGTCGCTGCGCCGCCGTGCACGGCTCGCGCGCGATACCGGGGGCCGTCCCGTGCTGTGGGTCGAACGAAGCCGCACGCCGCTGGCCGGACCGCCGGTGTCGCATCTGCGCTTCGACGTGATGGCCGAAGACCCCGTGCCGCCGGAAGAAGGAGAAGGCGATGGCTGAGGCTTATGTCGACGTTAAGCTGTTCGATGGCTTCGTGCTGCCGTACGAGAGCGGCGCCGAGCAGTATCTGGGCGAGCTCAAGCCGTGGTGGGACGAGATTGCCGCCAGTTATCCCGGGCTGCGGCTCGATCCGGGCTTTCCGGTCGAGCAGATCCCCTTGCTGGCCCATATGGTCGATGCGGGACGCATGATGGGCGGCGAGCCGCCCGATCCGTTCGCGTGGTTCGAGGTGCCATGTGAGGTGGCGCAGCTGGAGACGCTGGTCGGCCTGCTGTATGCGCTGCCCTTCGTCGAATGGGCGGAACCGCGGGTACGCCACTATCCCGCCGCACGCGTCGCCTATGGGACCAACGAGGATGCGCTGGCTTCGAAGCAGCTTCGCGCGGCGCCCGTCGGCATCGACGCCTGCTATGCATGGCGCGTGCCCGGTGGCGCGGGACGCGGCATCCCGCTCGCCGATGTCGAGCACGGATGGAATCTGCAGCATATCGACCTGGCCAGCGTGCCGATCACGCCGTTCTCGGTCTTCGGTGCCCCTACACAGCAGGACATCGACCATGGCACCTCCGCACTCGGCATCGTAGTCGCCGGCGACAACGGCGGTGGCATCGTCGGTATCGCACCGCAGGCGCTGGCACATGTCGTGACATCGCTGCGGCAGGACGGAGAGCATCGGCTGGATGCCGCCATCGCGGTCGCCGGCGACGCGGTGCGGCCCGGCGGTGTCGTCCTGATCGAACTGGGCAGCGCGCGACCGTGGACCGGCGACAACGAGCCCGGGCTGCCGGTCGAGCTGTCGAGGAAGGTACAGACCACGCTGCAGTTGCTGGGATTCTTTGGCATTACGGTGATCGAACCCGCGGGAAACACCGGAGAGAACCTGGACATTCATCACCAATGCAACCACTTCAACCCCACCGATCCCGCTTTCCGCGACTCGCTCGCGATCATGGTCGGCGGTGCCACGCAGGAGCCCGCGGTTGCGGGGGTGTACCAGCCGTGGGAACGCGGTTCGACGTTCGGCACGCGCGTGGACTGCTTCGCCGCGTTCTCGCGCGTGCGCGCCCCGTACGACAACCCGCCCTATCCCTATCGCGAATTCGGCGGAACGTCCGCCGCGTCCGCGGTGATCGCCGGCGTGGTTTGCTCGATCCAAGGCATGCAGGCCGCCAGGGATGGGCAGTGCCTCTCCCCGACGTCCATCCGCGATCTGCTGCGCAACCCTTCGCTTTGCACGCCGGCCGCGTCAGACCCGCCGGGCAATATCGGCGGCATGCCGGACCTGCGCAAGATCGCCGTGCATATGGGCTGGCCGCGCATTCTGCCCGCGCCGGCTGCAGCGGCCATCGCCGGCGACAGCGCGCTGCTGGTGGGGCTTGGCGCCGATGACCGGCTCAGCCTGCGGATCTGGTCTCGCTTGTTCGGTCCGGGCCCCGAACTGCCCCAGCCGGAGAGCAGGCCGTTCGACCTGTCCGATTCCCAGCCGGCGCTGCTGGTATCGCTGGAGACCGCGCCGCTGCTGCGTACGGTGTTCGAGGTCCTGATCACCGGTGTCCACGGCGCCTTGCGCTACTACTACTGGGACACGCTGGGCAATACCGGCGATATCGCACGGAACCGGACCGAGATCGGCAGCCTGGCCCCCGGATACGATGTGGCGGCCTGCCATCCGCTGGTCGAGCTGACGACGGTGGCCGCGATCGAGATGAGCGGCCAGCTGGTGGCCGTGGAGTACGACGCAACGGTCATGGGCAATCACGACTTCTCCGACGCGGTGCAGCTCGATTCGTTCAGCACCTACCGCCGCACCCCCGGTCCCGTGATGCTGTCGCGCAAGCCGCGCACCGTCGATGTCGTCGCCATCGACGACGGCGGCGCGCTGCGCTGGATTTCCGGCACCGTTCCCGATGGCAGCACCACGACGTTCTGGCGCGAATCGGTGGCCGCGCAATGCGACGTGCCGATGGAACCCGGCGTCAAAACCGGCATCGTGGGCACACTCGATGGCGTCGCGGTGGTGGCCGTTGGCAGCGACGGGCTGCTCTATGCCTGCGGCTTCGGCCTGCAGCCGCTGCTGTTCGAGACGCTGATGCCGATCGGCCCCGCGCCAGCCTTCGCCGCCGACGGCCATCTGGGCCTCGCGCTGCTGCATGGCGATACGCTGGTGGCGGTTGCCGTCAGTGCGGACGGCCTGCTGCATGCCGCTTTCCACCCATTGGTGCCGGGCGGCGAATGGTCGCCGCTGCTGGCGATCGACCCGTACACCGCGGTCAGCCCCGCCGGCGGCGCCACCGTCGTCACGCAGGGCGACACCGTGATGGTGTTCGCCGTGCTGCCCGACGGCCGCGTCTGCCGCAGCGATTACACGCCGCAGAGCGGGTGGTTGCCGCTCGTCGCGGGATGACGAGCTCGTAGCGCGCGGCCGGCTTGCATCGCCCCGGCCGCTGTCGTATGGTTGCGCCTTCAGGGATAACCGAAGCACCGCCTCGAAACCCGCCGAACCTGGCCCGGCCCGCATGCCGCGGGCACCGAACGACGGGAGACATCATGGACAGGCGCGTCTATCTGCTGACGGCAACGGTATTCCTGGCGGGCATCGCCGAAAACATCTGCATCGGCATCCTGCCTTCCATTGCCGGCGATCTCGGCGTTTCCGTGGCATCCGCGGGGCAACTGACCACCATCTTCTCGGCCGTCTTTGCCATCGTGGCCTTCCTGTCGTCGGCGCTGCTCGGGCGCGGCGATCGCAGGACGCTGCTGCTGATCGCCCTGGCCGTATTCGCGTCGAGCAATGCGATCGCGGCGGCCAGTCCCAACTACACCGCCCTGTTCGGCGCGCGGGTGCTGATGGCGGGCAGCTGCGCGCTGGTGATCCAGCTGGCGGTGATGCTCGCCACCTCGCTCGCCGGCCCCCAGCAGCAAGGCCGTGCCATCGGCATGGTATTCGTCGGCATCAGCGGATCGCTGGTGCTCGGCGTACCCGCGGGCATGCTGCTGGATCAGTGGGCAGGCTGGCGCGCGGTGTTTGCGACGCTGGCCGTGCTGTCGTTGCTGCCGGGCGCGCTGCTGTGGCACGCGATGCCGCCATCGCCAATGGCGCGGACCACGTCGCTGCGCGCCTATTGGCGCGAGCTCGCCGATCGGCAGGCCCTGAGCGCCCAGCTGGTATCGGTGGCGATGATCGGCGGACATTTCACGCTGTTCGCCTATCTGACGCCCTATCTGCAGAAGACCCTGAGCAGCGACGCCTCGGTACTGACGGCCGCCTATGTGCTGTTCGGCGTGGCGGGCGTCGTCGGAGCCTGGCTCGGAGGCTGGTGTTCGGACCGCCTCGGCAGCGCGCGGGCGCTGCTCGCGTGCCCCGCCGCGTTCAGCGTCGCGATGGCGATGCTGCCGCCGGCCGCGGCCTCGCCCTGGTTGCTGTTGCCGGCGATGGTGATGTGGGGCGCGATCAGCTGGTCGATCTCACCCATCGTGCAGAACTTCCTGGTCCAAACGGCCCCCGGCAATGCCGATATCCGCGTCGGCATCAATGTCGCGGCGATGCATGCGGGTGTGGCAGCGGGCGCCGCGGCAGGCGGCGTGATCGTCGATGGAGGCGAACTGCTGCATGCGCCGTGGGCCGGCAGCATGCTCGTCGTGCTGGCTTTCGGTTTTGCTGTGGCCGCCGTGCGGATGCAGACCGCGGTCGGCCGCACATCCGGAGCTCGTGCGCCCGCGGGTTACGGCCCCGGCAAGTAGGTTCCCGTCATTCCACTAAAGTGCAATATTCCATGCCGATAGAAACTCGTGCATCCCAGGCGTTGCTGTGGTCTTCCTGCCTGGTGGTGGGGACAAGTCGACGCCACACCTCGACATACGCAAGGCGCAAGCGCTGTGGGCAGAAATCAAGAGGACGCAAGCATGAAGGATTGGAATATCGTACGTTCGACCCAGCGGAGTATCTCGACACCGACGAGGCGCGCGCCGCGTTTCTAGCCGATGCGCTGATGGATGCGGATCATCCCGAGTTATTCGCCGAGGCACTGGCCGCAGTCGCGCGGTCGCGCGGCAACACAGCGGAAACCGCGCAGGCCGCGGGGCTGTCGACCTCGGGGCTGTACAAGATTCTGGGCGCCGACAGCGATCCGAAACTCTCGACGTTGCGGGCCGTGCTCGATGTATTGGGCGTTGAACTGACGATCCGTCCGAAGCTCGCGCACTGAGCGGCGCGGGCCGTGCGGACGAACCGCCTTCGCGCTTATCGCGTCGTCCCCAGCGCGCCGCCGTATGGGGCCGCGCCCTGCGGCCGCGACACCAGCCGCGCCGGCACCAGCAGCGTCAGCACCGCGCCCGCGACCAGGCAGCCGGCCAGCAGATACATGCCGGCGTTGGTGCTCTGCGTCAGGTCCTTCAGCCAGCCCACCGCATAGGGGCTGATAAAGCCGGCCAGATTGCCCAGCGAATTGATCATCGCGATGCCGGCCGCAGCGCCGGTGCCGGCGAGGAAAGCCGTCGGCAGGCTCCAGAACAGCGGCAGCGTGGTCATGATGCCGATCGTCGCCAGCGTCAGGCCCACCATCGCCAGCACCGTGCGGTCGTGCCACAGCACCGACAGCACCAGCCCGATGGCGCCGGCGACGGCCGGAATGGCGATATGCCAGCGGCGTTCGCCCGTGCGATCGGCGCTGCGAGCCACCAGCACCATGCCGAGCACGGCGACGCCGTAAGGAATCGCGGTCAGCAGGCCGATGTCGAGCGCGCCCTTGACGCCCGTCTGGCGGATGATGGTCGGCAGCCAGAAGCTGATGCCGTACAGCCCCATCACGAAGCTGAAGTAGATCGCGCTCATCATCCAGACGCGCGCACTGGACAACACCCGCCGGATCGGCATGTCTTCCTTGTGCGCCGTTTCCGCGGCGATATTGCGCTCGAGCACGGCCTTTTCCTCGGCCGTCAGCCATTTGGCATGGCTGATGCGATCGTCGAGGTAGGCCAGCACCCACAGGCCGACCAGCACCGACGGAATGCCTTCGAGCAGAAACATCCATTGCCATCCGGCCCAGCCGTTGTGGCCATCGAAGGTCTGCATGATCCAGCCGGACAGCGGGCCGCCGATCACCCCGGACAGCGCGACCGCGGTCATGAACCACGTGGTCGTGCGCCCGCGCCGTTCGGCGGGATACCAATAGGTCAGGTACAGGATGATGCCGGGGAAGAACCCGGCCTCGGCGACGCCAAGCAGGAAACGCAGCACGTAGAACATCGTCGGCGTGGTGACGAACATCATCGCCGCCGAGATCAGGCCCCATGTGATCATGATCCGTGCAATCCAGACGCGGGCGCCGACCTTGTGCAGGATCACGTTGCTGGGAACCTCGAACAGGAAGTAGCCGATAAAGAAGACGCCCGCGCCGAGACCATAGACCGTTTCGCTGAATTTCAGGTCGTTGAGCATCTGCAGCTTGGCGAAGCCGACATTGACGCGATCCAGATACGCGACCACGTAGCACAGCAGCAGAAAGGGAACGAGGCGCCAGCTGACCTTGCGGTAGATCGCGTCTTCGAATCCGGCATCCGTGGAACTCATGGCTGTCTCCTGAGGGTTGTCATGGGTGACGGTGATGTCGTCGGTGATGTCGTCGGTGACGATGCGAGCGGGCCGCCTCGTGGGCGGCCCGTGCGGTGTGCGAAGCGGTCAGACGCAGCGGCCGCCGTCCACTTCGATGCAGGTGCCGGTGACGAAGGCCGCTTCGTCAGACGCCAGGTAGAGACAGGCCGCGGCGATATCGGCGGGCGTGGACATCCGGCCCATCGGAATCGTCGCGAGGAAGGCCGCGCGATTCTCCGGCGTATCGGGCTTGCCCATGAACTGCTCCAGCAGTCCGGTCGCGCCGATCACCGGATTGACGCAATTGACGCGGATATTGTCCGGTCCGAGTTCGGCCGCCATGGCCTTGCTCGCGGTGACCACGGCGCCCTTGCTGGCGTTGTACCAGACCAGACCCGGACGCGGCCGAATTGCCGCCGTTGATGCGATATTGACGAAGACGCCGCCGCCGCGTTGGCGGAAATGCGGAATGAAATGGCGCGCGGTCCAATACAGGCTTTTGACATTGACGGCCTGCACGCGGTCGAATTCGTCTTCGGTGATTTCCAGAATGGGCTTGTTGCGATGGGTGGTGCCGGCATTGTTGACGACAATGCCGACATCGCCGAATGCGGCGAGCGCAAGCTCGCGCATCGCCTCCACATCGCTGCCCCTGGAGACGTCGGCACGTACGGCGCGGGCCTGTCCGCCCGCCTGCTCGATGGTCTGCGCCACGCCCGTGGCCTTCGCTTCGTCGATATCGGCGACCACCACCCGCGCACCCTCGCGCGCGAACAGATTGGCGATGCCTTCGCCAAAGCCGGAACCGCCTCCGGTCACCACTGCCACCTTGCCCGCCAGTCTCATGGTTGTCTCCATCGTTATATGGGGCTACATGGCGGGACATTTTAGCTTCGCTTTGCGATGGGAGTGGAGCCGGGCGAAATATTGCCTAATTCCCTTTCGCCGCTGCGCGATCCAGCACCACGAAATATTTGCGCACCGGCTCGATCACCTCAAATACCCCTTCAAATCCCGCGGGAATCACGCAGGCATCGCCGGGACCGAATTCGCGTGCCTCGCCGGCGGTATCGCTGATGCGCAGGCGGCCGCTGATCACGTGGAAGAATTCCTCCTTGCCTTCCGGAAAGGCAATGCGCCAGGCCCCGGGTTCGCAGGCCCAGATGCCGCAATCGAAATCGCCATGCGTGGCGCTGTAATGCGTCCACGTGGTGCGATCGGGATTGCCGCGCACCAGGCGGTCGGCTCGCGGATTGTCGTGGGTCGGAATGGGATCGGTGCGGAAGTCGATCAGTTTGGTCATGGCCGGAAAAGCGGGTTGTCGCATGGAATTGGCGCAACGATACACCGTCCGGCATTGGCTCGAGGAGTCGGGCCCCTACGCGGCCTGGCTTTCCAGCTCGGCTAGCCGTTTCTTCAGCGCCCGCTCTTCCTGGAATCGGGTCGTCTCGTCGCGGATCACCGCAACGATGCCCGTCACCGCCCCGTTGGCATCCTTCAGCAGCGCCACGGTGAAGGCGATCGACAGAGCCTTGCCGTGCTTGTCGACTGCCGGAACCTTCAGCAGTTCGCTGCCGTAGCGCGTGGTGCCGGTCGCCATCGTCTTGTCGTAGCCCTGCCAGTGCCGCGCGCGCAGACGCTCGGGAATGATCAGGTCGAGCGACTGTCCCAGGGCTTCGGCCTGCGTATAGCCGAACATCCGCTCCGCGGCCGGGTTCCATAGCGTAATGGCGCCCTGGGCGTCGGCGATCACGATGGCGTCGCCGATGGCGGTCACCAGTTGCGCATAGTCGATGGGATCTGGCATGGAGTCTCCTCGCTGTGGGTCATTGCCGGCGCGTTCGTTGCCGGCCGGTCCTGAAATGACCGTAGCGCGATCCGCGCCGGTTGGCAATGGCGGCCCCGACGCCGGTACGGAGATTCGCATTCGCCTCGGTACTGAGCGGCGATCGGCAATTTCGCTTTGGAATCAATCGGAGGCCATTTAAGATGCCGCCCTTGAGCTGTCCAATACGAACCTACGCTCGATTGATTGCTCGAACTAGCGCTCATACAACGCCCGTCTATCCGTCATCACCCAATAGCATGCTGCCCGCGCGTATCCCCCTCCTTCTGGTATTCCTTGTCGCCATGCTGTCGATCTTCCCGGCAAGCGCCAGTACCGGGAAACTCGACGCCCGCCTGCAAGATGCCGCCGCCAAAGGCGATGCCGCGTCGATAGCACTGCTGCTCAAGCAAGGGGCGAATCTGGAGGCGCGGGACGAGAGCGGCGCCACGCCGCTGCTGACCGCGACCCGCCACAACCACATCGACGCCGCCCGGGTGCTGATCGACGCCGGCGCAAACGTCAATGCCAAGGACCGCATCGAAGACAGCGCCTATCTCTATGCCGGCGCGCGCGGCCACAACGAGATCCTGAAGATGACGCTGACGCATGGCGCCGACCTGAAGAGCACCAACCGCTATGGCGGCACGGCGCTGATTCCGGCCGCCGAGCGGGGTCATGTCGAGACCGTGCGCATCCTGATCGCCGCGGGCGTCGACGTCAATCACATCAACAGGCTGCATTGGACGGCCTTGCTCGAGGCGATCATTCTGGGCGACGGCGGACCGAGGCACACGGAGATCGTGCGCCTGCTGGTCATTGCAAAGGCCGATGTGAATATTCCCGACGGCAAGGGCGTGACTGCGTTGCAGCATGCCCGGCAGCGCGGCTACCGCGACATCGAGAAGATCCTGGTGAGGGCCGGCGCGCGCCAATAGCGTCAATAGGGCCAATAGCGCGCCGGCTGCCCCCCGCTGCCCTAGCGCTGCATGCCCCAGCGCCGCACCGTGGCGGCCTCCAGCGTGCGGAACACCAGCCCTTCGACCAGCAGGCCGATCAGGATCACCATCGCCAGGCCGGCGAACACGCGGTCGGTATAGAGCTCGTTGCGGTTCTGGAAGATGTACCAGCCCAGGCCGCCCTTGCCCGAGGAGGCGCCGAACACCAGCTCGGCCGCGATCAGCGTGCGCCAGGCGAAGGCCCAGCCGATCTTCAGGCCCGACACGATGGCCGGCAGCGCGGCCGGCACCAGGATCAGCAGCACATAGCGCAGCCCGCGCAGGCCGTAGTTGCGTCCCGTCATGCGCAAGGTCTCCGGCACCCCGCGAAAGCCCGCATAGGTGTTCAGCGCCAACGGCCACAGCACCGAGTGGATCAGCACGAAGATCAGGCTGCCGCTGCCCAGTCCGAACCACAGCAGCGCGAGCGGCAGCAAGGCAATCGCCGGCAAGGGGTTGAACATCGCGGTCAGCGTATCGAGCAGATCCCGGCCGATCGTCGTGGAGACCGCCAGCGTGGTCAGCACGAAGGCGAGCGCAATGCCGGCGGCATAGCCCTGCAGCAGGATGGTCAGCGAGATCGCGGCCTTGTTCAGCAGCTCGCCGGTCGTCAGCCCCTCGACGAAGGCCTGGGCCGTCGCCAGGAAGGATGGCAGCAGCAGATCGTTGTTCTGCAGCCGGGCCACGGTTTCCCACAGCACGGCCAGCACCAGAAGGATCACGGCGCGACGCAATCCGCTGCTCTGCCACAGCCGCTGGCGCAGCGGCAGGGCCCGGGCGACCGCGCTGGCGGTGAAGGGTTCGAGTTCGCGCTCGTATTCGGGCCGCAGCGGCGGCTGGGACGGCGATGTCGGGGTGGCGATGGTGGTCATGGCCGGTCCCCTCAGCGTGCCTGCGCGGCGCGCGGTGCGATGTCCGCGGCGTCGGTGGTGTCGGTTGTGTCGAGGGTATCGGCTGTGGCGTCCGGCGCCGGCGTGTCGAACAGCAGCCGATGGATGCGCTGCGCGCTCTGCTGGAAGGCCGCGCTGCCCTGGCTGTGCAGATCGAACTGGTGGCTGTTCAGTTCGGCGCGCACGCGCCCCGGATGCGGTGACAGCAGCAGGATACGGTTGCCCACCACCAGCGCCTCCTCGATCGAATGCGTGACGAACAGCAGCGTGAAGGCCGCGTCCTGCCACAGCGCCAGCAGTTCCTCCTGCATGCGGCGCCGGGTCAGCGCATCGAGCGCGGCGAACGGTTCGTCCATCAGCAGCACCTTGGGCCGCAGCGCGAGCGCCCGCGCGATGGCCACGCGCTGCTTCATGCCGCCGGACAGCGTGTGCGGGTAGGCATCGGCAAAGTTGGCCAGGCCAACCTTGTCCAGGTAATGCAGCGCCACCTCGGCCGCTTCGGCACGGCGCAGCCCGCGCGCCTGCATCAGCGGGAACATCACGTTCTGCTTGACCGTCTTCCACGGCGGCAACTGGTCGAATTCCTGGAAGACCACGATGCGATCGGTCCCCGGCGCGCGCACGCGCTCGCCGTCAAGCCGGATCTCGCCCTCGATCGGCGGCACGAAGCCCGCCACCGCCTTCAGCAGCGTCGACTTGCCGCAGCCGGACGGTCCCAGCAGCACGAAGCGGTCGCCGGCGTGCACATCGAAGCTGACCTGGTGCGTGGCGCGCACCACGCGCTCCGGCGTCCGATATTCCAGCGAGACGTCGTGGATCTGCAGCAGCGGGCCGCGTTGTCCGGCGGCGCCGACCACGCGCAACGGTTGCGACACGGTGGCGGTCATGGTCAGCTCCCCTGTGCGGTCGCCGGGTCGGCGAAGAAATAGTCCTGCCAGGACTTTGGCTGATTGCGGATTGCGCCGACGCGGTGCATGAACTCGGCCAGTACGAAGGTGTTCTGCGGCGCGATGCGGAATTGCACCTGCGGGTTCTTCAGGATGCCGACCAGCAGCGTGCGGTCGATCTTGGCCTTGTTCGCGCGGATATACAGGTCCGCGGCGGCTTCGGGATTGGCGGTGGCATAGCGCGCCGCTTCGGCCAGCGCGTCGACGAAGGCGCGGTAGGTCTTCGGATTGTCGTTGCGGAATTTCTCGGTCGCGTACAGCACGGTCGACGAGCTCGGGCCGCCCAGCACGTCGTACGAATTGAGCACGATGCGCGCGTTCGGGTTGCCGGCCAGTTCCTGCTCCTGGAACGGCGGATTGGCGAAATGCGCGGTGACCTCGGTGCCGCCGTTGATGATCGCCGATGCCGCCTCCGGATGCGGCATCGCCACGGTCCATTTGTCCAGCTGGTTGAACGCCTTGTCGCCCCACTGCTTCGCCGCGGCCAGCTGCAGCACGCGCGCCTGCACCGACACCGTAACCGCGGGCAACGCGATGCGGTCCTTGTCGGAGAAATCGGCGAGCGTCTTCACCTTCGGGTTGTTGCTGATCAGGTAGTACGGGAAGCTGCCGAGCGAGGCGATGCCCTTGACGTTCTGCTTGCCGCGGGTGCGGTCCCACAGCGTCAGCAGCGGACCGACGCCCGCGCCGCCGACGTCGATCGCGCCCGACAGCAGCGCGTCGTTGACGGCCGCACCGCCCGACAGCCGGGTCCACTCGACCTTGATGTCCAGCCCCTGCTTCTGTCCCTGCTTCTCGATCAGCTGCTGTTCGCGGGCGACGTTGAGCAGCAGGTAGACCACGCCGAACTGCTCGGCGATGCGAATCTGGCCTTCGGCATGGGCCGGTGCGGCGAACGCCAGTGCGCCGGCGCCGACGGTGGCGCTGACGGCAAAGGCGATCAGCCGGCTGAGCCGGGACGAACGGGAATACGGTGCGGCCATGGTGGGGCTCCGGGAAAAGGTGTTGTCTGGTGCGATGGGATAGCTCGGACCGCGGGGCGACGGTCCGTATGGTTGGCCACTCGGGCCATACCGGGCAGGTGTGGATCAGTGCCGTGCTGTCCGTGCCGTCAGAACGGGACGTCGCCCTCGATCGTGGTGCGGTACATCACGCGGCGCTGATCCGCCGGACAGCCGGCCGCCAGATGCAGCAGCGAGCGGTTGTCCCAGAACACCAGATCGTGCGGCTGCCAGCGATGGCGATAGACGAATTCCGGCTGGACGCTGTGCGCGAACAGCGCGTCGAGAAGCGCGCGGCTTTCGTCCTCGGGCAAGCCGACGATGCGCGTGGTGAAATGCTCGCTGACGAACAGCGCGCGCCTGCCGGTCTCCGGATGCGTGCGCACCACCGGCTGCAGCACCGGCTTGACCTGCGCGATCTGTTCGGCAGTCAGGTTCGGGCGCCACGGGCTGCGCTGCTGCAGCTCGGCATAGCGCGCGAGATAGGTGTGTTCCGCCTGCCGCCCTTCGACCGCGCGCTTCAGCTCCGAGGGCAGCGTTTCCCACGCCAGATGCTGGTTGGCGAACAGGGTGTCTCCTCCCTCCGCCGGCAGCTCTTGCGCGTGCAATAGCGAGCCCAGGCTCGGCTTTTCCTTGTACGACAGGTCCGAATGCCAGAAATGGCCGGCATCGCCCAGGCCGATGGGCTTGCCGTCCTTCAGCACGTTCGAGACGATCAGCACTTCCGGATGGCCGGCCAGCTGGAACTGGTGCAGCACGTGGATCTGCAACGGGCCGAAACGCCGGCTGAAGGCGATCTGCTCGTCGGGCGTGATGCGCTGATCGCGAAACACCAGCACGTGGTGGTCCAGATGGGCACGGTGGATACGGGAGAAATCCGCATCCGACAGCGGCTGCGACAGGTCCAGCCCCACGATCTCGGCGCCCAGCGGCGCGTCGAAGGGACGGATCTCGAAGCCGGTGCCGGCGCGTGGCGTCACGACGGGAGGACGCGCGGGCAGTGCCGCCTGGATGGAAACGGTCATGTCTGGTACGGAAATTCGGAATGGATCAAGGCACGATGCAAACGCCGTTGTCGCGCGGGCATCGACTGGGATCGATCCTAAGGAGACCGGCCATCGCCGGTCAACGAATCAAATCGTTCGGCCTTATCCGTTCTTCGCATATGGACGGCGCATCGGGACGCCGCACGGGAACACGACTGTCGCGGTCAACGCCCCGCTGCCGCTCCATCGCCCCGCCCGGCGCCCCCTGTGCGAGTCGTCACGGCCCGCCGCAACGCCGCCAGCGCGAGCGGCAAGGCCGGATGGCGCGAGCGCGGGTCGTAGAGCGCGGCCAGCGGCAGCACCAGCGCGGCCGGATACGGCTTGAGCGGAACGCGTACCGTGCCGGCGACCGCCAGGCTGCGCGATTGCGTCGGGGCCAGCCCGATGCCCAGTCCCGCCGCGACCAGCGATAGCTGGCCATGCAGGCGCGGTGCGGTCGCGGCCACCTGCATCGGGCGGCCGGCCACGCGGCAGCGGTCGCGTATCGCGGCATACAGCGCCGGTCCCTGCGCCTCGGGGAACAGCACCAGGGGCTCGGTGGCCAGCTCCTCGACGCGGATCGCCGTCCGGCCGGCAAGGCGGTGGTCGGCGGGCAGCACCGCGTCGAAGCGATCGTTTGCCAGCAGCACGCTGGCCAGCCGCGCATGCGTGTCGAATGGCGGATGGCCGATGCCCAGATCGATCTCGCCGGCGGCGATCAGCGCCAGCTGCTCATTGGTGGTCGCTTCCTGCAGCACGAATTCGACCGGCTCCGGCGCGGTCGACAGACTGCGCAACGCGGCCGGCAAGGCGCGATAGAGCGCCGCCGAGACATAGGCGATCCGCAGGCGCCGACGCCTTTGCTGCCCAGCGGCACGCGTGGCTTCCCGCGCGCGCCGCTCCCCTTGCAGCAGATCGATCGCTTCCTCGCGCAGCCGCTCGCCGGCGGCCGTCAACGCGACGCGGCGGCTGGTCCGGTCGAACAGCCGCACGCCGATTTCCTGTTCCAGCCTGGCGATGGCCCGGCTCAGATGCGGTTGCGCCATGCCGACCTGCTGCGCGGCCCGGCCGAAGTGCAGGGCATCGGCGACGGCGAGGAAGAGTTTCAATTGCTGTAATTCCATTGATACCTGCACGCGTATCGAACGATGCCATTTTGGCGGATTGATGCATCGATTGACCAGCGCTATCTTGGCCGCGATCCATTCGCCCCGAAGGAAGGAACGATGAAGCAGCTGGTGGCAATCGCACTGTGCGGTCTGGCAATGACCCTCGGAAAACCCGCGTTGGCGCATCACGGCTGGGGGTATTACGACACCGCCGCGCCGCTCTATTTCTCTGGCCGCGTGGTGTCGGTGACCTGGCGCAATCCGCATCCGCAGGTAACGATCGAAGTCGACGCCAAGGCCTTGCCGGCGAACTGGAACGCCCTGCCCGTGCCGCCCGAACTGGCCGAACTGGGCTTTGCCAGGACGCTCGCTGCGGTACGCGCGCCGGCCTCGCCCGGACGCTGGACGCTCGACCTGGCGCCGATCAACCGGCTCGAACGATGGGGCATGCCGCGCGAACCGCGCCCCGGCGACCGGCTCGAGGCGATCGGTTTTCCGTCCTGCAGCGACCGCCATGTCGCCAGGCCGGCCCTGATCGTGCTGGACGGCGTCGGCGTGCGCCAGCAATCGGTCGCGCTGCCTGCCGGTTGCAGCGGCGCGCCGCGCGGCTGAGCGGGACCGCGGCATGGAAACGTGGAACGCGTGGTTCGCCGCGGTCGAGACATGGCAGCCGATCATGGCGCTGCGGGCATCGACCTGGGTCTATCCGCTGGTCAGCTGGCTGCATCTGGTGGGCATCGGCCTGCTGTTCGGCACCATCGCGGTGGTCGATCTGCGGCTTGCCGGGGGATTGCTCCGGCTCGATGACGCGGCGCTGCAGCAGACGCTGGTGCCGCTGTCGCTCGGTGGGTTCATGGTGGCCCTGCTGTCGGGACTGTTGCTGTTTGCGCCAGCGGCGCGGGAGTATTTGTCGAGCCCGTGGTTCGCCGCCAAGCTGGCGCTGATCGGTAGCGCGGCCGTGAACGCGCTGGCGCTGCATCTCGCCTCGCGCCGGCGTCCCAACCCGCGGCATGGCCGGCTTGCCGGGTTGCTATCGTTGGGGCTGTGGGCGACGGTGATGCTGACGGGGAGGATGTTGGCGTTTGGGTGATGCGGTTTTGAGTGTTGTCGTGGTGCGGGCGCTGCTGCCCTCTCCCCAACCCTCTCCCGCAAGCGGGAGAGGGAGTCCGCGCGTCGGCAGCGTGACGCGCTTCGCTAACCGGCAGGCATCACGACCGCGACGACCCGCTTCGCTCTCCCTCGGGCACCACTGCAGAGACGACCGCTCCCCTCTCCCGCTTGCGGGAGAGGGGCTGGGGGAGAGGGCAACGGCGCTTCAAGTCACCACCCCCCTCTCACCTGAACTTTCTTGTTACCCCACGGTCACATCGAGTCCGTTTCCTCACTGCCTTCCGCCCCACTGGGAGCCCCCGCATGAAAACGACTCCGAGCCGCCTGTTGCCCCTGTCCACGCTTGCCGTGTCGCTGACCCTGAGCGCCGCCGCGACCACGGCCACCGCCGCCGAACCCGCGGCAAGCAGCCCGGCACCATCCGTGACCCCCTACGGCCCGCAACTCGAAGGCTTCCCCTACCCTCACCCGATCCAGCGCTTCACCTTCCAGTCGCAGCAGCAGGACCTGTCGATGGCCTTCATGGACGTCGCGCCCAAGGGCAAGCCCAACGGGCGCACCGCGGTGCTGCTGCACGGCAAGAACTTCTGCGGCGCGACGTGGGAAGCGACCATCGACACGCTGGCCAACGCCGGCTACCGCGTGATCGCGCCGGACCAGATCGGCTTCTGCGCGTCGACCAAACCGAAGGGTTACCAGTTCAGCTTCGCGCAGCTCGCCGCCAATACGCAGGCCCTGCTGCAATCGCGCGGCGTGACGCGCGCCACCGTCATCGGCCATTCGATGGGCGGCATGCTGGCCGCGCGCTTCGCCCTGCAGTATCCGAAGGCGGTGGAGCAACTGGTGCTGGTCAATCCGATCGGGCTGGAAGACTGGCAGGCGGAGGGCGTCCCCTATGCCACCGTGGATCAGCTGTATCAGGGCGAGCTCAAGACCAGCTTCGATTCGATCAAGGCCTATCAACTGCGCTTCTACTACAACGGCAAATGGCGGCCCGAATACGACCGCTGGGTCGCGATGCAGGCCGGCATGTACGCCGGTCCCGGCAAGGAGCAGGTGGCATGGAACCAGGCGCAGACCTCCGAGATGCTGTTCACGCAGCCGGTGATCCACGAGTTCTCCCGGATCGCCGCGCCTACCCTGGTGATGATCGGCGAGAAGGACCGCACCGCGCCGGGCGCGAATCGCGCGGCGCCGGAGATCGCCGGCAAGCTGGGCAACTATCCCGTGCTGGGACGAAACGCCGCGCGCACGATTCCGAACGCGACGCTGGCGGCCTTCCCGGAGCTGGGCCACTCGCCGCAGGTCGAATCGCCGGCGCAGTTCCACAATGCGCTGCTGCGCGGGCTCGGGGTTGCGGACGGCGCGCGTTGAGTGCGTAGGCGGGCGGGTCGCCGCGATTTTGCCGGCGGTCCGCCGTGATCGGCCCCACCGCTGCGCTAGCGCGATACCATCGTCGCGTTCCAGCGCCCTCCTCCCTCGATCGTCCCTTGCATGGTCTTGCCGCTGATTTCGCCGGTATAGCGCTGGTCGCCCGCGACGAACGAGATCTTCGTGCCGGCGATGCGGCCATCGCTGATCGCCGTCGCGGCACCTTCCTCGCGCAGCGTTCCCTCGACCATCTGGTACTTCTGCGTCAGCACCAGCTGCTTGTCGCCCAGCCGCCAGGTGCCCTGCACCTTGGCCGGCACCACCCACTTGTAGGCGGTGCAGTGGCCCGCGCAACCCTGCGTGACCTGTGCCGTCTCGTCCGGCTCCCAGTCGTCCATCGTGAAGGTATTGGAGACGACGCGCGTGCCCGGCTTCATGTTCAGCAAGGTCGGGCGCAGCCTGAGATTCAGGTCCGGCAGCAGGAACAGCGTCACCACGGTCGCGTTCGAGAAGTCGGACTTGAAGATGTCGCCCTGGTCGAATCTGGCGCGATTGCCGACGCCCTCGGCCTGCGCCGCCCGGCGCGACAGCGCCACCAGATCGGGATTGAACTCGATGCCGCGCGCATTGGCGCCGCGTTTGGCCGCGGTGATCACCAGCCGGCCATCGCCCGAGCCCAGGTCGACCAGATGGTCCCTGGGTGTCAACTCCGCCATGTCCAGCATGCGGTCGACCAGCGCCTGCGAGGTCGGCACCCACACCACGTCCTTGCCCGATTGGCCGACGGAAGGCTTGTAGACCGAGGTGACTTCCGACGCCGTCTCGGTCTGCGCCAATCCGGGTCCGTTCAATGCCGCCGCCCCCGCGGCGAAAAGCGCGGCAGCGACGAAGGTGTTGTGCAACATCGTCATCGACGTTCTCCTGTTCTGAGGGTCACATGGGGTCTGGGGAAGCATCCTGGCTCTCCGCGACTTCGGCCTGCTTGCGCTTGAACAGCAGGATCGGCGCGCCCGCGGAGAGCATGGCGAGCCCGATCAGCGCCGCGGCCCCGGTATAGGTCACGCTGGCATAGAGCATGTACAGGCAGGTCAGGCAGAACAGGATCGGCGTGACGGGATACAGCGGCACGCGAAACGGCAAGGCGCGGTCGGGATGGCGCCAGCGCAGTACGAACAGCGACAGGCCGACCAGCAGCAGGAACCCCCAGAACACCGGCGCGGTGTAGTCGACCATCGCCTTGAAGCCGTCGCGCGTGATGGCCCCCACCACAATCAGCGCCAGCGCGATGATCCCCTGCGCGATCTGGCCATTGGCCGGCGTCTTGCCGCGGCCGTTCCAGATGCCGACCCACTGCATGATCGTCATGTCGCGCGCCATCGCATAGAACACCCGCGAGCCGGTAAAGATCGTGGCGTTGAGCGTCGAGATCGCGGCGACCACGATGGCGACGGTGACCACGCGCTCGCCGATCGGTCCGGCCACCACGCGCATCATGTCGGCCGCGACGGCATCGGATTGGCGCAATCCGTCAAGCCCGAGGACGGACAGCAAGGCCAGATTGGCCAGCGTATACAGCACCACCAGCAGGACCGTGCCGCCCGCCAGCACCTTGGCGATGTTGCGCGGCGCGTCCTTCAGTTCGCCGGTCAGATAGGCCGCTTCGTTCCAGCCGCCATAGGTCAGCAGCACGAAGATCATCGCCATGCCGATTGCCGCGCTTTCCGGCGGCATCGAAGGCGCGGCGCGTTCGGCCGTCTCGGGCGATCCGAACAGCCCGAACAGGATGATCGCGCCGATGGCACCGATCTCCAGGAAGGTCACCACCACCTGGAGGTTCTTGCCTTCGATGGTGCCGATCACATTGACCGCGGTCAGCACGATGACGGCCAACGCCGCATAGATGGCCGGGGCGAATGGGGAGAATGGCCCGAACAGACCGGCCGGCAGCAACTGGGCAAGGTAGTCGCCCAGCATGAAGGCAACCGCCGCGATGGCGCCGGTCTGAATGACGGTGCAGCGCGCCCATCCGAACATCATCGCGGTGGAGCGGCCGTAGGCGCGCGACAGGAAGTGGTATTCGCCCCCGGCATTGGGATGGGCCGCCGACAGCTCCGCATAGCACAGTGCGCCGATGAAGGTGATGATGCCGCCGACGATCCAGACCAGGATGAACATCGCCTCGGACTCGACGCTGCCCGCGACGATCGACGGCGTGCGGAAGATCCCAACCCCGAGCACCAGGCCCACCATGATGGTGATCGCATCGAAGACCGACAGGATGCCCTGCGGTCGGGGTTGGTTCGGATCGGTCATCCCGGTCATCCCTATGCGTCGGACGGATGGAGCGAAATCGGCTGGCGAAATTGCCCTGCATTCCGCGCTCGCCTCGCTGCCATGGAAAGGCAGCTGCCTTGTCTGCCTGTCCACAATACGAAACATCCGGATGGGTGACTAGGGGTGCGGCGACGTCCTCCGAGGGTCGGTCAATCGACGTGACGTGACGGGCGCTTCAAACCCGCCGAAAATGACATCGGTGTCATTCAACGTTGGCCGAAAGCCGCACCCGCGAACAGGTCCTTGAACTCGCGCGGCTGCGAACGCCAGTACTGCTTCGGCGCCTGGACCTGGGCACCGAGCCTGGCGGCGGCGTGCCACGGCCAGCGCGGGTCGTACAGCATCGCCCGCGCCAGCGACACGGCGTCGGCCTCGCCGTTGGCGATGATGCTCTCGGCCTGCTCCGGCTCGGTGATCAGCCCGACCGCGATGGTCGGCAGTCCGACCTCGGCCTTGACCCGCTGCGCGTACGGGACCTGATAGCCCGGTCCCAGCGTGATCGCCTGCTGCGGCGACACGCCGCCGGTGGTCACATGGATTGCCGCGCAGCCGCGCTTCGCAAGCTCTTTCGAGATCGCCACCGTGCCCTCGATATCCCAGCCGTTCGGCACCCAGTCGGTCGCCGAGATGCGCGCCCACACCGGACGGTCGGCCGGAAAGACGGCGCGCACCGCGTCGAAGACTTCCAGCGGAAAGCGCATACGGTTCTCGAGGCTGCCGCCGTACTCGTCGTCGCGATGGTTCGCAATCGGCGACAGGAACTGATGCAGCAGATAGCCGTGCGCGGCATGGATCTCGATCGCATCGATACCCAGGCGTGCGGCGCGCTTTGCGGTCTCGACAAAGTCCCGCTTGACCCGCTCGAGGCCGGCGCGGTCCAGCGCCACCGGGGCGACTTCGTTGGGGGCATGCGGCACCGCGGACGGCGCCTCGGTCTGCCAGGCCTCGGGCTCGTCGGGACGGATCTGCGAACCGCTATCCCAGGGCGCGCGGCTCGACGCCTTGCGGCCCGCATGCGCGATCTGCATCGCGACCTTGATCGGCGAATAGGCACGCACCGCCTTCAGCACGCGAGAGAGCGCCGCTTCGTTGTCGTCCGAGTACAAGCCGAGGTCGTACGGCGTGATGCGCCCCTGCGGCGAGACCGCGGTCGCTTCGAGAATCAGCATGCCGGCGCCGGACAGCGCGAGATGCCCCAGATGGATCAGATGCCAGTCGGTGGCATTGCCCTGCTCCGCCGAGTACTGGCACATCGGCGCGATCAGGATGCGGTTGTCGAGCTGCAGACTGCCGAGCTGCAGGGGGCTGAAGAGTGCGGACATCGGGAACCTCTCGTGACTTCTTGTGGTTGGTATCGTGGTATCTGCCGCCACTGCGGGCCAGGCAGGCATTGTGCGGCAACTGCGCGATCGCTGCAGGCAGCGGAAGCGATGGCCATGGACGCATCCTGGTGCGCGGCGCGCCGATCGTGGTGCGGCGGCTCCCGCAGATGGTGCCGGCGCTTCGTCTCCACGCGATTGGAGCAGTGCAATGCGCGACATCGCCGCAGCGACGCGGGGAATTGCGATGGCATATCACTTGCTTTGGCAGTGCCGACGCCTCTTCCCCCACTCAGGAGCCATGTCAGTGAACTGCTTCGCCTCCGCTTTCGCATCGATGTCGACCGCCGCTTCGTTCGCTACCGCCGCCTCGGCATCCACCCGCCCAAGGCGCGGCACCATCGGTGCGGCGCTCGCGTTGTCGCTGCTGGCCTTGCCTGGGTCCGCGATGGCCGAGAAGGTATTGCGCATCGGCATGACCGCGGCCGACATTCCCCGTACGCTGGGCCAGCCCGACCAGGGCTTCGAGGGCAACCGCTTCAGCGGCATCCCGATGTACGACGGCCTGACGCAATGGGATCTGAGCAAGAGCGATGGTCCGAGCCTGCTGATCCCGGGGCTCGCCACCGAATGGAAGGTGGACGCGAAGGACAAGACCAGGTGGGTATTCAAGCTGCGCCCCAACGTCAAGTTCCATGACGGCACGCCGTTCAACGCCGATGCGGTGGTGTGGAACGTCGGCAAGGTCCTGGACAAGACCGCGAAGCAGTTCGACCCCAGCCAGGTCGGCGTGACCGCGTCGCGCATGCCGACGCTGCGATCGGCGCGCAAGATCGACGACCTGACGGTGGAACTGACGACCTCCGAGCCCGACTCCTTCCTGCCGTACAACCTGACCAACCTGTTCATGGCCTCGCCCGCGCAATGGGAGAAGAAATTCGCCGCGGTGCCGGCCGCGGTGACCGATCCGGTCGAACGTTCCAAGCAGGCGTGGGTCGCCTTCGCCGCCGACGCGGCCGGCACCGGCCCCTTCAAGATGAGCCGCTTCGTGCCGCGCGAGCGCCTCGAGGTGGTGAAGAACGCCCAGTACTGGGACGCGAAGCGCGTGCCGAAGATCGACAAGGTCGTGATGATGCCGATGCCTGAGGCCAACGCGCGCACCGCGGCGCTGCTGTCCGGGCAGGTGGACTGGATCGAGGCGCCCGCTCCGGACGCCATCGCGCAGATCAAGAGCCGGGGCTTCCAGGTCTACGCCAACGCGCAGCCGCATATGTGGCCGTGGCAGCTGTCGTTCGCGCCGGGATCGCCCTGGCTGGACAAGCGCGTGCGGCAGGCGGCCAACCTGTGCGTGAACCGCTCGGGCCTGAAGACGCTGCTGGGCGGCTACATGGCCGAGGCCAAGGGCATCGTCGAACCCGGCAACCCGTGGTGGGGCAATCCAAAATTCGACATCAAGTACGACCCCGCCGGCGCGCGCAAGCTGATGCAGGAGGCGGGCTACTCGGCGGCCAAGCCGGTCAGGGTCAAGGTGCAGGTCTCCGCCTCGGGCTCCGGGCAGATGCAGCCGCTGCCGATGAACGAGTACGTGCAGCAGAACCTGAAGGAGTGCTTCATCGACGTCGATTTCGACGTGGTCGAGTGGAACACGCTGTTTACCAACTGGCGCATCGGCGCCAAGGACCCGAGCGCGCACGGTGCCAATGCGATCAACGTCAGCTTCGCGGCAATGGACCCGTTCTTCGCGATGGTGCGCTTCGTCAGCAGCAAGACCCAGCCGCCCGTCTCCAACAACTGGGGCTACTTCAGCAATCCGGAGTTCGACAAGCTGATCGAGACCGCGCGCACCTCGTTCGACGACAAGGGCCGCGACGGCGCGCTGGCGAAGCTGCATGCCCGCATCGTCGAGGAAGCGCCGTTCGTGCTGATCGCGCATGACGTCGGCCCGCGCGCGATCTCGAAGAAGGTCAAGGGCGTGGTGCAGCCGCAAAGCTGGTTCATCGACATCGCCACCATGTCGATCGACTGATCCGAACGCGATCGACTGTCCGGGCCCGCCATCATGTCCTATCTGCTTCGCCGCGCGCTGTACGCGTTACCCATCCTGCTGGGGGTCGCGCTGCTGTGCTTCTCGCTGGTGCACATCGCGCCGGGCGATCCGCTGGTGTCGGTGCTGCCGCCAGACGCCTCCGAGGAGATGCGCCAGCAGCTCGCCGCGCTGTACGGCTTCGACAAGCCTCTGATCGAGCAATTCGTGCACTGGCTGACGCGCGCGCTGCACGGCGACCTGGGCACATCGATCGCTACCAGCCGCCCGGTGATGCAGGAGGTCGCCACGGCGGTCGTCAATTCCGTGCGGCTTGCCGCGGTGGCCACGCTGATCGGCTTCACCTTCGGCTGCCTGTTCGGCTTCGTCGCCGGCTATCTGCGCGACTCGGCGATCGACCGCGCGGCCTCGTTGCTGTCGGTGCTTGGCGTCAGCGTGCCGCATTACTGGCTGGGCATGGTACTGGCCATCCTGTTCTCGGTGATGCTGGGCTGGTTGCCGGCCACTGGGGCCGGCCCTGGCGGCTCGGGCGACTGGAGCTGGAACTGGGAACACGTCCAATACATGCTGCTGCCGGCGATCACGATGTCGGTGATTCCAATGGGCATCGTCGCGCGGACCATCCGCGCGCTGGTGGCCGAGATCCTGTCCAACGAGTTCATCGTCGGACTGAAGGCGCGCGGCCTGTCCGACCTGGCGGTGTTTCGTCATGTGGTCAAGAACGTCGCCCCCACCGCGCTGTCCGTGATGGGCCTGCAGCTTGGCTACCTGCTCGGCGGCTCGATCCTGATCGAGACGGTGTTCGCCTGGCCGGGCACCGGCTTGCTGCTGAACTCGGCGATCTTCCAGCGCGATTTTCCGTTGCTGCAAGGGACCATCCTGGTGCTGGCGGTGTTCTTCGTGCTGCTGAACCTGACAGTCGACGCGCTGCAGACGCTGTTCGATCCTCGCATCCAGCGCAACTAGCCCATCGACAAGGAACGCCATGGAAATGACGCTGGACAACATCGCCGCGCCGGCCGCGCTGGAGCGCTCTCCGGGCTACTGGACCACGGTGGGCCGTCGGCTGCTGCGCAACAAGCTCGCCATGGGCGCGGCGCTGATCCTGCTCGCGCTGATCCTCGTCGCGATCTTCGCGCCGCTGCTGATGCCGGCCGATCCCTATGCGTCGTCGATCCTGAAGCGGCTCAAGCCGATGGGCACCGACGGTTATCCGCTCGGCACCGACGAGCTCGGCCGCGACATGCTGTCGCGCCTGATCCTTGGCGCGCGGCTATCGCTGTTCATGGGCATCACGCCGGTACTGATCGCATTCGTGCTGGGGAGCGCGCTGGGCATCGTGGCGGGCTATGCCGGCGGCTGGGTCAATACCGCCATCATGCGGGTGGTCGACATCTTCTACGCCTTCCCCTCGGTGCTGCTCGCCATCGCGCTGTCCGGCACGCTTGGCGCCGGCGTCGGCAATGCGCTGCTGTCGCTGACCATCGTCTTCGTGCCGCAGATCGCCCGCGTCGCCGAGAGCGTCACCACCCAGGTGCGCAACCGCGAGTTCGTCGACGCGGCGCGGGCATCGGGCGCGTCGGCTCTGACCATCGTGCGGGCGCATGTGCTGAACAACGTGCTGGGACCGATCTTCGTCTACGCGACCGGCCTGATCTCGGTGTCGATGATCCTCGCCTCCGGCCTGTCGTTCCTCGGCCTTGGCGTCAAGCCGCCCGAGCCCGAATGGGGCTTGATGCTGAACACGCTGCGCACCGCGATCTATACCCAGCCCTGGGTCGCCGCGCTGCCGGGGGCGATGATTTTCGTGACCTCGATCTCGTTCAACCTGCTCGCCGACGGCATCCGCTCGGCGATGGAAATCAAGGACTGAGCCAATGCCGCTGCCGATGCCGATCGCGAAGTTGCTGCCATCCACCGCACCGGACCATGACCTCGGCGGCCCCGCACAACCGCTGGTGATCGCCCGCGATCTGGTCAAGCATTTCCCGCTGAAGGGCGGCATTCCCGGACGCCGCGCCGGCGCGGTGCGCGCGGTCGATGGCGTCAGCTTCGACGTGCTCAAGGGGGAGACGCTCGGCGTGGTCGGCGAATCCGGCTGCGGCAAGTCGACCACGGCGCGGCTGCTGATGCAGCTGACCGAGCAGGACAGCGGCGAGCTGATCTTCGATGCGCTGGGCGTCGGCTCGGCCCAGCTGCCGCTCAAGCGCTACCGCAGCCAGGTGCAGATGGTGTTCCAGGACAGCTATTCGTCGCTGAACCCGAGGCTGACCATCGAGGAATCGATCGCCTTCACCGCGCGCGTGCACGGCATTCCGGCGCGCGAGGCGACCGAGCGGGCGCGCCATCTGCTCGCGCGCGTCGGCCTCGAGCCGTTGCGCTTTGGCGGCCGCTATCCGCACGAACTGTCCGGCGGCCAGCGCCAGCGGGTCAATATCGCCCGTGCGCTGGTGCTGCGCCCGCGCCTGGTGATCCTCGACGAAGCGGTGTCCGCGCTCGACAAGTCGGTCGAGGCGCAGGTGCTGAACCTGCTGCTGGACCTGAAGGCGGAGTTCGACCTGACCTACGTATTCATCAGCCACGATCTGAATGTGATCCGCTATCTGTGCGATCGCGTGATGGTGATGTACCTGGGCAAGGTCGCCGAGATCGGCGATACCGAAGCGATCTACGCCGATCCGGCCCATCCCTACACACGCGCCCTGCTCGCGTCGATGCCGTCGATGGACCCGGACCGGCGCACGCTGACGCCGCCGCTAGCCGGCGATCCGCCCAACCCGATCGACCCGCCGCCGGGGTGCAGTTTCCATCCGCGCTGCAGCCTGGCCGAAGCGGTGTGCGGACAGCGTGCGCCTGTGCTGTCCGACAGGATGGCCGGCCATCCGGTGGCCTGTCTGATGGCCGACCCGGGCAGCGGCCATTCGCGGCCACTGGTACGGCAACCGGCCGCGGTCGCTGCCGCTCCCTGTTGACGAGGCCTGCATGACTTCGACTGAAATTACATCCGCACCGGACACCACGCCGATGATCGACGTGCGCGACCTGCAAGTCGCCTTTGACGCAGGCGGCAAGACCATCCGCGCCGTCAACGGCGTCTCGCTGCAGGTGGCGCCCGGCGAGGCGGTCGCGCTGATCGGCGAGTCCGGCTCGGGCAAGAGCGTGACCTTGCGCGCGCTGATGCGGCTGCATCCGCCCCGCCGCACCACCATGACCGGCGACATCCGCATCGACGGCACCGATCTGATGCGGCTCGATGCCAAGGGGTTGGCCAGGATCCGCGGCGGCACCGTCGCCATGGTGTTCCAGGAACCCTTGCTCGCGCTCGATCCGGTCTACACCGTCGGCCAGCAGATCATCGAATGCATCCGCACGCATGCCCGTATGCCGGCAGCCGAAGCGCGCAGGCAGGCGCTGCAGGCGCTGGAGGCGGTGCGCATCCCGAGCCCGGAGCGGCGCCTGGCCGCCTATCCGCACGAGCTGTCGGGCGGCATGCGCCAACGCGCGATGATCGCGCTGGCGTTGTCCGCCAGGCCGAAGATCCTGTTGGCCGACGAGCCGACCACCGCGCTCGATGCCACCGTCCAGATTCAGGTGCTGATCCTGCTGCGCGAACTGCAGCGCGCGCTCGGGCTGTCGATCGTGTTCGTGACCCACGATATCGGCGCCGCCGTCGAAATCGCCGATCGCGTCGCCGTGATGTACGGCGGCCGGATCGTCGAAGAGGGGCCGATCCGCACGCTGCTGCGCGATGCGCGCCATCCCTACACCATCGCGCTGCTGCAAGGCCGCCAGCACGGCATGGCCCGCGGCGAGCGGCTGAGCACCATTGCGGGATCGCCACCCGATCTGGCGGCATTGCCGGCCGGCTGCAGCTTTGCGCCACGGTGTGCCCATGCCCGGCCCGAATGCCTGCAGAGCGTGCCGACGTCCGTCTCGCTGGGCGACGGCCATCGCGTCAGTTGCGTGCTGACCGCTGCTGCCAAACCCGCATTGGCCGTGGCCTGACGCCTTCGGCGCCGCCCCTCCCATCGCACATCGGTCCGGCCCCGGCGGTCGGCCGGCCACCCACGGAAAACCATGAGCCTGGCATCGCATCCGTCCCGTTCCTTCATGCCCTACCCCCAAGTCGCCGTGCCCCACGCGCCAGGCGGGCCATTGCAAGGGCTGCGCTTCGCCGTCAAGGACCTGTTCGACGTCGCGGGCTATCCCACCGGCGGCGGCAATCCCCATGTGCTGGCGATGTCGGGGATCAAGGCGTCTACCGCCCCCGCGGTGCAATGCCTGCTCGACGCCGGTGCGGCCTTTGTCGGCAAGACCCATACCGACGAGCTGGCCTTCTCGATGAACGGCAGGAATGCGCACTACGGCGCGCCGGTCAACGGCGCGGCGCCCGACCGCATCAGCGGCGGCTCCTCGTCCGGCTCCGCCTCGGCAGTGTCCAACGGCCTGTGCGACTTTGCGCTGGGCACCGACACCGGCGGCTCGGTACGCGCGCCCGCCAGCCATTGCGGTCTGTTCGGGATTCGTCCCACTCATGGCCGCGTCTCGCTGGCGGGATGCCTGCCGCTGTGCGAGAGCCTGGATACCTGCGGCTTCTTCGCGCGGGAAATCGGCACCTTCGCCCGGGTCGCCGATGTCCTGCTGGGCCCAGATGACGAGTCCTTGCCGGATGTTCCGCGCCTGCTGCTGGCGCAAGACCTGTTTGCCCTGACCACGCCCGGTGCGCGCGATGCGCTGCTGTCAGTGGTGACGCATATCGAAGACGCGCTCGGCCACGCCGACGCCGTCACGGCCGCGGACCGTCCGATCGACGATCTCTACTGGGCCTTCCGCTATGTGCAGGGCTGGGAGGCCTGGCACAGCGATGGCGAGATGATCGAGCGCCATGGCCTGCAACTGGGATCGGATGTGGCGGCGCGCTTTGCCTTCTCGAAAGCCGTCACCGCGGGGCAGTACGACGAGGCCACGCAGGTGCGCCGGGCCTTCACCGCCCACCTTGCCGCGTTGTTGGGCGACGATGGCGTGCTGCTGCTCCCGACCATGCCCGATATCGCGCCGCTGACGGACGCCGCGGCCGACACGCTGGAAGACTATCGCAACCGCGCCGTGCAGATGCTGTGCCTCGCCGGCCTGTCCGGCTTTCCGCAGATCAGCCTGCCGCTGGTCCGCGCCGATGGCGCCCCGCTTGGCCTGTCCCTGCTGGGACCGGCCGGCAGCGACCGCAGCCTGATCGCGTTGGCCGAACGGGTGGTGGCCGCCGTCGGCTGAGCGCGGCGGACGGCTAAAGTGCTGGAAAGCGTCTAACGGCGGCATGTCGTTCCCGCGAAAGCGGGAATCCAGCGTCTATCGAAGTCACTGGGTCCCCGCCTACGCGGGGACGACGGGTGGCATCGGCACCTCCCTACCGCGACACGTCCAGCACCCACCCCGGCTCGATATGGTCCGGATTCTCCGCGAGGTTGTACTGCGGATTCAGGTTGATCAGCTCGCGCAGCGCGTAGGCGGCGACCTGCTGGTCCGCAGTCAGCGCCTCCGCATCGGCCTGCTGCTTCTGCCCGTCGGACAGCAGCGTATCGAGGTTGGTCGCCGCGATGCCCCATAGCGTCGAGGTATCGACGCCGGCGTGGTAAGGCTGCACGACCATGCGCCCGTTGCGCGGCCGGGGCCGCTGCGGGGGCTCGGGCTCCGGCCTGGGAGTTGGCGGCGGCTCGGTGGTCGGCGGCTTGGGCGCCTCGGACGGCGTTTCCGAGCGCGGCGGCTGCGTCTGCGACGGATCCTGCGTCGACGGGACCGATGGCGTCGCGGACGGCGATGGCGGCGAGGTCGGCTTGACAGGCTGGTCGTCCTCGTCGCTGCCCAGGGTCTCCAGCAGGATCTTCATGCCGAAGTTGACGATCACGCCGCCGCCCAGCAGCACCAGGCCATACGGCATCGCGCGGCCGAAGAACTCCCATTTGTGCGGCAGCAGTGACTGGTCCGGCTTGAGCTGGATGTCGCCGCCCTTGCTGGCCGCCGCCTTGTTGAACTCGCGGTTCGCGATGCCCCGTTCGACGCGCGACTGCAGGAAGGCGCCGACGCCGAAGGTGGCGAGACTCGCTGCACCGAGGCCGCCGGCCACGCCGCCGTACGTCATCACGTCCGTCACCGCCAGCGGAATCGCGCCGGCCGCATACATGCTCATCACGAATTTGCGTGTATGCGCTGCGCCCAGCGGCGGCAGCGCAACCTTGGCGTGGTAGCCGATGCGGTTGGCAATATTGAAGCTGGCCAGCACGCCGTTCGCCGCGAGGAAGGCGGTATTGCTGTAGGTCGCGACATTGCCCAGATCCACGCCGTGATGCATGAACCAGGTCGCCGTGGTGGCGTTGTTGATCGCCAGCGTGCCGATCTGCAGGGTGTCGTTGACGCGGCCGGCGACCGTGTTCGGCGTCAACAGGGCCGCGCCGGCCTGCTTCAGCGTCTGCACGGCGGCGGCGACCTCTTCCGGTGCAGGCTTCTCCGGATGTCCATTGACGTGGGCATCGAGCTTGTCGATCGCGCCCTTGAATTCCTCCCGCTTGGTTTGATGGATGCCCCACATCGCGGCTCGGTCAGTGGTCAGCACCTTCCTCAGCCACGCGATATCGGCGGGCGTCTGCCGATCGGTGCGGCGGATCACGCGGTTGGCGAAGGCTGTCCGCCCTGCCGCCACGCTGCCGCGATAGATAAAGCACGAGCCGGCAACCACCACGGAGGCGGCGGTACCGGGAATCGGCATGGCAGGCATGGCCGCCGCCGCGGTGGCGAAGGCCCCGCCGACGGATGCCGCGACCGTGGCGCGCAGCTTCCAGGGGCGCGGCGTCGGTGCGGATGGCGATGGCTGCGAGGTGGCCGGCGTCGGCTTGCCCGCCTGGTTGGCGCCCTGCGCGGCGGGGGGCTGCCCGGCATCGGGATCGGGCCGGGTGGACTGTGCCGGCTTGGCTGCGATGGCAGGATCGCCGGACTGCGCAGCCGCCTCGGCGGCCGCGGTCTCCTCGGGCTCGGGGACCGGCCTGGCCGATTTGCCGGGCTGCGCTGCGTTCGCGGCGTTGTTCGGGTCGGAGGCACCGGCCGATTCGCCGGCCTCGCCGGGTTCAGGCGACGCCGCCCCATCGGGCTCCGACTCGCCGCCATGCCGGAACGTGGCCGAGCGGACCGTGCCCTGGGGGTCCGTCACGATACGGGCGACGTTGGCCTGCGCGGCCTCGCGCATCCTCGCCAGCACCGTCACCACGGCCTGCCCATGCGCGGCGAGGCTCCCGCCGGGCTCGACCGACATCACGTCGGCGACCTTGACGCTGCCATCGGCGAAGAACGCGAACTCGACGTCCTGCAGCAGCAGGCCGCGCCCGTCCGCGCCGTTCTCGATGCCGTGCTCGATCGCATCGAGATCGCGCAGCGTGCGCGCGTTCATTCGCGCCGCGTATTGCGGCAGCAGATTGCCGTTGCCGTCGAGCAGCTCGGCGCTGCCGGCCAGATAGCGTTCATAGACGATGGCCGGATGGCCGAGCACCGTGTCGCCCTCGCCGCCATGGATGCGCAGCGTCGGCATGCCCATCGCCTCGACCTGGGCCATCGCCTCGCGCTCGGCGCTCATCGGGAAGGCCGCGATCATGCTGTCGTTGCCCAGGCCGACGGCGTGGCTGTTGCCCAGCGCGAAGACCGTCTTGATCGCGCCCGAACCGAGCCGCGGGCCGAGATAGCTGGCCAGATCGACCGGAGTCTGCCGGCCATCGTCGTGCACCAGTCGCACCGCATCGACGCCGTCGACCGCGAAGCCGCGGTTGGCATGGCGATACGGTTGCGGATGCAGCGTTTGCCAGCCCACGCCTGGCTGATCGAGCTTCAGCACGGGTTTTGGCGGGCCGCCCGCGTCGGCATCGGCCGCCCGGCCCGCCGCGCGCTCCAGCGCATCGAGCTTGAAGCCGGCCGCGGGCAGCATCACGTCGACGCCCATCGCGTCGGCCACCTGCTGCGCAAAGGCGCGGCGCGCATGCTGGCTGCCGCCGTTGAGCGCCAGCACGACCGTTCCGTGCCCTTTCCCTGCGTCGGCCAGTTCCAAAGCAAGGCGGTGGGCGCCGACCGCTTCGCCGTCGTCGTCGAGCAGGCCGCGCTCGCGATCGAAGCGTCCGAGCACGACGTTGTAGTCGTCCGGCGCCATCACCTTCAGCGGCGACGCACCGAACAGCGCATCGGCATAACGCGGCGGCGCAGCGCGCCAGTCGGCCGGATGGTTGGCGTCGCCGGCGCGCGCCGGGGTCGGCGCATTGCCGCGCGGCATGGCGTACGCGCTCTCCGGCAGCGCCCGTCCGCCTTCGTTGACGCCGACGATCGGCAAGGCCGGCATCGCGCCGTAGAAGCGTCCGCCCTGGCTGTGCACCGGCGCGTCCGACTCCGCCATCGCTTCCGGGCTGGCATCGACCCGCATCGGGCCGCCAAACAACGTATCGCCGCCGCCGTCCCAGGCGCGGATCTCCCAGATGCCGTCGGGCGCATGAACGCGCGCGTTCAGCGCGGTGGCCAGTTGCTGCGCCAATGGCAGCGGGCCGTCCATGCCGAAGCAGTCGTAGATCAGCACCGGCATGCCTTCGCGATAGTCCGGATGCGAGCGGATCCGGTCGGCCAGCGCGGCCGCATCGTAGTCAGGGCGGCCGCTGCCGTCCATGTCCATGCGCACACGCTGGTACGCGCCCTCGGCCCGCACCGTGAAATAGCCAGGCACCTGCGGCACCGAGATCGGCGTTGCGCGGTTGTCGAAGGTGACATAGCCCGCCTCGGCGGCAAGATCCAGATGGGCCCTCGCCCGCGGGAAATGCCCCAGTTGCTGCAACACATCGATGCGCTCGCCGGCCTCGTTGCGCACCAGCGGCATGCCTTCGACGAAGCCCTCGGGCAGCGCCACGCGGATATCGCCTTCGTAGCCGCGGTTCAGCGCGATCTCGCCCGGCACCGTGCTGCCATCGCGCCGGGACAGCGGCACGGTACCGATGGCATCGTCGGCGGCCGGCACGCGGCCGGGCCGGTAGTGCGCCTCGGGCACGACCTGCAGCCGCACCTTGACGCCCACCGCCGCCTGGCGGTCCAGCTGCGCCGCGGCCTGCTGCGGCGAGTCGAAGATGCCGATCACCTTGGACTTGGCATTGGCCGAATCGCCGTCCCGCACGGCGACGTACTTGACGCCGGCCAGCCGGCCGCCGGTGGCGTGCACGCTGTCGATCACCGTGCCGATGGCGTCCTCGCCCGGTACGCCATCGCGCAGCGACCAGCTGCGATCGACGATCGCGGGAACCTGGCGCACCGGGACATCGCCCCGCCCGCCCTCATCCGCGCCATGGAACGGACGGCGCAGCCCGTGCGCGAACAGGTCTTCCAGCACCGAGCGCGGCTGGCGGCGCGGCATCGCCGTGCCCATCAGCGCGGGCACAGGCGCACCCGGCCCGGTGACCGCGTCGGCGCCGGCCCAGTGCCGCAGGAAGCGATACACCGCCGCATGAACCTCCGGCGAGAAGCCGTCCACGGTGGCGACCTGCTGCCGCGACACACCGTCGACCGCGCCGGCGTTGACCGACGCCTCGATGGCCGACAGGATCTGGTTTTCTGTGGGCATCAGATGGGCCTTGCCCAGCAGGCGCAGAAACGCGGCGCCGATGGCGTAGGCACCCCAGTTCGACACGCTGGCGGTCACCAGGATGTCGGTCCTGACGGTGGACGCGATCGGCGTGCCGTCCGGCGCCAGCGGGACGAACGCCGCCACATTGCCCATCCCCGCCTCGTTGCCGCCGTCGCCGACCGCGGAGGTCGGGATGCCCATCTCCTGCGCCGCCTCCAGGAAGGCATCGATACCCGGGGTGAACTCATCGAGCTTGACCCCGCGCATATTGCGCTTGGTGCCGTCCACCGTGCGGCTGGGCAGTTCGATCGACGACACATGCTTCGGCCGCAGTTTCTCCAGCATCGCCCGCACCACCGGCGACGTGCTGTCGGCATGCTGGTCGAAGACGTGGACCGAATCGAGCGGCTGCCCCATGTCGGCCAGCGCGGCCTCGAGGATCGGCTGGTTGGCCGAATCGACGATATAGCTGACGCGCTTGCCTGCGGCACGCAGCATGGCGCCCAGCGCCACGGTCCCCGGCGGCCCGTCGGTCTCGGGCATGCCCTTGGCCACCGAGAAGCCGGTCAGCAGCACGATGTGATCGGTATCGGGGTCCGCCATCGCGGCAGCCGCGCGCATCGCCCCCTGCGGAATCGCCAGGCGGTCGATATTGCGACCGGTATACGGTGTCACCATCGCGTCGATCGCCGCCGGCATCCGGTTGGCATCGAGGATGCCGCGGATCTGGCCCGGGTCGGTGCTGGCGCTGAATTCGGGCACGCCGAACGCACGCGCCCGCGGATCCTCGGTCATGCCCTGCGCGAGCCGCACCACCTCGCTGGCGCGGCCGGTCGTTACCGCCAGCAGCGGCAGCATGTCCTGGGCACTGACCTCCTCGAACGGAATCGGCTCGGGCAGCAGGTCTTCCTGCTTCAGCACGCCGCGCTCGATCAGGCGGTCGACCAGCGCCTTGGCCTGGTACTGCATCGGGTCGATCAGCTTGACGTGGCCCAGGCCGCTGGCATCGAGCTGCTGGCGGATCAGCTTGGCCAGCGCCGGATAGTGCGTGCAGCACAGCCACAGCGTTTCGGTCTCGGGCGGAATGCGATCGGCATTGATGTACTTGGCGACCAGCTTCTGGATCGCCGCCAGCTCCGGCCCTTCCTTGGCCTGGTGCTGCAGCGCGTTGACCGCGGCGGCCCACTCGTTGGCGCCGATCTCCAGCACGTTCTGCCCGGTGCCCAACGCGTCCACCGCATCGCGATAGGCATGGCTGTTGACGGTGCCCGGCGTGGCGACCAGCGCCAAATTGCGGCCGCCATGCGCCGCCATCGCACGAGCGGTGGTGTGGATCAGGTTGATGAAATCGCGCTCGCTGAGCCCCGCCCAGCCTTCCGGAAAGGTGATGCACGCCGTGTTGCAGCCCAGCGCGTTGGCGTCGGCTTGCTGCTGGTGCATCGCGTGCAGCCCGTCGTTGACGCGGCGGATCAGGTCGTCGCGGTCGCGCCCGCCATAGGTGCCCGCGGCGTGGTCGCCGTATGCGACCAGCTGCACGCGCTTGCCCGTCATCGAAAAGATATGCCGGGCGATGTTCATCGCGGCCAGGATGCCGCCATTGCTCGAATCGAATACGGTGACCTCGATGATGTCGTCGATCACCTTGATGCCGAACTGCTCGGGGTCCACGCCCTTCGGCACGAAGCGGCGCTGCATGCCGTCCAGCATCTGCGCCAGGTCCAGCCCGTCCGGCAGCTGCTTGGCCTGCGCCTGCAGCAGCTCGTACACGCCCAGATAGCTGCGCTTGTCCAGGCCGCGCATGCTGGTGGCGCCGCGCTCCAGCGTGATGCTGTCATAGGCGTGCAGCGCCGCCATGCGGTCGATCATCGCGCCGACGCGCTCGGTGGACGGCATCGCGTGATCGGCGCCCGACGCGCGCTGCAGCGCGAAGCCGACCGCCTGCGCCGCCAGGTTGGTGTTCATGCCGACCACCGGGTGGGTCGCGCCAATCGTCGACCATTGGTCGATATCGGTCGGCTCGACATGCAGCGACGTCATCGCGCGCTCCAGCGCCGAGCGCATGCCGGCGGTGTGGCTGTCGGCGCCGATCGCCACGGTGACCAGGTCCTTGGCATTGGCCTCGACCAGCAGCTGGTCGACGCGGGGGGCGCCCTCGAGGCGCTCGCCGTTCGCCAGCCGGTATTCGCCGACGCGGTTGCGCCCGGCCACTTCGACCGCGACCACGGCCTGGGTCCGGTACTTGGCCAGCAGCGCCTGCGCCTGCTGGGCGGCGCGCGTCGAATCGGTGGCGGTGAAGGTTTCGATGCGGGCATCGGCCACGCCCAGCTCGCCTTGCAGCAGATCGGCCAGCAGCGCCTCGTGCGCAGGGTCGGTGACGAAGACCACTTCCTTGCCGAGCGCGCTCAGATAGGCGCCGAGCGACGCCGCGCCGAGCGGTCCGTGCGTGTCGGCGCCCCCGTGCAGCGTCGCGGGCGACGTCGCGATCAGCACCGTGTCGACATCGTGCAGCGCGCGGGCTGCCAGCTCGGCGCCATAGGGCACCGACAGCGACATCGCCCGCCCGTCCATGCCGGCCACGCGATCCAGCGGCGAGATCGCGTTCTGCAGCACGATCGACGGCTCGGCGCGCGCCGCCTCGAGCACGGCGGCTCGGCCGCCGCCATGCGCAAATACCGCACTGCGGACATTGGGCCGGGCATCGCCCCGTGCGTCCGAGCGTGCCTCGGGGCGGCGTCGGCTACGGCCGCTGGTGCCGGTGCGGCTCGCCGCCGGCGGCGCCTCGCCGTGCCGGCTGCGTTCGCCGGCCTCGCGCAGGTATCGCGTGACGGCCTGCTGCATCGCGCGGTCCATCATGCGATTGACCACGCCGTCCTGCAGCCGGACACCCTGCGCCACGGCAGCGTCGAAGGTCATCCGGCTGGCCAGCTTGACCGATTGCCAGGTGCCGAGCTTCTGCGGGGTGTAACTGCGCGAGCTGCTGCCCTCGGTGGCGTTGGCCGGGGTGCGCGGGCCTGGATTCGCATCGGCGGGGGGCTCGGCCGCGACCCGCGGCGGCATGCCGTCGGCTTCGCCGTCGCGCCCCGGCACCGCCGCCGGCCGACCCGTGGTGCCGCGCTGCTGGCCCGTCTCGTCGCCGCCGGCACGAAGTGGGCCCGCCGTCTCGCTGGGATGGCGCCCCTGCGTCGCGCCATCCTGGTTCGGACGCACGCGCCACGGCAGATCGGCATCGCGGCCGTTGGCAGCCGTGTCTGCGCCTTGCACCGCCTGCTGCAGCGCCTGCGCCTGCGCCGCGGCCTCGGCGCCGGGATGGCGGCCGGTGACGCGCCGGGCGGCGTTATGCACCGCCTGCGCGCTGCGGATCTGGATGCCGGCGGGCATCATCTGCGTCATGCCCATCAGCAGCATCGCCCCGTTCTGCAGCTTCTCGGTCAGCGTCATCTCGCCGCCGTGCTGCGCGAAGGTGATCGCCTGCTGCCCCGTCATGATCGCGCCGGAGCCGAACGCGGCGCCGTTGAACACGCGGCTGCCGATCGCCATGCGGTTGGCATTGCCGGCCAGGGTCCTGGCCGCCATCTGCGAGAACGTCGACGAGTTGCCGCCCAGCGTGCCGCCTGCCCGCATCGCCAGCGATGCGCCCTTGCCCAGGCCCAGCCCCGCCATGCCCGCCACCGAGCCGAAGCCATTGGCCCACAGCGAGAAGGCACGCGCATTGTCCAGCGGATTGAGCGAACGCCCGTGCGCCGCCATGTCGTTCGCATCGACCGCGGTCACCGCCAGGCCATAGCCCATCGAGCCGAGCATGCCGCCCCAGGCAGCCGCCACC
The DNA here is from genome assembly GCA_031181345.1 of Cupriavidus sp. Taxonomy (GTDB): domain Bacteria; phylum Pseudomonadota; class Gammaproteobacteria; order Burkholderiales; family Burkholderiaceae; genus Cupriavidus. The sequence continues at coordinate 77,533 of JAPSLC010000004.1, read as the reverse complement.
AGCGGGGTCAGCGTGCCGCCGGAAGCGACCATCACGCCGAGGCCGCCGATCGCGCCGACTGCCGCCACGCCGATATCGAGCCAGGCGCGGAACTTCTCGCCGCCGGTGACGATATGTGCGTCGATGTCGTCGAACTGCACATGGCCGTCTGCGCCCAGGCTCAGATCCCTGGCCAGATAGACGGTGCCCTTGTCGTGCAGCTCGTTGTTTTCCTGGAAGTCGCGCTCGGCGGACTGGTCGCCCTTGCCGTAGACGGCGCCCTGGTCGTCGACCCACAGCGTCTTGCCGTCCTTGCCGACGAACTCGAACACCGCGCTCTGGTAAGGCGACATGCGGGGCCCGGTCACATACATCGGAATGACCTTGATGGTCGCGCCGTCGGGCGCATCTTCGCCGAGCTGCTCCTTGATCAGCTTCGGATCGGCGTTGGGCGCTGCGAGCGCGATCGCGTTATCGAGCGCCTTGTCGTCGCCGGCCTTGACAGTCAGTTCTTCCTTGCGCAGCGCCAGCGCATCGAAAGTGCCCTGCAGGATCTCTTCCTTGTCCAGCTCGAAGCGCTCCTGGTCTTCCTTGGCCTTGTCGCTGCCGCTGTACTTCTCGTAGCCCCGGTCCATCGCGCGGGTCAGGTCGTAGTCCGCCATCGAAGGCGCACGGTCGTGGTCCTTCAGCTCCTTCGCGAAGGCCAGCGACAGGCTGGTGTGCCCCTGCGCCGCGGCGTCCTGCGCGCCGCCATAGATGCGCCCTTGCGTGCCGCCGACCTGGTTCTGCATCACCATCGTGAAGACCTCGTTGTCTTCGTTGGCGAGCCAGCTGGCGGTGGAAGTCGCGGCGGGACCGGTGCCTTCCGAGCCCGGATTGCGCGCCTGGTAGCCCGCGTCGGCGGCGTCGACCACGGCGGCCAGGCCATGGTAAAAGTCGTCCCAGTCGTTATAGCTGCCGCCGGTCGGCGCGACATTGCGCCCGGTCCAGTCGTTGCTGTATTCGCCCTTGACCGTGTCGAGCAGCGTGGTGGCGTCTTCCTCGGTCAGATGGGGCGCCACCTGCTGCATGTACTGGCCGACCCGGTCGGCATACATAGTCTGCTGGCCGACGATCGGCTTGTAGTCGTCGTCGTGCGTCTTGCCTTCGAGGTCCTTGCGCATCGACGCCTCGATCTGCGCGCGGAAGGCCTCGCGGCCGAAGCGGCTGCCGTCCACGGCGAGATAGCGCTCGCGCTCCTGCTCGGTCTGCGCGGCATTGGCCGCGCCCTGGCGCAGCTTCAGTGCACCGACGAAATCGCCCGCATTGAGCTTCTGGCTCAGGTTGTCCTGCAGATAGCCTTCGCGCACCGGCACCGAGCCCCGCATCAGGCCGAGCATGCGCTGCATGCCCGCTGCCGCGGCGGCGCTGTCTTCCTTGCTGATTCCTTCGCCGCCTTCCGCGCGCCGCTGCGTCTCGGTGAACGCGTACATCACCAGGCCGGACTGATTGACGCCGGCCTCGAAGGCCTTGCGCGTCGGATCGCTCGGCGGCGCATTCTCGGCGGGAACAAGGTAGTCCGCCCCCAGCGACTTGTACATGACATAGGCCGCGGGGTTGAACTCCATCAGATTCCGTTCATGCTGCGACAGATCGCGCGGCGTCGCCGAGTTCGGATCCATCTTGGCATCCGGGTCGAGCGTCAGGCCCTGCACCTGCGCCATCGCCAGCGTGGTCGGATCGGTCTGCGCCAGTTCACGTTCGAAATCGGTCTCCGGCGTCAAGTGCTCCAACTCGCCGGCGATCTGGCCCTGCAGGTTGGCGGTTTCGATGACCATGCGCATGCCCTGGTCGCTGCCATAGCGGTCCTGCAATTCCTTGACGGCTTGCTGCCGGTAGCTATCGGGCACCTTGACGCCATCGCCGGCCTTCAGCGCGTCGAGCTGCGCCTGCGCATCGTCGACGCGGTTCTGCGCCTGGGTCAGGTCGTAGCCGCGATCCGTCATCGAGATCGTGCGGTCGTGCGGCTGGTTGCGGACGCTGCCCAGCTGGGTATCGGCATCCTTCTTGTACAGCTGCGCCGCCAGCGTATCGATCTCGACGCGCATCGTGCCCAGGTAGGTTTCCTCGGCCTTGTCGCGGGTCTGCTGCGCCTGTTGCACGGCCGCGCGCGCGTCGCTGACCGCCTGGCCGCTTTCGGGATCGGCACGGCGGATGCCCATCGGGATCTCGGCGAGCGCCTTCTCTTCGCGCTCCAGCGTGGCTTCGGCCTGGTCGAGCCGGTCCTCGGCGAGCCCGAGTTCGAAGCGCGCTCCTTGCGTGTCGCGCGCCTGCTGGGTCGGCTCGGCCTTCAGAAAGCCGTCCTTGATCTGGCCGATGTTCTGGTCGAGCACCGGATCGTTGTAGCGCTCGCGGATCTCCTGTGCCTTGGCGTCGACCGCCGCGGTGATCGCCTTGTCGTCGCCGCCGGTCGCCGCGGCATGGTTGGCCGCGACCCGCAGTTCGTTCTGCGCGCCGGCCATCACCATGCCGTACTTCTGCTCGATCGGCTGCCAGTCGGCATCGGTCATGGTGCCGGCATTGCGCTTGGTCTCGCTGTCGTCGTAGGCGCCCTTGGCGTCCTTGTGCCAGCGATCGGTATGCCCCTTCGCCTCGTCCTGCTCCTTGTCGCGCGCCTGCTGCGCGGGATCGGTGGCGGGCTTGTCGCCGCTTGGACCCTTGACCTGCACCACGCCGGCAGGATTCGTTTGCGGGGTATAGAGCGCCGGCGTGACGACGAGCTGACTGTTCGCCGCGCGATCGGGCTGCTGTTTCTGGTCGGCCTGGCTTGTCTGGTTCGCCTGGTTCGCCTGCTGGGCCTGGTTTGCCTGTTGCGCCTGCTGGGCCTGGTTGTTCTGTTCGTTGCGCCGGGCGGCTTCCGCTTCCTGCGCCTGCCGCTGCCGCTCGGCCTCGCGGGCCTGCGCGCGCCTCGCCTCCTCGGCCGCCGCGCGTGCCGCCGCTTCGGCGGCGGCGCGGGCCGCGGCGAGAATGGCTTCGCGGGCTTGCATCAGGTCCTTGAAATCCAGCATGACGCTCTTCTCCTGGGGAACGGGGGCGATGCGAACAGCGTTAAGGCGGGCGCGCGGGCATCGAAGCCCGACAGGGCCGGCGGCCGTGTGGCGGCCGTCGGCTGGACGGATTGCGGCCAGCGTGACAGGCCATTGTCTGCCCGGTGTCGCGCGATACCAACTAGGGAGAATCGTAGGCTGGAGGTTCGCCAGGCCACCGGGAGGGCATCGAACTACGCGAATCCGTAGTCGAGGGCCGCGATGCGTCGCGACCGGGGGCAATGACCGTCTTCGCTGTCATCGCCCCGTCATGGCAATCGACTAGAGCCGGTTGTTGTCGAGGTCGGTGACCAGCATGCAGCCCGGAGCATGCGTGATGCAGATCTCGGGCCGGGCTTCGCGGATCACCGCCTGGGGCGTTACGCCGCAGGCCCAGAACACCGGGATCTCGTCCTCGTCCACCGGCACCGCGTCGCCGTAGTCCGGCGCCTCGATATCGTCGATGCCGATCAGCCGCGGATCGCCGATATGCACCGGTGCGCCGTGCACGTCGGGATAGCGCGCCGTGATCTCGGTGGCGAGGATCGCATCGGCGGCCTTCAGCGGACGCATCGACACCACCAGCTTGCCGGAGAGACGTCCGGCCGGCCGCGTTTCGATCGAGGTGCGGAACATCGCCACGTTGCGCCCGAGATTGATGTGCTTGAGCGGCACGTTGGCGGCAATCAGCGCGTGCTCGAACGAGAACGAGCAGCCGATCGCGAACGCCACGAAATCGTCGCGCCACAGCGAGGCGATGTCGGTGGTCTCCTGATAGTCGGTGCCGTTGCGGTAGACCCGATACAGCGGCACATCGGTGCGGATGTCGACGTCGACGCCCAGGTTGCGGAACACCGGATCGCCCGGTTCGGTGACGTCGATCAGCGGGCAGGCCTTGCGGTTCAGCGCGCAGAACTGCAGGAAGTCATAGGCCCAGTCGCGCGACAGGATCACGATATTGGCCTGGACATAGCCCCGCGCCAAGCCGCTGGTATGGCCGCGATAACGGCCGGAGCGGATCAGGGCACGCAGTGCGGCGGGGTCTTCGGGCAACAGCCCGTTGGCTTGCTGGAGGGGCAGGTTCATGGTCGTCGGCGTGGAGTCGTGCACGCGAGCGCAACGCGCGCTGTCGCGAGGTGTGCAACGATTCTGGACGCCGCGCCGAGGCGCTGTCCAACAAATCTTTTGGATGCAGCGCGATAAGGCTTTTCGATGACAAAGGCAAGCCGGGCTTGCCTTCGGAGAGACGAACGCGTGCTTTCAGGCGTCGCTTGCGCTATCGCTGCCGGAATCGCCGGCCGAATCTCCGCCGTTGTTCTGCGCGGCGGCATTGGCGATCAGCATCGCCTTGTCCTCGCCCGCTTCCGCGCAGAACGCGGCCACCACGCCCACCGTCAACGCGATCACCGACTCCGACAGCTCGAGCCCCGCGCCGGTACGCCACGACGCGACGATGTCCAGCGAGGGCGGATGGCTGTCGATATCGACGATGGTCAGCGTGCCGTCCTCCAGCTCGCGGCGCACCAGCACCGGCGGCACCGCGCCGATGCCGAAGCCCTCGCCGATCAGCCGCGTCATCGCCGCGACCGAATTGACGCAGCTGATGCGCGGCGTCTCCACGCCGTTCAGATGAAACAGGCTCAGGATGTCCTGATGCGGGCGCGAGTTCTTGACGAAGGTGATCACGCGTTCGCCGGCGAGGTCGTCCAGCGAGCGGTACGGCCGGTCATAGGCCGAGCCCCTGGCGACGATCCAGCGGATCGGGTACTTGGCCAGCTCGATATTGCGCACGGTCTCCACGCGCAACAGATCGGTCTGGAAGATGATGTCGAGATAGCCCTTCTGCAGCTGGTCGCACAGGTTCAGTGCCGCGTCGGCAGTCAGCTCGATCTCGAGCGCCGGGTAGGCTTCCATCACGCGCCGGACCACCGACGACAGCCAGGTATGGATTACCGAATCCATCGCGCCGATGCGCAACCGCCCTTCGCTGACGCGCGTGGAGTCGATCGACTGGCGGAGCCGGTGCATCGTGTTGACCATGCGCTCGGCGTACTCGAGCACCTGCTGGCCCTGCGGGGTCAGCGATACGCCGCGCGAGTCGCGCAGGAACAGCTTGACGCCGAGGTCTTCCTCCAGCACGGCGATGCGGCTGGAAATCGAGGCCTGGGTGGTAAACAGTTTCTCCGCGGTCAGCCGGAAGCTTCGCAAACGGGCGACCCAGACGAACGTCTCGAGAAAGCGCAGGTTCATGTCGACACGGGTTGGATTCACGGGCGTGGCGCGGCGCCGCCCTCGCGGCAGGCGCTGCCGGCCCTGCCCGCTCAGCCGCCCTGCGTCGACGGACGCGCCGCGTCGGCGGACTCGCGCACCGGGTAGGCCGGCGCCGCATCGACCGGCTGTTCGGCCAGCACCTTGATGCGGCCCAGCGCCCGCTGCATTTCGGCGCCCAGAGCCTGCGGGTACTCGGCGCGCGGACCGGCAGGCACGGACAGCGGGTCCAGCCACATCTGCCACGTTACCACGGCAGTCCCGGCATCGGGACCGGGACTTACCTGCAGTCGACCGCGCGTATGGTTCGACAGCTTGCGGTAGACGTAAGAATGCGGCCCGCGATCGACCAGTACGTCGACCACCGGCGGCCCGCCGTTCTTGCGCTCGGCACGACGGACGGTACCGGGCGAGCCGTCGCCCAGCACCACGCTGCACGAGCGCAAGGCAGTGTCCCACTTGGCGATCGCGCAGTAGTCGCCGGCCTGCGCCCACACCTGCTGGGGAGTGCGATGGATCAGGATCGAGCGCTCGACCGGGACCAGTTGGGCATGGGCGGCAGGCGCAATCGCCAGCGTGACCAGGGCCGCCAACAGCGCGCCGCGAGGACGTCGCCATGCAGGGACGAAGGAGGATGGGATGGCGGGCATGCGGGAGAATGGATCGGTCGTCGGAGAAGCGATGGTAGTCGGTGGTGAGCGGCGCTTGCCTTCGCATGCGCGCCAATGCTTGGTCATCGGGACCGGGCTCGAGGATGGCGTAGCGTACCGCGGGCGGCGCGCCTTGCCATCACCGAGGCTTCGTAGGATGGGAACTTCCGCCAGGCTGTCAGCTGTCAGCTGTCAGCTGTCAGCCCTGGCTCGTTTGCGGTGGTGCGATATCGACCAGCCAGCCGGGCACGATGCGATCGGGGTCGCCGATCGAGGCATTGAGCTGCAGCAGGTGGTCGAGCGCCCGGCTGGTCTGCGCGATGTCGCCGCCGGGCACGGCACCCGCCCCGCCGTCGCCATCCAGTAGCGTGTCGCGATGGCTGCGCGCGATGTCCCATAGTGTGTCGCCCGGCGCCACCTGGTGGTAGCCCGCCAGCACCGCGGCCGCGCGACGCGACAGGTTGCGATGCGGGGCCTCCATCGTCGGCGCCGTGGCCTGCCGCTCGGCCCGTACGCGTGGCGCGGCGCCATGCGTGGTCTCGGCCGATGCCGCGCGATCGCGCCCGGACGACCCGAACAGATCGGGCCACTGGAATTCCTTGTTCAGCGTGATCGCATCGATCTCGCTGACGCGCGACTTCGACAGGTCCGGCCCCTTCAGGTACCACAATTGCGCCGGGCCGACCTTGCTGCCGTACTGGCCGATCTGCAGGCGGTTGGCGGTATTGGAACCGTAGAAGCGCAGCGGCCCGATATTGGTCGCATCCATCAGCACCGGTGTGACCGGCCACGACCACGTGGCCTGCCCATCCACGTCGGTCAGCCTGCCATTGGCGAAGTTGGTGCGCAGGATGTTGTGCTTGACGTGCCCGACGCGCAGGCTGGCCATGCCCATCTTCGACAGCCACGGCAAGCCGAAGCGATACGCCACCCCGCCCTCCAGGATATTGACGCCGTCGCGCGTGCCGACGGTCGTCTTGCCATCGCGCGCGAACGCGAACGGCGTGGTGCTGCCGCCCACCCACAGCGACTTGATGCCGCCGATATTGAGCCAGAGCGTCATCGAGTTCAGTCCGTCGCGCGAGCGGAAGGTGATCTGCCAGCCGTCGATGCGCGTGGTGTCCGGCAGGTTGTACTTGCGCAGCTCCCTTGGATCGCGCGAGACGTCGATCTGCCCCGTCGCGGCCGCGTAGGCGCCATGGGCCAGCGCCGCCGCGCGCGCGCCGCGCTGCAGGCCGCGGCGGACCTGCGCGAAGGTCAGCGCGCTGTCGCCGCTGGCGTTGGCGAGACCGCCCTGCAGCGCGACCGGGGCGGTGCGCTCGAGCCGCTGCCGCACCGGTCCCAGCGACACCGTGCCCAGGCGCGCATCACCGCGCTGCTGGCGCTGCGCCCAGGCCAGCAGGCTGTCAGCGGCGCGCGGATTGGCCACGGCCAGCCGGTCGATGGCGCCGGTGCCGGGGCGGAACGCCGCACGCCTGGCCTCCAATGCTTCGCGACGGGCGTCACGATGGCGTGCCGCGGCCTCGTGCATTGCCGCGCGCAAGTCTTGCCGCTCGGCGCGTCGTCCGCCGTTGGCGCGTTGCGCGCGCCGCCACGCCTGCGTGGCCTGCTGTTCGGCAACACGGGCGTCGGCCCGCTGCCATTCGGCGCGCCGCCATTGGCGCATCGCCGCCACGCCCTCGCCCACGCGGGTCAGCCGGGGATCGGCGGCGGCTTGTCGAGCCAGATCGCGCAGATGCACGGCTTGCGCCTGCCACGGCGAGTCGGCACCACCCTGCCGCGCCAGCCGTTCCATCTGGCGTGCCGCGCGCTCCAGCACGCGGCGCCATGCCGCGGGATGGGTGTCGCGCAGCGCCGCCAGCGCGCCGTCCGCTGGCGGTTGGCTGCGTGCACCGCGTCCGGCCGTGGCCGCCCTCGGCGTCAGACCGCCGTCGCCGAAAACCGCGCGTCCCGCGCGTTCAGCGTTGGTCTCGGCAAGCCGCTGCGCCTGCGCCGCCAGCGCATGCTGGCGCGTCAAGGCGCGATGCGTGGCGGTGCCGGCCGTGGCGCCCCGCAGTTGCGCGGCCAGGGCGTCGGTAACCCGCGCGGCATCGTTGGCGCTGCGCAGCGCCTGCCGCCACGCGCGCAGGCTGGCGGCCGCGGCCCTCCGCGTATCGCGCTTGCGCACCCGCGCCGCGGCGAGCAGCAGCTCGGCATACGCGCGCCGCACCTCGCGGGCCGAATCGCTGCCGCGCGCCTCGGCACGGCTGGGCACAAACCCCTGCCAGCGGCGCACGGTCCCTGCCTCGCCGCCCTGGTAGCGCTCGCGCACGCCGCCCGCTGCCGCGAGGCGCCGGGCGACGTCGGGTGAATGCGCGGCCACGGCATCGACGAAGGCCTGCCATGCCGCCAGCTTCGACTTGGTATTGCCTGCCGCAGCGGCCTTCGCCGCCAGCGCGCTGGCCCGCTCCTGGTAGAAGATCGCGCGGCCGGCATCGAGGCGGTTCAGCGCGCCGTTGCGCGAAGTTCGATTGCCATCGGCGTGGGGGCGGGCCGGTCCCGAGCGCATCACCGTGGACCACGTGATGCCGTCGGCGGTACCAGCGGCCGCCACCGTCCGCCCCTGCGGTGCGAGGCGCAACGACGCCCGCGACGTCGGCATGCCCAGCCGCCGCGCCTGCAGCCACAGCAGGCCGGTAGCCGCGTCCGCCATCCCCATGCGGAACCGTTGCCGCAGCGACGCGGCCACGGCGCGTTGCCATCGCGGCGGCAGCGCCGGCATGGCTGCTACAGGGTCGCCTGATCCGCGCGGCGCCACCGCATGGATATCGCCCTCGATCGCCGCGCGAACCGGCTTGGTGCTTCCTTTGGGCACGTACTCGAGCACCGCGTCGCGGTTCGCGCGCATCGCGTCGAGCGTCCGCGAGACCAATGCCGCGCCATCGGTCAGCGCGGTGCGGTGACTGCCGATGCGCGACACCAAGGCTTGTGCCTGGACCACGGCGTCGGCATCGCGGCTCGGCATGGTTTGCCGCGACGGCAGCGCGGCGCGCCACTGCTGCAGTTCGCCACGCAGATGGCGGATCGCCTCGGCGCGCGGGGCCAGCACGTCGCCCGAGCCCTTGAAATCGCGCTGATTGGCCTCGATGCGCCGCGACTCCTGCCGCAGCCCGATGGCCAGCAGCGGATGCCAGCGGGTGGCGAGCCGTTGCGCGGCCGAATCAAGGCGCCGCAGATCGCGCACGATCGCGTTCTGCCTCGCCGGATCGACCTCCAGCCGCAGCCGCGCCAGCTGCGACTGCGCGCGCGACTCGATCTGCCGCATCTGCTGGCGCAGCGGGCCCGACAACCAGCGATGCAGCGCCTGGCCATCGTCGAACGCGGTCTGGCGCGCCAGCCGCACCAGCTTGGCTTCCGCATCGCGCTGCTTGCCGATCGCCTGCGCCGCGCCGCGGCGGCCGGCGTCGAGCCAGTTCAGCATGCCCAGCGTGTCCACGCGGCTCAGCCGGTCCTGTACGGCGCGCCAGCGGGTACGGGCCACGGGATATGTGTGCGGCGGGGTTTCCGTGCGGAGCTGTGCCGCCGACGCGCTGGGCGTGGCCGGGGGCCGTGCCGCGCCAGCGGGGTCGGTGCCCTGCCGCCTCGCCGAACCGGGAAACCCGGCCAGGCTGGACAACGCTGGCAGACGCTGTGCCAGCGTGTCCTGCCATTGCCCCAGCCGCATGCGCGCCGCGGCCAGCGGCGTCTGCACGGCATTGCGCAGCGGCATCGTCAGCGTCGACAGCGCCTGCGCGCCGCGGTCCAGACCCGCCACCGTGCCGCGCCATGTCGTCGCGACGTGGCGCGTACCGGCCAGCGCGCCGGTCGCGCCCTGGCGAATCCATCGTCCGCTGACCGGATTGATCATGAACTGCACGCCGCCGAGCAACAGTTGCGTGCGCGTGGTGGCGCGCTCGCCGGGCGTCATGTTTTCCCAATTGGACACGGCCGAGTACGCGGTATAGCCGTAGGTGCCGGCGCCGACCGCGAGAGCCTGGCGGCCGCTGCGGGTGGCCTGCTGCTGCAGCGCCTGCGTGCGCAGCGTCAGCTGGCTGGCCTCGTCGGTCAGGCCGCGGCTTTCGGCCACCAGCGCACGGTGCCCCGTGCGCGCCGCGCTGACGCCGGCCACGCCTGCACGGATGCCCAGTGCGGAGGCAAGGATATTGAGCCCGTCGATCAGCATCTGCGGGTTCTTGTCCGGATTCCAGGTCTGCCCATGCGAGATCTGGTCGGCGATGCTGGCGGCGGAGGTACCTACGCCATAGGCGGTCGCCGCCCCGGCGGCAGCCATCGCCACCGGCGCCAGCGCGCCGCCGGAGCCGACCACCAGCACCACGCCGGCGACGATGCCGACGCCGGCCGCCACCGTATCGAGATGGGTCTTGCGGCGGAAGCTCTCCCATCCGCTTTCGATGCGCGCGTCGCCGATCTCCAGCTCGATATTGCCCTTGCTGTCGACCGTGAACTCGCCGTCGCGCGGCATCGCCAGCACGGCATCGGCGGCCGGCAGCGTATTGTTCTCGCGGTAGTCCTTCAGGTCGTCGTAGGCGCGTCCGGCCTCGTCGACGAAGCGCGGTCCCTGGTCCGTCTCGACCTTGAACAGCATCGTGCGCGTGATGCCGCGCTCGCGGCTGGCGTAGACCACCGGCAGCAGGGTCACGCGCGCATGCTCGCCCCCTTGCTCGACCAGTTGGTCGGCCACCACGTCAAGCATGTCGGCGTAGTCGTCGTCGATGCCGGCGAAGATGTCCTGCTTGCGCAGCGTCTCCGTCTGCGCGTCGGCGTCGCCCGCAAGCTGGACCTCGGGCGGAATACCGAGCGCCAGCCCCGCCATATTGCGGGCATGCGTGCGGCCCGCCATCTCGTAGGGCCGGCCGCCATAGTCGACGTAATGCTGGTTGATCACGCCCTGCGCCATCGCGCGCGGTTCGGAGACGAACAGCTCGTACAGCGCGGCCGGGTCCTCGCGCTGCTCGGGCGTCAGCGTCGCCGTCAGCGCCCGCGTCTCCTGCGCGGCGCCGGCTTCCGCGGCCTGCTGCACCAGTTGCTGGCGCGCGGCGTCCTCGTTGTCCAGCGCCTGCTGCAACGGGGCCCAGGTCGGCGCGTCCTGTTCGCGCAGATAGGGATGCTCCTGCTTCCATGCCTGGTGCTCGTTGCGCAGGCGCTCGACGTCGTCGCTGGCCGCGCCGCTGTCGCGCTCGCTGCGATAGCGTTCGAGCTCGGCGGCGCTGGCCGACGCCGTGGCACGCGCGCGCTCGAGCGCCTCGCCGGTGGAGACGACGGTCTCGTCTTTCGCCACGTCCGCGCCGAGGTCGCGCGCGCGGTCTTCGGCGGTCAGGCGAGCGCCCAGCGCGGCCAGCAGCGCGCGATGGTCGGTGTCGACCTGCGCGGTGAGCCGGGTCAGCTCCGGATCGGCGTCGTTGTTGGCGCCATTGGGACCAATGGGACCAATGGCGCCATTGGGGCCATTGGGGCCATTGGCATTGGCGGAGGCGTTACCGTCGCGGCGTGCCTGCGCGATGGCCTGCGCGTCGTGGTTCAGGGTCTCGTAGTCGCGCCACGCGGTGTCTTCCGCCGCGATGGCCGATTGCAGCTGCGAATGCGCTTCCCATACCCGTGCCGTGACCGGATCCATCTCGACCCGCGATGGGCCCTGCCCCGGGATCGACAGCGTCGTCGACGCGGCGGGATAACTGCCGTACAGGGTTGGAGACTGCGCCGAAAATTGGGTCGGGTATTGGACATACCATCGCCCGTTCTCCTTGACGGCCACCGGTGGCGAACCGGGCAGCGCCAGCAGCGGCGCGGCGGTCGATGTGGTCGGTGCGGACGGGTTGCCTTCAGTGGCATTGCCAGCCGCCGCTTGGCTGCCGCCCGGCAACACGGTCCATGGCGCCGGCCGGGCGGCCTCGCCCAGGTTCGGCGCCAGCAGCGGCGAGGTCGACAGCGATGGAGCCGGGCTCGGCAACGTCCCGGGCGGCTGCGTGGACTGCGTGGACGTCGATTCGGATGCCGAGAAGTCGTGGGTACGATGCGCTTCCAGCGCCAGCGCGTATTCGCCCTCCGCGGCGCGCCTTGCCTCGGTGGAGGCCAGCGCGTCGCCGCGGCCATGCGCGACCGCCTGGGCCAGCCGCGTTTCGTCGCGGCGCTCGCGCGCGGTGTCGATCTCCTGCTGGGTCACCCCGGGCCGCCGCACCGTCGCCTCATAGGTCTGCGCCGCGTTGGCGGCGGCTTCGTCGGCGGTCGGCAAGGCCCGCTGCGCGGCACCGCCGTCCTTGCGCCATTCGTCGGTCCGGCCCTGCCGCAACACGTCCGCCGCGTCGCCGTTCGCATTCGCGACCGTCCCCTGCACGTTGGCGCGCGCCTGGCTTGCAGACTCGCGCAGCGTGGCGATGCCGCCGTCGTCCGGCGCACCGGCTCCACCCTTCTCGCGAGCCCGCAGTCCCTCGATCAGCGCCGCATCGGCCTGCTGCGAGCTGCGCAAGGCCTGCAGCGCGTCGTGGTCGCCGCGGGCGGCTTGCATGCGGTCCTGCGCGTCGGCGTAGGCGATGCGCGCTTGCTCGCGGGCATCGGCACTCGTCGCGCCTTCGTAGGCGGTACGCGCTTGCTCGAGGCCGGTCCGCGCCTCGCGGTAGCCGGTCTCGATCTCGGCGGCACGGTCGCGCAGCGCCTTGCGCGCGGCATGATCGTCCTTGGCCGATTGCGCCTCGGTCAGCGCGGTCTGCGCGGCCGTATTGCGCTGCTCCAGCGTCTGCCTGGCCTGCTGGACCTCGGGTGGTTCGATCAGGCACTGGTTCGCGCGCGTCTCGTCGATGCGATGCTGCTCCTCCTTGGCAGCGAGATCGTTGGCGGCCAGCTGCGCGTCCCACGAAGCCTGCCCCGCGACCGCCTGCCGGTCCGCCACCCACCACGCATCCAGCGCCGCGCCGTAGGCATCGTCGGCGCGCTGCAGCGCCGCGGCATCGCCCTCCGTTCGCGCACGCTCTCGGGCCGCGCCGGCCTGCTCCAGTTCGCGCCCGGTCCTGGCCAATTCGCGCTGGGCGGCATCGCGCTCGTAGCGGCGCCATTCCGTTTCGAGCGCAGCGGCCGCGCTGTCCGATTGCCGCCGCGCCGTGCCGGCCGTTTCGCGGGCTTCGTTCAATGCCTGGCGATCGGCCGCGTCGAGCTTCGTCGGGTCGCTGCCCGGCGGCGCCAGCGCCGTCACCGCGCGGTCGGCGGCGGCCAGTTCCGCATCGGCCCGCTTGGCGGCGACGTCGGCGACGGCGACCGTGTGAAGCTGCCGCGCGTCGTCGTACGCGGCCTGCGCCGTGTCGACCTTGGCCTGGTTCTGCGGACCCGGCTCGCGCAGCGCCTCGGCCTTGGCCTCGTCGAGGGCGATCCGCTTGTCGTGCGCATCGAGATCGAGCGCGGCCTCGTTCAGCTCGGCCTTGCGCGTCGTCGCGGTGGCCTCCGCGGTCTCGGCCTTGGCGATATCGTCGCGCGACTGCGAACGCTCGGCGGCCTGGCGCGCGGCCTCGGCCTCCGCGCGCGCGGCCGCCTCGGCCTCCTGTGCCTGCCGCAACCGTTCCAGCATCGCGGCAATCTGTTCGCGCATCTGCTGCAGCCGGGCCTGCAGCTCGGCCAGTTCGCGCTGACGCTGCGCGGCCGAATTCGCTGCGGCATCGGCCGCGCCCGGAGGCGGCGCGGATGGTGCCGGCGGTGGTGGCGGCGGAGGCGGCGGGACCGTGACCGGGCGCACCATCGACGGACCTGACAGATCGGCGGGATAGCTCATCGTGACCTCGCGAGGAAGGCCGGGCGAGGCACCATGCCGATGCGGGCGCGCCCTGACCCGGGGCGCCGCCATCAGACCGCGCGTCGATGAAGGACCGATGACGAGACGAAGCCTCGTGGTGCAAAGCGCTGTCGCTGCTGCGCTGCACACCGATATCCCTACGAGTCTCCGTAGCCCCTCCCCCGCCCCGCTTGCCGCTGGCGCGCCGTATGCTTACGCGTTGCTCTGGACGAGCGATCAGGCGGAGGCTGAAGAAGGCGTGGGGGTTCGCGAATTTGGCGACATCGCGTCATCGGGGAAAACCCGATATCCCCCGTGGTGCGCGGGAATGCCAGATCTGGCCGGGGCCCGCGTATTGACTGAGATTTAGTGGTGATCTCAATTTTTTCTTATGAGGACCCAAGCTAAAAAATAGTTGGACGAGGCGCCCGGCTAATTTGAAGAATGCAGATGCCGGGGGACGTCCATCCATGCATGACAGATTCCCGCAGACCGCCGCGAGTCATCGGACTTCGCCGCGGGCAATCCGCCTGCAAGTGGGACGCGCGCTCTGGCCCGGATCAAGCCTGTACCGACGCACCGCGACGAGACACCACGACGAGGAACGCATGGAAACGCAGATTGGCAGCATCCAGGGGGAACAGCAAAGCCGACCGTCGACCGGCCTCTTTGCCTGGTATCGCGATATCACGCCGGGAGAGCGCCGCACGTTCTGGAGCTGCAAGGTCGGCTACGCGCTCGACGCGATGGACACGCAGTTCCTCAGCTTCGTGATTCCGACGCTGATCGCGACCTGGGGCATCACGCGCGGCGATGCCGGCTTCATCGGCACCGCCACGCTGCTGACCTCGGCCGCGGGCGGCTGGGTCGCCGGCATCCTGTCCGACCGCATCGGCCGCGTGCGCACGCTGCAGCTGACCATCCTCTGGTTTGCCTTCTTCACCTTCCTGTGCGGGCTGGCGCAGAACTACGAGCAGTTGCTGATCGCCCGCGCGCTGATGGGCTTCGGCTTCGGCGGCGAATGGACCGCGGGCGCGGTGCTGATGGGCGAGGCGATCCGCTCGCAGGACCGCGGCAAGGCGGTCGGCATGGTGCAGGCCGGATGGGCGCTGGGCTGGGGCATGTCGGCGCTGCTGTATGCGCTGGTGTTCAGCCTGTTGCCGCCGGAGACCGCCTGGCGTGCGCTGTTCCTGATCGGCCTGCTGCCGGCGGTGTTCGTGATCTTCCTGCGGCGCCTGGTCAAGGAACCCGAGGTCTACGCCGAGCACAAGGCCAGGGAAGCCGCCTCCGCGCAGAAGACCTCGTTCGCCGCGATCTTCTCGCCGAAGCTGCTGTCGATCACGCTGCGCGCCGCACTGCTGACGACCGGCGCGCAAGGCGGCTACTACGCGATCACGACCTGGCTGCCGACCTTCCTGAAGACCGAGCGCGGGCTGACGGTGCTGGGCACTGGCGGCTACCTGGCGATGGTGATCGTCGGCTCGTATCTGGGCTATATCACCAGCGCCTATCTGACCGACCGCATCGGCCGCAAGCGCAATTTCATGCTGTTCGCACTGTGCTCGATGGCGATTGCGCTGATCTACACGCAGATCCCGGTCAACGACACCGTGATGCTGCTGCTGGGCTTTCCGCTGGGCTTCTTCGCCTCCGGCATCTTCGCCGGCATGGGCGCCTTTCTGACCGAGCTGTTCCCGACCAGTGTGCGCGGGTCGGGCCAGGGCTTCTGCTACAACGTGGGCCGCGCCATCGGTGCGCTGTTCCCCTTCCTGATCGGCCATGTCAGCCAGACCATGCCGCTGGGACAGACCATCGGCGTGTTCGCCGCCGGAGCGTACGGGGTGTTGATCATCGCCG
This sequence comes from Cupriavidus sp., assembly GCA_031181345.1. Lineage (GTDB taxonomy): Bacteria > Pseudomonadota > Gammaproteobacteria > Burkholderiales > Burkholderiaceae > Cupriavidus. The sequence goes on along the minus strand of JAPSLC010000004.1, from coordinate 61,922 downwards.
CGCTGACGCTGCCGGAAACGCGCGGCAAGACGCTGGAAGCATAAGAGCCAATGGAACCGATGGCGGCGGCGATAACCCTTCACGGCCTAAGGAAAGTGGCGGATATACAACATGCCCACCGCATCGCATCAACCGGCCGCAGGCCTTGTCGCAGCGCCGTTCGCGGGCATCGCGGCGGATGGCAATGCGGCCCCGCATCGCACGGTTGGAAGGCGCGTTCGATGTCATGACATGTTGGCTTGCAATAATTTGGCCGGCGCCGGATGGCAGTTGCCACCGAGGGCGCCATCACGGGTTCGCACCACCACAGCATCGATAGCGGCCGCGCAACGCACGGCACGCACTACACCGGGCTCGCCGCCTTGCGGCGCCATCCGGGATTTCCGACGGGAATGGGTCAGCAGTATGTTGGGCTTTGCCTGAAGGCTTGGCCAGCGGGCGCGCTATGTCGCCCGCGGATCGAGCCAAGGCAAGCCTTCACGCTGCCGCGTCAACGCGGCGGCCATACGCATTTGTCGGAGGCGATCGATGGAAAAAGTAGTGGAAGCCGGCCTGGGCCGCGACAGCAGCCTGTCGCGGACCCTGAGAGCCGACCTGCCGCGCGCCACAAGCGACGGCACGTCGGGGCGCGGTCCACGCGGCCTGCCGCCTGTGGTGGGCCCCCACGGCATCAAGGTATTCGGCGAACGGCATATCGTGCCGGTCCAGCGGCGCACCCGCCAGGGCGGCATGCCGGGACTGGTCGAGGCCATGCTGCGCGAAAGCTCGCATGAATCGCGCACCGCGCTGATGCAGTCGGCGATCCGGGGAATCGGCTTCGACTGGCTCGGCTATGGCACCGCCACCACCGCGGGTGGGCAGGTGCAGCTGCGCACCTTCCTCGATACCTATTCGCATCCGGGATGGCGCGACTACTACCTGCGCGAGCGCTACTACGAGGTCGATCCGCGCCAGCCGCGGCCCGGCACCTTCGGGCTGCCGCTGGTGTGGGACGTCAGCGACCTGGAGCGCAGCACCTCGGGCGGCACGCAGGCGCTGCGGCTGCGCCGCTTTCTCGATGACCTGCGCGACGCCGGCATCCGCAGCGGCGTGTTCCTGAACCTGCCGATGCCGGGCACCAGCGACTTCGTCGCCATCAGCTTCACCTCCGGCATCGAGAGCCGCCGCTGGATCGGCGATCCGGTGATCGGCCAGGCCCTGACGGTGGGCTTCGCGCTGCACGAATTCCTGACCTGCCACGCCGATATCCCGGCGCTCGGCGGCACGCAGCGCGACGGCCTGTCCGAGGTCCAGCGCGACATCCTCGCCTGCCTGGCGCAGGGGCTGTCGGACAAGCAGATCGCCAATCGCATGGAGATGTCCATCTTCAACGTCGACTACCACATGCGCCGGCTGCGCAGCCATTTCGGCGTGCGCAACCGCGTGCAGCTGGCGCATGCGGCCACCATGCAGGACCCGAGCCTGATCGCCACGGCGGTGGAGCGGATGGATCGGGCGGAGAGGATGGAGCGTGGGGGCAATGGTATGCGCGAGCGGGCCGGGACGGGATATCGCGCGGAAGCGGCGTTGTTGGATTGCTAGCGGCGGTTGCCCTCTCCCCCAGCCCCTCTCCCGCAAGCGGGAGAGGGGAGCGAGTCAGCGGTCGAGCAGAGCCGTCGCGGTATCCATCGCGCTAACGCGCTCCCTCTCCCGCTTGCGGGAGAGGGCTGGGGAGAGGGCAAACCACGCCAGCAAACCACTACCGCCCGATCGCCCAACCACCCTACCCCCCCTTCGCCCACCGCATCAAATCCGCCACCCGCTCGAACAGCGAGCGATCGATGAAGCGATCCAGCGGCACCGTCAGGTACAGCCGCTGCGCCAGGTCCGAATCGAAGGCGGACGGAATCAGGTAGTCGGCCGCGGCCTGGCGGATGCGGGCGGCGACCTGGCCGCCGCCCTTGGCCACCACCTTGGGCAGCGTACCGGGCCCGTCGTAGCGCAAGGCCACCGCGTACTGCGTGGAATAGACGACCGCGGTGGAGACCCGCACCCGCTCGCCGACGCCGAAGAATGCCGCCTCGAAGAACGCCGCGCGGCGCCGCCCGGCGATCATTGGGTCGCCCTGCGTGTCCTTGTACTCGCGCCGGTATTCCTCCACGCTCATGCGCTGGCGCTTCATGAACTCGTAGCGCTCGTGCACGTAGTCGATCACCGCCATGATCAGGTAGATCACCGCGGCCCAGCAGCACATCATCAGCAGGATATGGGCGATCAGCAGCAGGATCTCGGCCGGCCGTGCATAGCCGGTGCGCACGCCGTCCTCGATCGCGCGCAGCGCCAGCACATAGATCAGCCCGCCCAGCAGCGCGATCTTGATCACGGTCTTCAGCAGATTGACCAGATTGCGCACGGCGAACATCCGCTTCAGGCCCTCGGCCGGATTCAGGCGCGCCAGCTGCGGCTTGATCTGCTCGAACGCGACCAGCGGCCCGACCTGCACGAAGGCGCCGACGATGCCGCAGACCAGCGCGATCGCCGCGATCGGCAGCACGCCCATCAGCAGGAAGCGCGCACCGGCCTCGCCCAGCGCCAGCATCTGCTGGTCCGCCAGATGCCGGTCGATCGAGCCCATCGCGCTCAACCACAGCGCCTGGAACAACCGCACGAAATAGCGGCCGAGCAGCCAGAGCGCGACCAGCACCCCGAGAAAGACGATCGCCGAGGTCACGTCGCTGCTGCGCGGCACCTCGCCGCGCTTGCGCGCGTCGTCGAGCTTGCGCCGCGTCGCTTCGAGGTTCTTTTCGCTATCGGCCATGGCCCGGTCTCACTGCACGCCCGCGCGGCCGCGCAGCAAGTCGATCAGCGCATTGTCCGGGCGCAGGAAGCCCTGCAGCGTGTCCACCATCACCGAGAGCATCAGCACCAGCATCAGGAAGGCGACTGTGATCTTGACCGGCTGCGCGAACTGGAACACGTCGAACTGCGGCACGAAGCGCGCGATCAGCGCAAAGCCGAGCTCGACGATCACCAGCAGCAGCAGGATCGGCGCGGCCAGCTTGACCACCCACGAGAACATCGTCCCTGCATAGATGTTGGCGAACTGGAACGACGACAGCGAGACATCCGGGCCGAATGACATCACCGGCCAGAAGGCGAACGACTCGACGATCACGCCGGTCATCGCGAACAGCCCGCCGAACGAGGCGAACAGCGCGATGCCCAGGTGGGACAGCAGGTTCTCCATCGGCCCGTCCTCCTGCTGCGTCACCGGATCGAAGAAGGTGGCGTTGCCCGAGCCGGTCTGGAAGTCGATCAGCTCGCCGATCATCTGCAGCGCGACGAAGAACAGCCCGAACGCCATGCCGAGCAGCAGGCCGATGAACGCCTCCTTGAAGATCAGCAGCAGCCACAGGCCGCCCGCGACCGCGTCGATGTCCACCCTCGCCCCCGGCGAGACGAACAGCGCGATGGCGAGCACGATGCCGTTGCGGGCCACGCCCGGGATCGATTGATGCGAGAGGAACGGCACCACGGTAAACGCGGTCAGCAGCCGCGGCATCACCATCAGGATGGGCATCACGGTCTCGCGGCCCCACTGGAAGAAGATCGCCGGATCGATCATGCCTTGATGCCTGCCTGCATGCCCCGCTGCCAGACCCGCAGCGCGGCCTCCTCGGCGGCCTCTTCCTCGCGGCGCTCGATCTCGGCCCGTGCCGCTGCCTGTTCGCGGCCGATCAGTTCGCGGGTGCCGGTCAGGCGAGCCTGCGCCTGGGCCCACAGCCGCCGGCTTTGCTCGAATTCGGCGCGACGCTGGCCGGCAATGTCCAGCGCCTGCGCCAGCGCGGCGTTGGCGCGGGCGATGCGGGCGTCGAACGATGCCTGCCAGGCCTGCGCATCGAGCAGCCCCGAGATCGCGACGCCATCCTGCGCGGCGCTCTCGCGCAGGCGCTGCAGGAAGGCCGCGCGCTCCGACAGCGCCGCGCGCACCGCACCCTGCGCCGCCTCGGCGGCCCGCATGCCTTCGAGGAACGCATCGCGCTTCTGCCGCATCTCGCGATGCGCGTCGTCGTGCCGGCGCTCGCGCACGCGTTCAAGCTGGCGCAACGGTACCGTGGTCGATTGCCCGTTCATCGTTTGACCTCCTGCTGACCGGCGGCGCGGGCCGGCCCAGCGCTCGTCGCCATCGCTGCCGACGCGGGCGGCACGGGTGGCACGGCTGGCGTGATGGCCCGTTCGAGCGTGCGCAGCGTGGTCTCGTAGGTGTCCAGCCTGCCCGCCGGCTGCGCCAGGAAGGCGCGGATCTGACCGATCGACGCCACCGCCGCGTCCGCCACCGCATCGGCGCCGGGACGGTACTCGCCGATCTGCAGCAGCAGCTCCAGCTCGCGGTATTTCGCCAGCAGTTCGCGCAGTCGGGCGGCATGGCGCGCCTGCTGGTCCTGGACCACATGCGGCATCACGCGGCTGACGCTGGCCAGCACGTCGATCGCCGGGTACTGGCCGGCGCTGGCGAGCTTGCGCGACAGCACGATATGGCCGTCGAGGATCGAGCGGACCTCCTCCGCGATCGGATCGTTGTCGTCCTCGCCCTCGGTCAGCACCGTGTAGGCGGCCGTAATCGAGCCGCGCGCGGCAGTGCCGGCGCGCTCGAGCAACTGCGGCAGCATCGAGAAGACCGATGGCGGATAGCTGCGGCGCGTCGGCGGCTCGCCGCTGGCAAGACCGATCTCGCGCTGCGCCCGCGCCAACCGGGTCAGCGAATCGACCAGCAGCAGCACGCGCTTGCCCTGGTCGCGGAAGTGTTCGGCGATCGCAGTCGCGGTATACGCGCACTTGACGCGCTCCATCGGCGCACGGTCCGAGGTCGCCACGACCAGCACCGTGCGCGCCAGTCCCGCATCGCCGAGGCTGTACTCGATGAATTCGCGCACCTCGCGCCCGCGCTCGCCGACCAGCGCGACCACGTTGACATCGCTCTGCGCGCCGCGCGCCAGCATGCCGAGCAGCGTGCTCTTGCCCACGCCGGGCGGCGCAAAGATGCCGACACGCTGGCCCTCGCCCAGCGTCAGCACGCCGTCGATCGCGCGCACGCCGGTCGGCAACGGCGTGCGGATCAGCGCGCGGGTCAGCGGATCGGGCGGTTCGTTCTCGACCGGCACCTGGCTGACGCCGACCAGCGGGCCGCGGCCATCGATCGGGCTGCCCAGCGCGTCGAGCACGCGCCCGAGCAGCGCCGCGCCCGCGGGACAGCGATAGCCGTGCATCTGCGGCACGACCTCGGTCACCGCCGACACGCCGGTGGTGCGCCCCAGCGGCGTCAGCAGCGCGGTCTGCTGCTCGAAGCCGACCACCTCGGCGAGCAGCGGCGGCTCGCCAGGCGTGACCAGCTGGCAGATTTCGCCGACATGCGCCTGGATGCCGGTCGCATTGATCAGCATGCCGACCGCCTTCGACACGCGCCCGCGCATCGCCACCGGCGTGAAATGGTCGAAGGCGCGTTCGAGATCGAGCGCGGCGTGCTGCAGCGCGGCCTTCAGGTCGGATGTCGGGATCGGGTCGGCCATGGGTCGGGGAATAAAAGGCGCTGCGTGATGCTATCGGGTGTAGGCAGGATTCAACCCGCCTGCACACGGCGCGCAAACGCTTCGAGCTGGGCCTGCAAGCCGACCTCCATCGTGCCGGACGGCGTCAGGATGCGGCAGGCATCGGGCTCCAGGCTGGGCTCCACCACGACGTTGGCGCGGCGCGGCCAGTCCAGCGTCTCGGCCATCGCGTCCAGCAGGTTGCGCACCGCCTGCTCGCGGCCGAGCGGGATCTGGATCGTGATGAAGGGCTCGCTGCGGACCAGCGCGTCGATCCGCTGCAGCGCGACCTCGAGGATGATGTCCGGATCGAGCTCGCCGGCGATCTGCTGGACCGCCTTCATCACGATATTGGCCATGGTGCGCCGCATCGCGCCGAGCTGGCGCTCCGCCTCGGCCGCGGCGCTGACCTGCGCGGCCGCGTGCTCGGCCTGGGCCTTGGCCCAGCCTTCGCGATAGCCGTGCTGGCGCCGCTGCTCGGCGTCACGCTGCGCGTCGGTGGTGATGCGGTGCGCCTCGCGGCGGGCGGCCTCGATGACCTCGGCGGCGTCCATCAGGGCCGCGTACTCCGCCTCCTTGAGGACCTTGCGCTCGGACAGCAGCTGCAGGTTCTCGCTGGTAATCAGAAAAGCCAGTGCCATGTCGGAAACCGTTCTGGAATCAGGTTGAGCAGCAGCAGTTCGCGCAGCTGCGCGGCCTGCGGGCGGCTCAGCGCGGGCACCGGCAGCGCGGCCAGCCGGCGCGGGAACTTGCGGCGCACCGCCATCAACAGGGCCCCGTCCCCGCCGCCCTGCGCCGCGCCGCTCGCGGCCGGCGGCAGCGTCTGCACCAGGCCGCACAGCAGCCGGTAGCCGCGTTCGGCCATCACGCGCGCGGCCGACGAGGGCCGCGCGCGGATGGGATCGAGATTCATCGGCAGGTCGGGCAGATCCGGCACGCGCTTCAGGATGAAGGCCACCGCCTGCGGGTCGAAGCGCCGTGCGGCGCGCCGCAGCCGGTACGGCACGGTGCCGATCAGCGGCTGGGCCAGCGCGCCCAGCCTGCCGTCGAGCTGCTGCGCCAGGCGGCTGCGCTCGCTGGCGAAGCCGGGCTTATGCACGGCCATGCCGCACCAGACGGCCAGCAGCCGCAGCGCGCTGCGATCGAGCAGCACCAGCCTCGACAGCGGGTCGCCGCGTCCATCGAGCAAGGCCTGCAGCAGCAGCGCGCGCGCTTGCTCGTCGCTGCCGCCCAGCGACAGCGGCCTCGCCAATACCTGCGCCGCGGCAGTACCGAACCGGTCGGCCCTGCGCAGCGGCAGCGGCCATTCGCGCGGCAACCAGCTCGGATGCTGGTGCGCGAGCGGGCGCTGCGCGAAATCGGCGACCGCGCGGGCCAGCGCAAGCGACGGCACATGCAAGGACGCATGCGGGGCATGCGGCAGACCCGGCGCGGCCAGCGCGACCATCAGGCACGGCTCCTCGCCGAGGCCCGTGCGCCAAGGCGGCCCAGCGCCTGCCGCAGGCCGCCGCGCTTCCACGCCAGCACGCCGAGCCCGGCGAGCGCCAGCGCGGCGATCACGGCTGCGGCAATCGCGGCGAAGCGGACGACCGGGAAGCCATTGCCTGCCGGCATTCGGGCGACCGGTCCGATCGGCGTAAACGGACGCGCCTCGACCAGCGACAGCGACACCTTGTCGTGGGTCACGCCCTCGATGCTGTGGGCCACCATGTCCTTGACCGTCGGCACCAGCAGCCGCAGGTCGGTATCGGGACGATGCTTGATGAAGACCGCGGCCGAAGACGGCCGGATCTTGTCCGACAGCGGATCGGTGGCCGGGATCACCACGTGCACCCGTGCCGTGACCACGCCGTCGATATTGCGCAGCGTTTCGGACAGCTCCTGCGACAGCGCGAAGATATAGCGCATCCGCTCTTCGGTCGGCGTCGCCACCAGGCCCTGCTTCTGGAACACCTGGCCCAGCGACGAGAAACGCTCACCCGGCAGGCCTTCGCTGCGCAGGATCTCGAGCGCCGCGGGCAGTTGCGACTCGTCGACGCGCACGCTCCAGCCGGCCTCGCCAGCGCGGACCTTGTCGGCGTCGATGCCTTCGGCGGTCAGCACCGCCAGCATCTGGTTCGCTTCGGCCTCGTTGAGCGAGGCGTACAGGTCGACGCGGCAGGCGGCCAGCAGCAGCACCAGCGCCACCGGGGCAACACGGGCAAGACGGGACAGCCTGGGCCGGCCGGTGGCCGGCATGGCCGAAGCCGCAGAGATCGGCGTCATTGCTGGTTCTTGAGCAGGCTGTTGAACAGATTGGTGCCCGCGCTGCCGATGCTCGACGTGACATGGATCGACGAGAACAGCTCGAGCGATTCGGTCTGCAGCATCATGGCCTGATACACCACGTCGCTGGTGCTGCCCTGCTGGATCGCGGTAAACATGCTCTCGCGCATCTCGTCGAGCCGCGCGGCCTGGCGTGCCGCCTCTTCGCCCGCCGACACATAGGTGGTGCGGATCGCGGCGCCGAGCGAGGACGTGCTCGGCTCGCTGGCCGTGGTGCCGCCGGCGGTGCCATGCTGCACCATCTCGGCGAAGGTGCGCGCATCGGCGGGATCGGCGGCCTGGCCGGCCTGCGGCGCCTGCTGGTGCGCGGACACGGAAGCCGCATCGGCAACGGCGCCTTGGGCGGCGATCGCGGTGGGATCCATCGCTGTTCTCCTGGACTGAATTGAGGGACAAGCCGGTCAGGGTGCGCGGCCCGCCGGAGCGGCCAGGGGGCCGTCCGGCGACGCGCGCGACCCCGCCGCCGTCAGTTGGTCCTCGACGTCTGCTTGACGTCCTGCATCGCGCCCTGGACCAGGTTGGCCTTCTGCGTGTTGTGCGCCATTTCGCTGCTGACCACGGCGTTTTGACGGGTCAGCGTGTCCTGCAGGGCCATGATGTTCACCGAGAACTCCTGGGCCTTCTGCTGGATTTCCTGCATCTTGGCGTTCAGATCGACTTCACCAGCCATTTCCATCTCCTTCATCAAGTGGTACTGCCAAACACTCCGCATCGGCGATGCGGAACCGATCTGCCGCGGCCCCCGTGCAGGGAACCACAGCGAATTCCTGCGGCCGTCAGCGCTGCGGCGGCGGCTCGCCGCCCTTGCCTTCCTTCAGCACCAGCCCGTCCGCTTCGATCTTCTCGATCTCGGCGCCGTTCTTCAGCACCGCGCCTTCGAAATACCGGCTGCCGTTGGCCAGCTGCACGTAGCGCGTGCCGTCGCCGTTATCGGTGATGCTGACCACGCGCGCCGGAAAGACGCCCTGCCAGTTGTCCCAGCGCCCTTCGCGCAGATGGCGCCGCCGGCTGTCGGCGGTCTCGCGGTAGTCGATGCGATCGGACACCAGCACGCCGGGGTGCAGGTCCTCGATCACGCGCTTGACCTTGTCGCGGCCGGCAACGGGGTCGGCGGTGCCGGTCAGCACCACGCGGCCGTTGCCCTGGTAGGCGATGCCCACGCCCGGCTCGTCGACGTAGCGCTGGATATGCTCGATGATGTCGTCCGCCGAGCGAACCTGCTGCTGCACGCCGCGCCCGAACGGCGCCAGCGCCTGCGCGATGCGTTGACGGTCGACGCGCGAATTGACGAAGCCGCGCACCGTGACCGCGCCGTTAGGCAGCGACACCACCTCGAGTTCGGGATAGCCGGCGACGGTCTGGCGCACCTCGGCCGGGTCCACCTGCGCGGTACGGGCCAGGCCGCCGTCGTGCGACAGCGTGGCGGCCAGCCAGCCGGCACCGATCAGCAGCGCCACCACCAGCACGCCGATGCCGCCCAGCACCCAGCGGCTGGACTGGCGCACCGGCTCGTCGCTGTCGGCGCGCGCGGCGCGGCGGCCCGATTCGGCCCAGGCGAACAGCGTGTCGGTGGTCTCGGACGCCGCCGGCGCGGCCCGCAGCAGCTCCATGTCGAGCGAGCCCACCGTCAGGATGTCGCCGCCGGCCAGCGCGATCACGCGCTGCGTGGTGTCGCGGCCGTTGACCTTGACCTGCGCCTCGCCGATGCGCTCGGCCGACACCGCCAGCTCGCCGACGTTCAGCACCAGATGGCGCGGCTGCACGTCGTCGCCGGGCACGCTGATGTCGACGTCGCTGGCGGCACCCAGCACATTGGCGCCGCGCCGCAGCGAGATCACGCGGCCGTAGACGGCCCCGCCCAGCAGCCGCAGCGTCCAGCCCGGGGCCCCGGCTTCCTGGTGCAGCGGATCGGCATGGGAATCGGCGTGCAGCGCGGCCATCAGCTCATCCCCGGCATCACCAGACGCGGTGTCAGCAGGTAGAAGCGCTCCATATTGGCCTGGCGCTTCTCCTGGTACTTGAACAGGTTGCCGATGATCGGCACGTCCTGCAGGAACGGCACGCCCGACGACGCGCGCAGCTTCTCCTCGACCGTATAGCCGGCGATCAGCAGGCTCTTGCCCTCGTCGACCATCGCCTGCGTGGTGATCGAGCGGCGCCGCACGATCGGGATGTTGTCGACGGTCTCGCCGGACAGGTCGCCATCGGCGATGTCGATGCTCAGCATCACCGCACGCCCTTCGCGCTCGTCGATCACCAGCGGTGTCACGCGCACCGCGGTGCCGGCCACCACGTTGAACAGGCCCGCGTCCTGGAAGCCGTCGACGCGCACATAGAACTCGCGCATGTTCTCCAGCGCGGCCTCGGTGTTGTCGAGCGTCAGCACCTTGGGCCGCGCGACGAAGTTGGCCTGGCCGCGCTCGGCCAGCGCCTTGACGCGCGTCAGCAGATAGCGCGTGACGTCGTTGCCGATCGCGCCGGTGAACTGCAGGCCCGAGCCGGCGGTGTTGCCGGTGGTGCCGCCCTCCGAACGCGCATTGCCGAACGTCAGCGGCGAACCCCCGCCGCCGCCGAGCTGCAGGTCGACGTGGCGCGTATGCAGGCGCCAGTCCACGCCCAGGCTGTCCAGGTTCTCCTGGCTGATGTCCATGATCGTGACCTCGATCTCGATCAGCCGCGGCTTGATGTCGAGCGACGAGATCAGGCGCTGGTACTGCGCCATCCGCTCCGGTACATCGCGCACGATCACCGCATTGAGGCGCGTATCGGCCTGGAACTGCGGCAGGCCGCCGAAGCCCCAGTTGCCGAAGCCGGGCTGCCCGATGCCGGTTGAGCCATCGTTCATCGACTCGAGCACCTGGCGCGGATTGGCCTGCGGCAGCGTCATGTTGTTGGCGCCGCCGCTGCGCAGCTCGGCCATGCGGCTGGCGCCGCGGCTCGGGCCCATGCTGACCGGCGTGGTCGCGGTGCCGGCGCGCTGGCGTCCGTAGAGACTGCGCAGCACGGTGACGACGCCCGGCACGGTGATGTCCTTGCCCGAGCGGTTGATGCGGAAGTCCGAGGCCCACGAGTACTTCAGCGGGAAGATCTGCACCTCGGCGCGGTCGTCGTTGACGGCGCGGTCGTCGAAGGCGCGCACCGCGGAGCGCACGGTTTCGACATAGCGCTTCGGGCCGGAAACCATCACGGTGCCGTCGTCGTCGTTGATCGTGATCGGATAGCGCGAGTCGATGACCTGCATGTGTTCGAGCGCATCATTCAGCCGGTCCCCTGCCCCGCGCGCGAACGGAATGACCTCGCTACGCGCCTCGCCGGCCGGCTCGATGTAGAGCAGCGAGCCGTCGTAGTAGTAGGTCAGGCCATAGCTCGCGCAGACGCTGCGCAGGATGGACAGCGGCGAGTCGGAGAAGCGGCCGCTGATGGTGCCGTCCACGCGCGAATCGACCACCGCGGTGGTGCCCTGGGTCGACGCCAGCTCGCGCAGGAAATCGGCCACGCGCTTCTCGCTGGCCGAGATCTGGAACGGCTTGCCGGGCCATTTCAGGTCGGCAGCATGCAGCGGCTGGAGCGCGCCGAGCCACAGCGCCAGCAGCAGCGCCAGCGCGACCACCACGCGCAGACCGCCCACGTATCGTGTGGTCGCCTTATCTGTGGACGGACGGCCTTGCATTGCGCCCGCCATGGCCAGACATCGAGGTCCGAACCGTTCGCTTGTCAACATATCCTCCCCGGTTTTCCACTGCGTCATCTGTCGTTGAATTTGTCGCCGGATCTGTCGTCGAACTTGTCGTCGAATCGTCGTTATAAGAAGGTCAGCATCGTCTGGATGGCCCGCTGCGAGAACCGCATCACCTCGCCGCCGAGCCAGCCGCCCAGCAGCACCAGCGACACCAGCACCGCGATCAGCCGCGCCGAGGTGCCGATGCTCTGGTCCTGGATCTGCGTGACGGCCTGCAGCACCGCCACCACCAGCGCCACCACGGTGCCGATCAGTACGACCGGCAGCGTGACCCACAGCACCACCAGCAGCGCCTCGCGCGTGATATCGAGAATCGTGTCGGCGCCCATCGCTTACTCGACCTCGGGATTGCGGATCCAGCCGACCGGCACCAGGCGCACGTCCTCGTCGACCTCCTGGTAGGACAGCACCGGCAGGCGCGGCGCCACCGGCTCGATCAGCCGCTTGATGTAGCGGCGCACGTCGACGCTGACGACCACCACCACGCGCGCGGCATTGGCCTTCTCCAGCAGCTGGCGCAGCTGCTCGCGGATCTCGCGGGTGACGTCGTGGCTCAGCAGCAGCAGGTTGCCGCGCGCGGCCTTCTCGATCGCGCCCTGCACGCGCTGCTCCAGCGCCGGCTCGAACAGCACCGCATCGATCGCCCGTTCGCCGCCGACATGGCGGCTGGTGATCAGGCGGCCCAGATCGACGCGGACCAGTTCGGTCAGCGCGATCGCATCGGTTTCCTTGGGTGCCCAGGTCACCAGGCTCTCGAAGATGGTGCGCAGGTTGCGGATCGGCACGTCTTCCTGCAGCAGGCGGCGCAGCACCTCGGTAACGCGCTGCAGCGGCACCACGCGGGCCAGTTCCATCACCAGGTCCGGCGCCTCGGCCTGCACCACGTGCATCATCTCCTGCACGTCCTGGATGCCGAGCAGCGGCGCCGCATGCTGCTTGATCACCGCGCCGACATGGACGGCCAGCACTTCCTCGCACGACAGCGTGCGCGGCGCGCCGGGCGCGGGCCCGTCGGTGGCGGCATCGCGACCGCCGCGGGCGGTCGGCTTGTCCTGCGGAATCCATACGGCCTCGGCGAACGGGCCGAACGGCGCGCCGACCACCGCGCGGCCCTGGTCGACCAGCGCGCGCGATCCCGGCTCGACCAGCTCCATGCCGGGCCGCAGCGCGCCGGTTGACGCCACCACGTCCTGCACGCGGATCGCGTAGGCGTCGGGCTCGCCCAGCGGGCGGTATTCGATCCGCAGGCGCGGAAAGACCATGCCCAGGTCCGACTCGACCTGGCCCTTGGCGATCGTCATGCGCTGCTCGAACTGACGCATGTCGAGGCGATCGCGCAGCGTTGGGTCCAGGTCGAGCGCCAGCGCGGGCGCCACCGCCGAGCGCGCGTCTTCCTCCTTGCGGTCGTCCGGCATCTCGATCCACGTCACCGTGCCCGCGGTGCGCTGGCCCCGGCGCATCAGCCAGTAGCCGCAGCCGGCCACCACCAGCGCCATCGTGCCGAACGTCCATTTCGGGAAGCCGGGCACCACCAGGAACACGGCGATGGCGACGCCCGACACCAGCAGCGCCTTCGGCTGCGCCAGCAACTGGCGGCCGATCACGGTGCCGAGATTGGCGGCGCGGCTGTCGCTGTCGTCGGACGACACGCGCGTGATGACCACGCCCGCGGCAATCGACACCAGCAGCGAGGGAATCTGCGACACCATGCCGTCGCCGATGGTCAGGATCGCGTAGCGCTGCAGCGCGTCGCCGATGCTCATGTCCTTCATCAGCGTGCCGATGGTGATGCCAGCCAGGATATTGACCAGTGCGATGACGACGCCCGCGATCGCATCGCCCTTGACAAACTTCATCGCGCCGTCCATCGCCCCGTGCAGCTGGCATTCCTGCTCCAGCTCGCGGCGCCGCTCCTGCGCCTGCGCGGCGCTGATGGTGCCGGCGCGGACGTCGGCATCGATGCTCATCTGCTTGCCGGGCATCGCGTCCAGCGCGAAGCGCGCGCCGACCTCCGCCACGCGCTCCGAGCCCTTGGCGATCACGATGAACTGCACGATCGCGATGATCAGGAACACCACGCCGCCGACCACGACGTTGTTGCCGACGATCAGCTTGCCGAAGGTCTCGATGATGTGGCCGGCATTCGCGTTCAGCAGGATCAGCTTGGTCGACGCGATATTGAGCGAGAGCCGGAACAGCGTGGTGAACAGCAGCAGCGAGGGGAACGTCGACAGCGACAGCGCCGACGGAATATAGGTGGCGACGATCAGCAGCGTCAGGCTGATGCCCAGGTTGATCGTCAGCATCAGGTCCAGCAGGAAGGTCGGCAGCGGCAGCACGAACAGCGCGATCACCGCAAACAGCAGCAGCGTCAGCGCGATGTCGGACTGGCGCGAGGCCGCCGCAGCCATCTGCTGCAGGCCCGGCGCGGGGCCGATCCCCTTGGTAAATCCCGACAGTTTTGCCATGACGCTGTATGTGGGCTGCTGCGATGGTTCGATCGGCCGTTCACCGGGACGGGCGCGGACTGCCGCAACTGGCGCCACGTCGGGGCCAGGCAGGCCACGCCGCCGCGGCGCGGCCCTGGCGAACGGTGAGCGCAGTGTATGGCGGCTGCGCCACGCGACCAATACCGAGGATTCGTAGCGGCAGGGCTACGGAGGTGGCCGCCGAGGCCGGCCCTACCAAGGCTCGTAGTGGACGAGGCTGCACCTGCTTCCGTATCGTTCTTCCGTCGCGCATTTCCGTCACTAACCGTCTCAATAACCGCCTTGCTGACTGGCAGCGACCGCTGCGGACAACGCTGCCGCCGGCGGGCCTTGCCATGCCTCTGCCACCCATGACGTCATCCGTTGCGCCCAGCGAACCTCCAGCGTCGGCAGGCCCCTTGTCAGCGGGCCGCGGCGGGCCGGCGCGTGCGCGCGTGCGGCTGCATCGCCCGGGAAGCGGCGAGGCCGCGATCCGCGAACTGGACGCGGCGCCGGAGCTGCCGCACGTCGAAGCGGATGTGGCGGCGGTGGCCAATCGCCTGCTGTGCCGGACCGCGCCGCTGCGGCTGCGCGTGGGCGGCGCCGATTGGCTGCTGCATTTCGAGCCGCAGCAAAGCGCCTCGACGAGTTCGGGCGCGGGCCCCGGCGCTCACGCCAACCCTTACGCCTTCACGCTTGGAGAAACGCGCGGACAGCTACTGTTCGACGTGCCAAGCGAACGCCGTCTGCTCGGCGTGGACGGCGCCGCGGAGACGCTGCCGGCCCTGCTGCGGCAAGCCTTGATGGCCGATGCGCTCGCACAGGTCGGGGAAGCGGTGGCCGCCGCGGTCCGGCAGCCCTTCGCGTGGCAAGGGGACGGCACCGGTCTCCGGTCGGGCGCGCCCTGCTTCGGGCTGACGCTGCGGCGCCTGGAAGACGGCGACGATGGTGTCAATAGCGGCGGCAAGGCCGCGGCCGGCAGCGAGACGCTGCACGCCACCCTGCAACTGGACGAGCCAGAACGCCTCGCCACGCTGCCTTTGCTGCAACGCGCGCCCGACGGCCCGCTGCCGCCCTGGCTGGCGCAATTGCGCGTGCCGCTGGCCGTGCGCATCGGCACCACAGCCATCGCGGTCGGCGAGATGCGCGACATCCGCCCGGGCGACATCGTCGGCATCGAGCACTGGCAGACGCATGGCGGCGCGCTCGCGGTGTATTGCACGACGGGCGCCGCGGGACTGGGCTGGCCCGCTCTGGCCGAGGGACGCCGCATCACGATTCAACGCCCGACCGGCGCCCCCGCCGCGCCGTCGGTTCATGGAGACAGCATGGAAGACCGCAACAACGGGCAGCGCGAGTTGCCGCATCCCGACGCCGCGCCGGCCGCGCTCGATCGGCTCGAAGAGCTGGAGGTGTCGCTGCGCTTCGAGGTCGGCGACGTATCCCTGGCGCTGGCCGATCTGCGGGAAGTGCGGCCCGGCTATGTGTTCGAGCTGCCCCAGCCGCTGAAACAGAGCGAGGTGCGCATCGTCGCCGGCGGCCGCATCCTGGGCACCGGCACGCTGATCGCGGTCGGCAACCGGCTCGGCGTGCGCGTATCGAGCTTCGCCGCGGGCGACGCATGAGCGGCAATCTGTACAACCCGGTACTGATCCTCACCGTCATCCTGGCGTTCGGCATTGCGCCGTTCGTCGCCCTGATGGTGACGAGCTATACCAAGCTGGTGATCGTGTTCGGGTTGCTGCGCGCCGCGCTGGGGCTGCAGCAGGTGCCGCCCAATATGGTGCTCAACGGCATCGCGATCATCCTGACCGCCTACATCATGGCGCCGATCGGCGCCGATGCCTTCGACGCGATCGAGCGGCGCGCGCAGAGCAATGCGCCCTTCAACGTGGGCGATGTGGTCACGGTCTACGACTCGGTCAGCGGGCCGCTGAAGGAATTTCTGATCAAGCACACCGAGGAGCGCAACCGCACCTTCTTCGTGCAGTCGGCCAAGCGGATCTGGCCCGAGGGCCGCGCCGACGATCTGCAGCCGGACGACATGATGGTGCTGATTCCGAGCTTCACGCTGTCGGAGCTGACGCGCGCATTCCAGATCGGCTTCATCATCTACCTGGTCTTCGTCGTGGTCGACCTGATCGTGGCAGCGATCCTGCTGGCGCTCGGGATGTCGATGATCGCGCCGACCACGATCTCGGTGCCCTTCAAGCTGTTGCTGTTCGTGATGCTGGAGGGCTGGACGCAGCTGATCCAGGGGCTGGTGCTGTCGTACCGCTAGGCCCTTGCGGCCGCGGCATCGGCCTCAGTCGATCACCTCGGCGCAGGCATCGGTCGGCAGCGCCGCAACGTCGCCAATGATCGGCACGATCTTCAGGCCCGCGGAGGCGACCCGGCAAGGGGCGGCAAGCAAGCCGCAGCCGCCGAGCGCAAGGACCAGCGGCAACATCATCAGCAATCGTTTCATCGGGCAGGGCCTCGTCAGCGGGAACGCGCATTGTGCACGATTCCTGGCATCGCGGCATCCTGGGCTAGGATACGGACTGAACCGCCATTCCGGATTGCCGATGACTTTTGCCGCAACGTCCCGTTCGCACGACCTGCAATCGCCCTTCCCCGTTCCCCGCTCGCGCCGCCAGCGCTGGATTGCCGGCACGCTGAGCGTCTTGCCGATAGCGCTGCTGACTGCGCTGCTCGTCGGCTTCGCGACCGGCGCACTGGCCCAGCCCCTGTGGTTCGCCAATGGCAAACCCACCCCCATCGCGCAGCAAGCCGTCACCGCGTTGGCCGATGCGCCGGCCGATGGTCTCGATGCCGAGGACTACGACGCCAACATGCTGCGCGACGCCGTCGCCAAGGCCGCCAATGGACCAGCGCTGCCGCCCGAGGCCGTCGATCGCCTTGACGGCGCGCTGACCGGGGCGATGCAGCGCTATCTGTCGGATCTGCACCGGGGCCGCATCGACCCGCGCAAGGTCCATGCGAACTTCAATCCCGCCGAAGAAAAGCCATTCGATCCGGACGCCTATCTGCGCGCCGCGGTGGCGGCGAATCGCCTGCCGGCCGCGATCCGCGAAGCCGCGCCGTCGTTCCCGCTGTATGGGACCCTGCGCGACGCGCTGGCGCGCTACCGTGCGCTCGCCACGCAGCCCTACTGGAAATCGCCACTCCCGGCGCTGCCCGAAGGCAAGCTGACCGAGGGCAAGACCTACGACGGGCTGGGCGCGCTGGCGCAGCGCCTGACCGCGCTCGGGGATTTGCCGACGGGCACACCGGTGCCGGCCAGCTATACCGGCCCGCTGGTGGCCGCGGTCAAGTCCTTCCAGGCACGTCATGGCCTCGAAGCCGACGGCGTGATGGGCCCGGCCACGCTGGCCCAGCTCAATACGCCGCCATCGGCGCGCGTGCGGCAGATCGTGCTGACGATGGAGCGGCTGCGCTGGACCCCGCTGGCCGAAGGCTCGCGCATGATCGTCGTCAATATCCCGGAGTTCATGCTGCGCGCCTACGAGTTCCACGAGGGCAAGCTCGATATCCGGCTCGAGATGAAGGTGATCGTCGGCAAGGCGCTCGACACGCGCACGCCGCTGTTCAAGGAGGACATGCGCTATATCGAGTTCAGCCCGTACTGGAACGTGCCGCGCTCGATCGCACAGAAGGAGATCATTCCGCGGCTGCAGCGCGATCCGGCCTACTTCAACCGGCAGGGCTTCGAATTCGTGGCCGGCAACGAGGTCATCAAGCAGCTGAACGCGGCCAATATGCAGGCCGTGCTGGACGGGCAGATGCGCATCCGCCAGCGGCCCGGCCCGCTGAACGCACTCGGCGACATCAAGTTCGTGTTCCCGAACAACCAGGCCATCTATCTGCACCACACGCCGGCGCCGCAGCTGTTCAAGCGCGGGCGGCGCGATCTGAGCCATGGCTGCATCCGGGTCGAGGATCCGGTGGCGCTCGCCAAGTTCGTGCTCAAGGACATGCCGGAATGGACCGAGGAGCGGATCCGGCAGGCGATGGGCGCCGGCAAGGCCAGCACGGTCTCGCTGATCAATCCCTTGCCGGTAACGTTGGCTTATGGCACGGCCATCGCAAGAGCCGATGGACGGGTATACTTCCTCGCTGACATTTACGGCCAAGATAAAGTGCTCGGCCAGGCGCTGCAGCAGCGCGCCGCGCGCCGAGCCTCACATACGCCAGCCGTAAGGGCCACGCCGCCGGCCAACCGCGCGGCCAGCGCCCCGCCCTCCTGAGACAAGCAACACCCAGCCAACTTCGAGCCAACTTCGAGCCAAGCAAGCTAGAACATCACATCATGACGTATTCACGTGATCCGGCACGGCGCCGCTTCCTGCAACGTACCGGCGGCCTGGCGCTGAGCGCCGGCCTGACGGCCCTGGCGCCGAAGCTGGCGCTGGCCAATGTGCCGGGCGCCCGCGCGCTGGCCTTCGACCACACCCATACCGGCGAACATCTGTCGCTGGTCTACGCGATGGGCGAACAGGTTTTGCCGCAGGCCCACCTGAAGCTCAATCGCTTCCTGCGCGACCACTATTCGGGCGACGTCGGCACGATCGATCCCGAGCTGTTCGGCGTGCTGTACCAGCTGCGTACGGTGCTGGGCAGCGACAACCCGTTCCAGGTCATCTCCGGCTACCGCAGCCCCAATACCAATTCCCGGCTGCGCAAGACGCGCGGCGGCGGCGTGGCAAAGCACAGCCTGCATATGGACGGCAAGGCGATCGACATCCGCCTGCCCGGCGTGGCGCTCGACGATCTGCGCGACGCGGCCGTGTCGCTGCAGGCGGGCGGCGTCGGCTTCTACCGCAGCGAGAACTTCATCCACATCGACACCGGACGCGTGCGGCGCTGGGGTTGAGCCTGGGATCCGCGTTTCAAGCCGCTGGGCCAGCGGCTTACGTCCCCACCCCCGTCCCCACCCCCGCCGCCACCCGCGCCCCCTCCGCCAGCATCTGATCCGCAATCCGATACGCGGTATTGACCGAATCGGTTACGCCCAGATGCCCGTGCCCAACGGCCAGCCACAGCCCCGGTTGGCCATCGGCGGGCCCGACGATCGGCACCGAATCGGGCATGCACGGCCGATGCCCCATCCACCGGCTCGGCGCCGGATCGTCCAGCCCATCGAAGGTCTCGCGCGCGATGCGCTCCAGCATCGCCGCGCGGCGCATATCGGGCGGGCGAGATAACCCACCGATCTCCACGGTGCCGCCGACGCGCAGTCCCTCCTCCATCGGCGTGACGAAGACCTTGCGGTCCGCCAGCACCACGGTGCGCGATACGGTGCGCGCGGCGTCGCGGAACTGCACGTGATAGCCGCGCTGGCTTTCCAGCGGAATATCGAGGCCCAGCGGCGCCGTCAGCTTGCGCGACCACGCGCCGGCGGCCACCACGACCTCGTCGAAACACTGATCCATGCGGCCGTCGGCCTCCACCACGCACCAGCGCGGCCGGCCCGCGAAGTCGGCACGACGCAAGGCACGCACCTCGGTCCTGCGCCGGCCGCCGCCGCGCTGCTCGAACGCCCGCACGATGGCCTGGACATAGCGCCCCGGATTGACGATGGTCGCGTGGTCCTGCAGAAACATGCCGACCTGATAGCGCCTGCCGACATTGGGCTCCAGCGCCTCGATGCCGGCGCGGTCCAGCCGTTCGAACTCGTAGCCAAATTCCTTGCGCATGCGCCACGACGTCGCGTCCTTGTCCAGCGCGGCGGCATCGGGATACAGATGCAGATGCCCACGCCGCATCAGCAGCTCGGGCGCACCGATCTCCTGCGTCAGCTGCAGATGCCGCTGCACCGCGTTGACGTGAATGGCATGCAGCCGCTCGGCGGCCCGCTCGACCTTCCGCGGCGAGGCCGACGCGATAAAGCGCAGCAGCCACGGCAAGGCGCGCGGCAGATAGGACAGCGGCAGGTACAGCGGACTGCGTTCGTCCAGCAGCATGCTCGGCAACGAGGCCAGCACGCCCGGCATCGCCAGCGGCGCGACCGAGCCCGGGCTGATCGCACCGGAATTGCCGTAGCTGCAGGCCTGCCCGGGTTCGTCCCGATCGATCAGCGTGACCTCAGCCCCGCGCTTCTGCAGCTCGTACGCGATCGCCGTCCCGACGATGCCGGCGCCGATCACGGCAACGCGTGGCGGGCGGGACGGACGGATCGGTGTGTCCTGATGTTCCATGGAAGTCTGGTGGATGGGTGGATGTCTTGACGGCTTCGAATGTAAGTGGCTCACTATCGCGGGCGCAATAGCGGATATCGGTATGCGATATCCAGATCTCTGTTGCGGCTTACCGAGGAGAGTCTGCAGTGGGGACGACGAAGGCAGTGCGGGCACCGAAGGCCCGGATCACGGGGGCAAACGGCGGCGGCCGACCTCGCCACGACGGGGACCACGACGGCCGGTCCGTCAATCCGCTCTTTATCGCGTCGATCGGCAAGGCTTTCGAAGTGCTCGAGCGCCTGGCCGACATCGGCCGTCCGGTCGGACTGACCGAGCTCTGCGAGCATGCGTCGCTGAGCCGCAGCGCACTGCAGCGCATCACTCATACGCTGACCGCACTCGGCTATCTGCGCCAGGACCCGAAGACCCGCGCATTTACGCTGTCCGGCAAGGTGCTGCATCTGAGCCACGCGATGCTGTCCAGCGATTCGCTGCGCGACCGCGCCCTGCCCCATCTCGAAGACCTGAATCGCCGCACCGCCGAGACCGTCAACCTGATGGAAATGGAGGCCGACGAGATCGTCTATGTGGTGCGTTTTCCTGGCTTTCGTGCCGTCAGCGTCGATCTGCACGTCGGCTCGCGTCTGCCGATCCACTGCTCCGCGGCCGGCCGCGCGATCCTGGCGGAGATGGATATCGACGACGCGATGCGCCTGCTTTCACGCGTGCCGCGCCGCGCAATGACGCCGCATACGCTCACCGAGCTATCCGACCTGCGCACGGCCCCGCAGACCGCACGCAAACGCGGCTATGCGCTGAACGATCAGGAGTCGTTCATCGGCGATATCTCGATCGCCAAGGCGATCCTGAACCGGCAGCGCGAGCCGATCGGCGCGGTGAACATCGCGGTATCGACCTCGCGCTGGACGGTCGAGGAAACGCTGCGGCAACTGCTGCCGCAATTGCTGGTGACGGCGCGGGCGATCGAGCGCGACGTCAACGCGCGCTGAGGGAATTGCCCGAATCGCATCGAATCGAACGGAGCCGAGGCCGTCAAAAAACTGTCATCGTCGCTGCCTACCATGCTGACTGCGCTCCGAAGAGCGGTCCCCCATCGATGCCCGGCACCCGCCGGGCATCGTCGTTTGCAGCGTCGAACTTTCAGATTGCTTTCAACAACATGAAGCCAACACCGAACCCATCCCGCCGCACCCTCCTCAAATTCCTTGCCACCTCGCCGATGCTGCCGCTGGGCTCGGCCTCGGCCGCACTGCTGACCGGCTGCGGCGGCGACGGCGACGCTGACACCGCGCCAAACCCCGGCACGCCGACCGCCACCTTCACCACCGCCGAATTCATCGGCATGGCAGCGCCCACCTTGGCTGCGCCTGCCGCCATGGCCACCACCACGGTCGGCTCGCAGCTGAAGGTCTCGTTCAGCGACGGCAGCAGCCAGACCTACCAGCTTGCCTATCAGCCCTTCTTCATCACCGGCGATACGGTGCCCGACGGCAAGGGTGGCACCGTGGTGGCCGGCGGTTACTTCGACATCCACAACCAGCCGATCCTCGACCGCTCGGTGCCCGGCAGCGAGCGGCAGTTCTTCTCGGACTGCGTCGACGGCAGCTCGCTGCTGACGCTGGCCGATGCCAACGTGCCTGGTGTCAAGGGCAAGCCGGTGTTCGCCGTGGTGCAGTTCGAATACACCACGCGCGACCAGGCCGGCGCCTCGGCCTACGGCATGCTGCCCTCGCCGATCGCGATCCTGACGCTCGACCAGGACCCGGCCACCGGCAAGCTGATGCTGGTCAAGTACCACAACGTCGATACCTCGTCGGCGCGCGGGCTGTGGATTACCTGCGGCGCCAGCCTGTCGCCGTGGAACACGCACCTGTCGAGCGAGGAATACGAGCCCGACGCCTTCACCATCGCGTCGAACACGCAGTTCCAGCGCTTCAGCACCTACACCTTCGGCGACCCGACCGCGGCCTCGCCGTACGACTACGGCCATCTGCCCGAGGTCACGGTGAACCCCGACGGCACCGGCTCCATCGTCAAGCACTACTGCCTGGGCCGCATCTCGCACGAGCTGGTCTGCGTCGCGCCGGACGAGCGGACCGTGCTGATGGGCGACGACGCCACCAACGGCGGCGCCTTCCTGTTCATCGCCGACCGCGCGCGCGACCTGTCGTCCGGCACGCTGTACGTCGGCAAGTGGAATCAAACGTCAGGCACCGGCCCGGGCTCGGCCACGCTGAGCTGGATTCCGCTCGGCCACGCCACCAGCGACGAAATCCGCGCCCTGGTCCGCGGCGGCATCAAGGCCACCGACATCTTCGACGTCAAGACCACCGACCCGGCGGATGCCAGCTATACCCGCATTCCGTTCAACGGCGGCTTCCAGTGGGTCAAGCTGATGCCCGGCATGGAGAAGGCCGCGGCCTTCCTCGAGACGCACCGCTATGCGGCGCTCAAGGGCGGCAGCCTCGGCTTCACCAAGTGGGAAGGCACCACGATCAACGTGCGCGACAAGGTCGCCTATATCGCGATGTCGCGCATCGAATCGTCGATGCTGAACGGCTCGGGCGGCGTGAAGGTGGAAGGCCCCTACTCGGGCGCGGTGTATGCGCAGAACCTGCGCGGTGGCCAGGCCGATACCACCGGCGCGCCAATCAACTCCGAATGGGTGCCGGTCGACATGGCCGCCGTGCCGGAACTGATCGCTGAGGACTTCGGCGGCGGCAAGCTCAAGCAGCAGGATGCGCTGGGCAATTTCGCCAACCCGGACAAGATCGCGACGCCGGACAATCTGAAGTACTCGGAGAAGCTGCGCACGCTGTTTATCGGCGAAGACAGCAATACGCACGTCAACAACTTCCTGTGGGCCTACAACATCGATACGAAGAAGCTGTCGCGCGTGTTGTCGACGCCCGCCGGCGCGGAATCGACCGGGCTGCATGCGGTGGACGAAATCAATGGATGGACTTACGTCATGAGTTCGTTCCAGCATCCGGGGGATTGGGAATCGCCGTTGCATGACATCGTCAAGCCGACGCTGGATCCGCTGGTTCGGGCGAATTACAAGGATCGGTTTGGCGCTGCCGTCGGCTATATCACCGGGGATGCGACTTCGGTGAAGTTGGCGAAGGGGTAAGCCTTTCACGCGCTGAAGGAAGCCCGAGCGTGAGGATGCTCGGGCTTTATTGTTTGGCGTCCGGGTGCCGGCAAGACCGCGAAGCCGGACTTGAAAGGAAAGACGACTAGACTGTCGCCCTCGGCTGCATCCCGCATGCCGTGCCCTGCAAGGGGGCCGGCCCTTTCATCTCCATCTTCAATGACCGACAAGACCCGACAAATCGCCATTGCCCTGATCCTATTGGCGGTAATCGCCATGCTGTGGCTGGTTGGCAACGACCAGAACGATGCCGGCGACACCGCCTCCTCTTCCGGTGCGGACGCGTCGCAAGTCCCATCAGCGAGCGCGGCGGGCGGCATTTACCGCGGCGGCACGCTCGAACCGTACAGCATCGACCCCACGCGGTCCACGGACCGCCTGCCGGTGTACCAGGCGGCCGCGATCCTGCAGGACTATCGCGCGGATCGCGACAGCGCTGATCGACGTTATCGCGGGGCCTACTTCATCGTCGAGGGCGTGGCCAGCGGTATTCGGCGCGAGGGCGAAACGCAGGTCTATCTCGATATCCGCACCACCGATCCCGATCAGTCCGTACGCGCGAATCTGCTGGAACAGCAGAACTGCGGGGCCGCGCGGCCCGTCTGCGAGGTGGAGGCCCGGGCGACGATGGTCCGGCGCGGACAGAAGGTCGCGGTCGAGTGCACCGGTGCCGGCATCGTGGATACCACGCCCTTGCTCGACGGCTGTCTGCTGCGGGGCGGCGCCAATTGATGTGAAGGGACGGGATGGCCGGCGCGTCCCCCAACGTCTTTCTGCCATCCCCTCCGACGTTTCATCCTGCTGTCATTTGCGCCGCGCACAATTGCCGGCATTCGGCCTCCGATGCCGATCGCATGATCTCGCCGGCTTTTTTCCGGCGCACCGCACCACCGGTTGTCCTTGACACCGGTTTTTTTGCGGCTTGAATGAAAACGTTTTCATTTTCGACCCCACCTGACGCCCGGTTCCAGCCGAATGATCCGCAAAGCCGCGTCTCTCGCCACGCCGTCCGCACCGTCAGCGTCATCCAATGGCGCGACGCTGGCGAACGTCGCCAAGGCCGCGAGCGTGTCGCTGGCAACCGCGTCGCGCGTGTTCAGCAATCCGGAGCTGGTCCGTCAGGACACCGCCGAGCGCGTGTTGCGGGCGGCGGGCGAGCTTGGCTTCCGGCCCAACCTGTTGGGCGCCAAGCTGCGGGCACAGCGCACGCGCATCGTCGGCGTCATGCTGCCGACGCTGGAAAATGCGGTATTTGCCGAATGCTGGCGCGGCATCGAGGATGCTGCGCTGGCGCAAGGTTATTCCCTGATGCTGGTGACCAGCCGCTACGACCCGGAGCGCGAACGCGAGCGGATCGAATATCTGCTGCGTCATCGGGTCGACGGCATGGTGCTGACGGTGGCCGATGCAGCCCGCAGCGCGGTGCTGGACCAGCTCGATGCCGAACGCGTGCCGTATGTGCTCGCGTATAACCAGGGAGCGCGCAGCGGCAAACGCTATTCGGTATCGGTGGACAACCGCGCCAGCGCGCGCGCCGGCGTAGAGACGCTGATCGCTGCCGGGCATCGCCGTATCTGCGTGGTATCGGGCGCCTTCGCCGCATCGGACCGCGCCAGGCAGCGCCACGCGGGATATCGGGACGCGATGCGTGCGCATGGTCTCGAGCCATTGC
This sequence comes from Cupriavidus sp., assembly GCA_031181345.1. Classification (GTDB taxonomy): domain Bacteria; phylum Pseudomonadota; class Gammaproteobacteria; order Burkholderiales; family Burkholderiaceae; genus Cupriavidus. The sequence goes on along the minus strand of JAPSLC010000004.1, from coordinate 36,797 downwards.
CGCCGCTGTCCCTGCCCGCCCATACGCCCACGCAGACGCCGGCGGAAGTCGAGCGTATCCGGCAGTTCATCACCGCACAGCCCGCGCCCACGGCACTGTTCTGCACCAACGACATGCTGGCCATCGGCGTGATTTCGATTCTGAAGCACCTGGGGCTGTCCGTGCCGGGCGATATGTCCGTGCTCGGCTACGACGGCATCGAGCTCGGTCAACTACTGGAGCGGCCGCTCTCCACGGTCGTGCAGCCCAACAACGAGATCGGTGCCCGCGCGCTCGCTTGCCTGCTGGCGCAGCTGGACCCCGGCAACGCCGCCGCCACGCCGGATCAAGCCTTGCCGCACGCGACACTGCTGCCGCACGCATTGCGCGCAGGCGCTACCGTCGCTCCCCCGGCCTAGCGCCGCCAGCAACAGAACAAGCTTCGTCTCGCACCGTCATGCGTCGTCTTCCCCCACCGTCGTCTCTAGAAAAGGAGTGCATCATGCAATCGACTTCGTCCTGGCTGCGCCGCTTGCGCTGGGTGCTGCCCACGCTTGGCGCGGTCGTATTCAGCCACGCCGCGGCCGCGCAAACCGCCATCTGCTACAACTGCCCGCCGGAATGGGCGGACTGGGCCGCGCAGATCCGCGCGATCAAGGAAAAGACCGGCGTCACGGTGCCGCACGACAACAAGAACTCGGGTCAGTCGCTGGCCCAGATCGTCGCGGAAAAGGCCAACCCGGTGGCCGACGTGGTGTATTACGGCGTGACGTTCGGCATCCAGGCGCAGAAGGAAGGCGTGACGGCGCCCTACAAGCCCGCCAACTGGAATGACATCCCGGACGGCCTCAAGGACCCGCAGGGCCATTGGTTCGCCATCCATTCGGGCACGCTCGGGCTGATGGTCAATGTCGACGCGCTGCGCGGCAAGCCGGTGCCGCAATCGTGGGCCGATCTGCAGAAGCCCGAGTACAAGGGCATGGTGGGCTATCTCGATCCGGCCAGCGCCTTCGTCGGCTATGTGGGCGCGGTGGCGATCAACCAGGCCCTGGGCGGTTCGCTCGACAATTTCGGCCCGGCGCTGAAGTTCTTCAAGGACCTGCAGAAGAACCAGCCCATCGTGCCGAAGCAGACCGCGTATGCGCGCGTCCTGTCCGGTGAAATTCCCATCCTGCTGGACTACGACTTCAACGCCTATCGCGCCCGCTACAAGGATCGCGCCAATGTCGCCTTCGTGATTCCCAAGGAAGGCACGCTGGTGGTGCCCTACGTCATGAGCATGGTCAACAAGGCGCCGCATCCGGCCGAAGCCCGCAAGGTGCTGGACTTCGTGTTGTCCGACGCCGGCCAATCGCTGTGGGCGAATGCCTACCTGCGCCCGGTACGCGCCAAGGCGGTGTCCAAGGAGGTCGAGGCCCGCTTCCTGCCCGCATCGGACTACGCCCGCGCCAAGACCATCGACTACGGCAAGATGGCTGAAGTGCAGAAGGCCTTCAGCGACCAGTACCTGAAGGAAGTGCGCTGATGCCGCGCCGGGGCGCGCTGCGTCCCGGTCCGCCCCTTCAAGTTGGAGTTGGAGACACCCCTACGATGCGCCATCGCCCTCCTTCCCCCTCCGCCCGCACGCTGATCGTCTTCGCATTGCCGGCGCTGATTGTTTTCCTGGCGTTCTTCTGCCTGCCAATGGCCAAGCTGCTGGCGGTCAGCGTCGCAGGCGACGACGGCGCCGGCGTCTATTGGACCGTGCTGTCCAGCCCGCGCTATCTGCACAGCCTGCTGTCCACGGTGCTGCTGTCGGCATCGGTGACGCTGGTCACGCTGGCGATTGCCGGCGTGGCGGGGACCTTCCTGCAGCGGCATCCTGTGCCCGGCAAGTCGGTACTGGTTTCCATGCTGACCTTTCCGCTGGCGTTCCCCGGCGTGGTGATCGGGTTCATGGTCATCATGCTGGGCGGCCGCAATGGTCTGCTCGCGTCGGTGGGCGACCTGCTCGCCGGCGAGCGCTGGACCTTTGCCTACGGCATGACGGGATTGTTCGTCGGCTACCTGTATTTCTCCATACCGCGCGTGATCCTGACCGTCATGGCCGCGGTCGAAAAACTCGATACCTCGCTCGAGGAAGCGGCCCGCTCGCTTGGCGCCAACCGGTGGCGCGTGGTGCGCGACGTCATGCTGCCCGCCCTGATGCCAGCCTTGATTTCCAGCGGCGCGATCTGCTTTGCCACCAGCATGGGCGCGTTCGGCACCGCGTTCACACTGGCCACGCAGCTCGACGTGCTGCCGCTGACCATCTACAACGAGTTCACCAACTACGCCAACTTCGGCATGGCCGCCGCGCTATCGATCCTGCTCGGTGCCGTGACCTGGGCGCTGCTGGCGGTGGCTCGGCATCTGTCCGGCAACGCGGTTGCCGCTACCGCGTAGGAGCGCAAGCATGAAGACTATCCGTCGCGGCTCCGCGTACTGGGCGCAACTGGCACTGACACTCCTCGTTTGCGCGTTCATGACCGTGCCGGTGGCGCTGTCCGTGCTGGCCGGCCTCACCAACAATATCTTTGTCGGGCTGGAGAGCGGCCTGACCACACGGTGGGTCCAGGAGGTGTGGGGCCTGTACCGCAACACCATCTTCCTGTCGCTCGGCATTGCGCTTGCGTGCCTGGCCTGCACGCTGGTGCTCGGGGTTCCGGCCGCTTACTACATGGCGCTGCGCCGCAGCCGCGTGACTCGGCTGATCGAAGAGCTGCTGATGTTGCCGGTGGCGATCCCCGGCCTGGCGACGGCACTCGGCCTGATCCTGCTGTATGGCGGCCTGCCATGGCTGCGTACCAGCTGGGTCTTCATCCTGATCGGGCATGTTCTGTTCACGCTGCCCTTCATGGTCCGCTCGGTGCTGGCCATCATGTCGGCAATCGACATCCGCACGCTGGAAGACGCGGCCGCCAGCCTGGGCGCCACGCGCATGCAGCGATTCTTCACGGTGGTGCTGCCCAATTGCCGGCAAGGCATTCTCGCCGGTGCGCTGATGGTTGTGACGCTGTCGGTCGGCGAATTCAACCTGACCTGGATGCTCCATACGCCCACCACGCAGACGTTGCCGGTGGGCCTCGCCGACAGCTATGCGTCGATGCGGCTCGAGATCGGATCCGCCTACACCATCGTGTTTTTCCTGATGATCATCCCGCTGCTGGTGGTGATGCAGATGGTTTCTGCACTCGGTGCGCGCGCCCAGCGACATCCGGTAGAGGACACGCCCACGCCGTTCGCCGGCACGGTCACCACTTCGCCAAACACACCAGTCGGCCTGGACAGCGCACCGCAGTCCCAGCCCCAGACGGAGGCTCCCCGCCATGCATGAACCCACCACCATCGCGCTGCGCCAGTGCGGCAAGACGTTCCCCGACGGCACGCGCGCGCTCGAACCGCTGGATCTGGACATCGGCGCCGGCGAAACCGTCGTACTGCTCGGCCCGTCCGGCTGCGGCAAGACCACCACGCTTCGCATGATCGCCGGCCTGGAGTTTCCCGATGCGGGCGGCGAGGTGCTGTTCGGCGGCGCCGCGGTCACGCATCTGCCGATCGAACAGCGCGGCGTCGGCATGGTGTTCCAGAACTACGCCCTGTTCCCCAATATGACGGTGGCCGAGAACATCGGCTATGGCCTGCGCGTGCGCAAGGTCGATGTGCAGACCCGCCGCCGGCGCGTCGACGACATGCTGGCCATGATGCAGCTGGGCGCCTTCGCCAATCGGCGCGTCGACCAGCTGTCCGGAGGCCAACGCCAGCGCGTTGCCCTGGCCCGCGCCATCGCCGTGCAGCCGCGCGTATTGCTGCTGGACGAACCGCTGACCGCGCTCGATGCCAAGCTGCGCGACGCACTGCGCGCCGACATCAACCGCCTGCTGCGCAGCCTGAGCATCACGACCGTCTATGTTACGCACGACCAGGCGGAGGCGATGGCGCTGGGCGATCGCATCATCGTGATGGACAAGGGACGCATCGCGCAAAGCGGTACGCCGCAGGAGATTTACCGCTATCCCGCCAATGCGTTTGTCGCCGACTTCATCGGCACCATGAACCGCTTGCCGGCGGCCGCGGATCAGCAGCTATGGCGAGTGCCTGGCGGCGCGCTGCCGCGTGAGGCGCAACACATCGAGGTCGCACAGGCCGAGCTGATGTTCCGGCCGGAGGACGTGTCGCTGACCGACGCGCCTACTGCCTCCGATGTCCATGTGACCGGCAGCGTCGTCACTGCCCTGTTCCTAGGCCATGCGACCAGGCTGCTGGTCGACGTGGGCGCCCCCGCCCCGATCGTGCTCGATACCCCGCGACGCGACCGCTGGGCGGCCGGCGACCACGTTGGCCTGCGCATCGATACGAGCCATCTCGTGACGGTGCCCGCCGAGGCGGCACGGAGCGCGGCATGATGCAGACCGCTTCCCAGCCCGCTTCCCAGGCCACGCCCTACCTCGTCGCCCACATCACGGATCTGCATATCAAGGCCGGCGGCAAGCTCTCCTACCGCCGCGTGGATACCGCGGATGCGCTGCGCCAATGCATCGATACGCTGTTGGCGCTGCCCCAGCGTCCCGATATTGCGGTGGTGACCGGAGACCTGGTCGACTTCGGCAGCGAGGACGAATATCGCTTCCTGCGGGGGATTCTAAACACCTTGCCGATGCCGGTGCATTTGATGCCCGGCAATCACGACAGCCGGGACGCGCTGCGTCGCGTGTTTGCCGATCATGCCTATCTATTCGCAGCGGGTGATGGCGATTCGCCCGTGCACTACCGCATCGACGCGGGACCGTTGACGCTGATCGCCTTCGACTGCACCGTGCCACGCCATAGCGGCGGACGCGTGGACCCGGACCAGTTGCCATGGCTCGAAGCGGCGCTGGCGGTCGCCCCGGAACGCCCTACGCTGCTGATGCTGCATCACCCGCCCTTCCACACTGGCATTGGCCATATGGATCAGCAGGGCTTGGAGAATGCCGCGCTGCTAGAGGCCGTGGTCCGGCGCCATCCGCAGATCGAACGTGTGCTGTGCGGCCATCTGCATCGTCATATCACCCGGCGCTTCGGCGGCACCATCGCCATGACCGCGCCCGGCCCGGCGCATCAGGTGGCACTAGACCTTGACCCACAGGCGGCTTCGCGCTTTCGGATGGAGCCGCCGGGATTTTTGTTGCACTGGTGGCATCCGGTGCATGGGTTGGTTACGCATGCGGCGCCGATTGGGGATCATGGGCCGGTGTATCCGTTTTTTGATGAGGGGGGGAGGTTGATTGATTGATCGATAGATTTAGGGGATGGGGTAGAACGCAGTGCCGGCACACACCGCTTCACCGCCCCTCACCCTTTCCGGTACCACCCCAACATACCGCCCCGCGGCCGTATCGTCAGCCCGCTACCAACTGCCCCGTGCTATGCGCCAGCAATATGGTCGCAGTCCCCGCACTGATAGCCGAGGACTTCGGCGGCGACAAGCTCAAGAGCAGGACGCGCTATGTCATGAGTTCGTTCCAGCATCCGCGGGATTGGGAAGCGCCGTTGCATGACATCGTGAAGCCCCTGTTGGGCGCATGCCGAACGCTGCCGCTCTTGATCAACGCCTGCACCGTTGCCACAATGCCCGCCCACGCCGTCGGCGAAATTACCTGCTCGACGCGCGCGCGAGGACCGTATTGGCGGTCGCTGAAGTAGTCGCTCATAGCTTCGAGTCCCGTTGCGCAGCCGCTTCATTTGCTACACGTGAACAGGCAGAGAGACCTTCGGTTGAATGGGCACCAACATCTTGGCGTAAGCGCGCAAGATCTCGTTGTATAGATCGGCGTGTTTGGGCGCTTCGACTGTGATAATTAGCGCGTAGCGGATCTTCTCTGCCCCCGTCGTCGGCGCACCGGCCTCGCGGGCGTTGTAATGGATATCGAACACGGGGTTATCCAGACTACTGCCACGCATGGACTTATTACCGTGCAGGACCGTTTCCCACTTGCCCATATCGGAACGACGCTCCTCTTCCGTAGCGTACTTCTTCATATCGAAGAAGCCTTTGGTGTCAGCATTGCTCTTCCCCTCCTTGACCTTCTTGTCGCTAGGCCGGAACACGATTTCCAAGCCGGCTCGCGTGTAAGCAACGGAATCCTGTGGGTCCGTCGGCGAGGCATAGCAGAAGGTGGCCTTCAACCGGATATTTCCCTGCAAACCGCCTGCAGGCAGAGGAAGCGCCGCGCGAAGATACTTCCCTGGCTTCAGCTCGCCCTGATATACCACACGCGCCACGCCGACTGGGCACGTAATGACATCCATCAAGTCTTCCGGAATCTTGCCCCAACCCACTTCGAGCTTGTCGTGTGTGGACGAGTCCGCGGCATGGACAAGCAAGGCCTTGATGGCCAACGGAGTCAAATCTGAACCGAGGATCGCTCTAACACCGACGGCATTACGTAACAGATACGGCGATGCAAAACTAGTGCCCAATTGTGGCATCAGCGTCGGCTTTGCACCTGGTGCTAGAACATGGAAATACTTGGAACCTGCAGCATCACCACCGAAGGCCATGAGATCCGGCTTCACGACACCGGGACTGCGACCGGGACCAATGGCACTGTAAGCGGCGCGCGTCCATGTCGCGTCGATGCTGTTAGCAGCGCCAACAGATAGCGCATTGACGCAGTCCGAGGGCACCTGCACACGGGAATTTCCTACGGACCGATCCATTTGGCCGTTGTTGCCTACCGCCACAGTCATCAGCGTTTCGCCATCACTCAGCAGATCATCGATCACCGAAGTCCACGCATGCACGTCGGTGTCATCAATTGGCAGGTCCGGTCCAAGGCTCAGATTGATGAACTGATATTGTCGTGACAGTAGTACTTCTTCGACCAGTCCCAGCGTGCGATACAGCTCCAACGGGTCCTCCGAGTCAGTCTCACGATCCAGAACACGCAGATGATCAACGTATGAGTACGGACGTGCAGCGGTACCATTTGGAGCAATCGGGCCAAATAGAAATGCCGAAGTCACGCCAAGTCCATGCTCCAAGCCGCCCGGATCGTCCGCCGCTTTTTCATCTAGAACGCGGTAGGTATGCAACCACGGTGCAATGCAGTGCTGCTCAGGCAAACCGCCATCGAGAATTGCCACCTTAGGTTCGGAAGATAACGGCTGATCCGTCGGCAAATTGCATGCCACGATCACACCCGGCGAGCGCTGCACGGGCCGCATGCCACGCAGCTTTGGCATGGAACGAATCACACGCACAAATGAGAATTCGGCCAGACGTTCAACGTTGTCATGCTGACCCTCGGCCGGGACGAACCACAGATTGCCCGCGCTAAACGCCAAGTCGGCATGGACCTTCACGCCGACATCGGCTGCGTACCTGGTGAAAGCGCGCTGCACAAACTGATCGTTGTCGCCAGGAAGCAGATGGATGCCGACCTCGAAGAAGCGATCCTTTTCCTCACCGAGGGAAACAATGCGGTCCTTCGGCTCGAACGCGGAAAACCGCTCGATATGCGATAGGTCCTTCGCCTCGTTCGATCCGTCTTCCAGTTGCGCTGCCCAGTCTTTTAACCGGCGGAACGCCTGGCGCCTGCCCACTACGAATAGCTCCGTGGTGGTCGATTCCCGCGGCGGTCCCTTCTTCGACCAGCCCTCCGGCGTCAGTTTGACCGCCCGGCTGCCAACGGATTCAAGACCTACGCTGCGCAACATGGCCACCGGAAAGAAGGAGCGGGCGATGTAGCTAGGATTGAGTGCGAGGCGTGCTACGCCGAAATCCCCAGGGCAGGCGTTGTCGGGCAACTTGTCGAGGCTTACTGCAACATCGACGAACTGCGGTGTCAACCGTCTCCTCGCCTGCTGCAATGTGTAGACCTCAGCCTTGTCCATACCGCGCTTTGGCCCCTTGATTTCGTGGGTCAGCAACTCGCCGCGCCCGATCAGGAAATTTGTCTGGTTCATACCTCACGCCTCCGCCTCTTTGTCGCAACGGTTGATCCATCGCTCGTGTATTTGCGAATGGTGTCTCGACTCACGCCGGTGATATCCGAGATGCTGTGCTGGGACAGGCGAGTCTGCTTTGCCAGCAGCACCGCCATATCAATGCGCCCCTGCCGGTCCAGCGAGAGCGCGCGCGCCTTAATGAACTCTTCGATCAATTCTGCGTCCGGTGTCGTCCCCAACGCGACGGCACGTCGGAAGCGCTGTATCTCGCGCTCGATATCGCTGAAGGACTCGCCGCGAAATGCGAAGGCCAGAATCTCGATCCATCGACCAAACAGCGCGAAGTCCGGCCCCAGGAATCGCTTGATCGCTTCTTTGACCGCCGCTGCCTCTGGCACCTTGAATTCAACGACCAGATCGAATCGTCGCCACAGCGCTGGATCGATCAAATCCGGGTGATTGGTAGCCGCTAACAGCAACCCCGTCGCAGGCCACTCATCGACTTCCTGCAAAATCACGGTCACCAGCCGCTTGAGCTCACCGACATCAGCATCGTCGCTGCGGCGCTTTGCGATCGCATCGATCTCATCCAGCAATAAGACACACGGGATGCGCTTCGCGAAATCCAGCGCCGCGCGCAGATTGCTGCCGCTACGCCCCAGCAGGCTGCTCATTACAGCCGTGAGATCGAGCACATACAACGGCACACCAAGTTGGGCGGCCAACCAACGCGCTGTCAGCGACTTTCCAACACCTGGCTGACCAACAAAGATTGCTGAGCGCGTCGGGGTTAAACCAAGTGCGGCAAGCCGGGCTGTCTGCTTGCGCTCCTGAATTAACTGACCGAGGGACTCCTCCAGATGGGCAGACAGCAGCGGAGCTTCCCGATCCGGGGAATCCTTGAACACCTTCAGTAGGGATAGACGCGACTCGTCATCTACCGGCAGCGCCTTCTCTGACGGTGAAGGCGTGACCGCCTTGCGCAAGGCTGCCCCCGTCCGATGGGGCTTGGACCGAAGAAACAGATCTACCTGCTCCGCCAACTCAGGCTCAGTGCCCCGGTACTTTCTGACCAGCCTTGCAGCGAACAGACGAACATCCTCCGTCTGCTCGGCCAGCGCCAACCGAATAAGTTGGGCTAAATCACCCTTCAAACCAGTTAATTCGCCCATAACGCCCATAACATGTTGATTTAAAACGACTTGTAAAATGCACAAATCGGACTAGCGGTATTGTCTCATAGCTCCGGGATGGTTGTGAAGAAGCTCCAGGAGCCCCGCCCCAACACACGACCCCTATAGGACGCAGGCGCTGATGCCCACAAAAATCAGAGAGCCCCACCTGCGCCGGGCGGCAATGTCAAGCGGATGAGGCCCTCTTGAAAGCGGCAGAGTGTTGTCAGTAGCCACGATGCCGCGCTTCGCGACGACGATTTGCTAGCCCCATCGCCATGAATGCCTCCATCACGGACAGGACCAGCGTCGGGACATCGACCGCCCCCACATACGTCCGCGCAGGAAGTGCGGCGTAGCGATAAGAGTTGGCCTTTAAGACATTCTCGACGTCAAATAGGCACACATCGGTCCGCCCTTGGATCGGGACATGAACCATGTTGCCCACTCATGCAGACCTTGATCGAGGGGCACAAGCACGTTCAGTCTTGGTCGCAGCATGACGCCCCCCCCCCCCCCACAATGGGCTATAGCAGGGCCAGCAACGCCGCTGCCCGCGGATCGCCATCGGGATACAGGTGATGCCCCAAACCGGGCAGTGGCAATCCCGTAGACAGATGGTGCGCAATCACCTGTTCCTCACCCTGCCGCTCCACCTCATCGAATAGCGCCTTGACGCGGCGCGAGGCGTCGCCATGCAACGAGCCGGAGAGCGATGCCAGTTCGCCAAGCAGACAGGCCGGCAGGGATGCGCCCGTTGACGCCGTGATGCGGGCGGCAAAGGCGGAGCTCGTCAGTTCGTGGTCGACCAGACGGACCATGGCCGTCCGCAGAAGCTTGGCCACGTGCGCCGGCCGTTTCTAACCTTGTACGAAGCGAAGGTGCAACGGTTGTTGACCCCGTTGCGCCCCGAACGCGTTGGCGAGTTGGCCGACCAAACTTTGGCATTCGACATGCAGGACCTTTGTCATGCGCCCATGCGTGGATTAGCCGGTGGCGGCCAGCGTAGCGAGGGTCTTGAATGCCGCTACACGTCCGGGCTTGGCGACGCAGGCGGAGCACGAGAAGTCTCGCGGCGCGTCCCACAGCAATTGCGCCACGTCCTCAAGCGTGGCCGAGCCCGCCAAGGACACCGCGTTCCGCCGTCGGTAGTACAACCGCTCGCGCACGAAGGTGGAAAGCGCGGGCGGGAATCGTGCTCGACACCGCGCGACGCTTCCGCTGGGCCGCCGGCGACCGCGTTGGCCTGCGCATCGATACCAGCCATCTCGTGACGGTGCCCGCCGAGCCGGCACGGAACGCCGCATGATGCAGACCGATTCCCAAGCCGCGCCCTACCTCGTCGCCCACATCACCGACCTGCATATCAAGGCCGGCGGCAAGCTCTCGTATCGACGCGTGGATACTGCAGCCGCGCTGCGTCAGTGCATCGACACGCTGATGGCATTGCCCCCCCCCGCGCCCGGACATTGCCGTCGTGACGGGCGATCTCGTGGACTTCGGCAGCAAGGACGAATATCGCTTCCTGCGGGGGATTCTGGAAACCTCGCCGATACCGGAGCGGCTGATGCCCGGCAACGACGACAGCCGGGACGCGCTGCGTCGCGTCTTTGCCGATCATGCCTATCTATTCGCTGCGGGCGATGGCGACTCACCCGTGCACTAGTCCGCGAGCCACGGAACGAGATACCAGTACAACGCCACGTCCTCCCTGATATCCCCGTCTAGCTGGCTGTACAGGTAACGGTCATACCCACCCAGCACAAAGCCGTACCGCGCATAGAAATTGCTAGCTGACACGTTCTACGATTGCGATTCAAGTCGGATCGCGCTGAGGTTTAAGGCGCCACCCATGCCACAGCTTCGCTCATAAGGCGTTTGCCGATGCCCGCGCGACGGTAACGCGTGATATGGCAATGTCGTCAATACTCGCGCAGCCGTTCCACGCTGGGGTGGCCAGCTAGTAGCTTGCAACCTAAAATCCATACTTCGCCGCGAGCGGCAGGCGGCAAGAGGCAAGAGGCAAGAGGCAAGAGGCAAGAGGCAAGAGGCAAGAGGCAAGAGGCAAGAGGCAAGAGGCAAGAGGCAAGAGGCAAGAGGCAAGAGGCCCTGAATTAAAGTCCGGTTCAGACAGCGATTCGTCAAAACTGTAGACCTTTTCCCGTGCCTCAGGGGCACCACGCTCGGAATGCCCGGCCCATCAAATGGGTCGATCGCCTCATATTCTATGTCAAAGGAGAAGTCTTCCGCTGGCAACGCCTCTGGGGCGATTCTGTCGACACGTTCTATCTGCGTACACCCCTTTTCTATGCTCGGGTTGTTTAGGGTCGCGGTCTGCTTCCGCGCATCGCAACTATGCAGCGGTGGTTGAACTAGATCACTCACGCCGTCCTGTATAAAATCGCGCACGCGCAGGTTGATGATCCGTCGAACTGGCCTGCGCTATACAGGCCTAGCATCACGCCATTGGATACGCACGTTGCTGCGACATCGAAACCGCAAGAGATTTTTACAGAGCCATCTTCGATTTCAAAACTAGTCAAAGACAAAACTGCGCATTAAACTTCGTGCATATGGCGAAGTACGCCACTTTAGACGATTAGTGGGCGTCATGGTGGCGACTTGGCGAGGTCATAGCGTGAAATCTCGCGCGTGCCTCCCCGGGATGTCGAAAAAGAGGGAGCTCCAGCAGTAGAAGGGAGTGGAAATTTTCAAGCAGCCGTGAGACATTCCAGACTGCACAACCAGGCGAGCATGGCCTGATGCTCGTCTGCATTCAAAATGAAAGAAAAACAAGAGAAGAGCGGCGTTTGCAAACTAACCGGGATTACCGGCAAGTACATTAAAGCGCACATCATTCCGGCGGCCCTTACGCGTCCTAGCAAGAAGGGGGCTCCATTCGTGGAGGCGGGAATGGGCCGGCGCCCAAAGCGTGCCTGGAGCAGTTGGACGGACCATCGCCTAGTCACGCAAAGCGGCGAAGACATCCTCACGGAGCTCGATACGTGGGCCATCCCAGTCCTGAGGTCCAACTGGCTCGTGTGGAGCGGATGGAATGACTCTCATAGACTCGTCGATCACAAAAATGATCTATCCGAGCACTTCACCTACGACCGCGAAAAGGGCCATGGGATTCGGTTCGTGCGTGGGATAGACACGCCAAGACTGCGCATGTTCTTCCTTAGTCTGCTCTGGCGTGCAGCGGCATCAGAGCGGCCAGAATTTGAAGAGATACGACTTCCTGATACGGATCTAGAACTATTGCGACTAGCTCTAGTGAATAGAACCCCTCCGCCGAGCCATTTCTATCCTGCAATCGTGACGCAGCTCTCGACAAGGTCGCATGCACACAATTTCACGCCCATCTATCGCAGCCTCACAGAATCACACGCCACACTCCCAAAACATAATTTTCGGTTCTACATGGATGGCTTAATTGTGAACTTCTATGCTGAAAAAGGCTTCGCCTATGAACAGCATATGGGAAAAATGCCCGTTGGAACAGCCAGCGACCTCTTCGTGAGCACCGTCACATACGAGCAGTCGTTCCAACTTGACAACTTCAAGCAGATGGTTTCGGAGACCTTTATAGCCTGGCCGAGAGACTCGGCAAAGCTTATGTAGCTCGATTTCCGCTCTCATCTCCTTACATGGTCTGGCTGATCAAATACATACTCTGCGCCCGTTTGACTATCTGTTTCCCAGCCGGCTCCACGCCTCGCCGCATCTGGCAACGCTTCAGTACGCCGCCTTGTTCACCGATGAATCGCTGCGATTGGCCTTGATGATACGGTGTACGGCAAACACCTACCGGCGAACGAAGGCGTCTCTGATGTACTGGCGCACAAAGAACCTGCAGCCCGTGCAGTTGCTCCTTGCACACACGAAGATGGAGAGCACGGTCAACACCTCGGCATTGACGTCGGCCGTTCGAAATGGCGGAGCAGACTGAAGTGTGATCAACCCATGGCCGTCGAGTGGGAGCTCGCCCCCATTTCCCGGCCGTTGGCTGGTGTATGGCATGACAAGAGCCCTTCGATACTTGGTGCTACGGTTGCGGTGTGGCTAAGTTCGGCGGACAGTGCCTGCGCGTTAGCGATACTCCATGAAGTGATGAAGCGGGCCGGCATGACCCGCTAGCTCCGCTAGTCGCTCTAGTCAATCCAAGCAATGAGATGCCCCAACGGCTCAATCCCCTCGTCTGGCCCGGTTGCCAGACAATCTGCATGGTGCGCGAGCTTTTCTGCTTTCGCTCCGCGTTCGATCGATTGGACGACATGGTCTGAGCATCCATAAGTGGAAGCGAGATTGGCTACGCAGGCCCAGATCATTTCCTCCCCAAGATGTCCATGGCAAAGCCATCGGAGGATATCTCCGGATGCCGCCGCCAAAGTTTGTTTATCTAGCTCCAGCAGGATTTTTCCAACCACATCCTCAGTCACGTTCCTGGTAGCTAACTGACTATTCAATGTCCTAATCACAACATAACGCCGGCCGTCCCATTCCACGTCCTGTGCGCGAACCGCTGAAGCACAACGCGTAATAAGGCTCATCCGCTTGACTGCGAACGAGTAGGCTGCCGCCAGCTTAATCATGTCGTCAAAGCGAGTTTCAAGCGCAAAAAAAAACTCTACGTTGAGCTCCGTTCCATAGAACATTTTCAAGTACTTGGCTACGACGCGCTCTTGAAACCAATAATTTTCTATCGAGTGACCTTTGGTGCGAACCCCCCATGGGAAATCGAGCGCTTTGTGCTCGGCTGGTACGTTTTCTATATCAATTCCTTCCCATTCTCGATCAACCAAGAAATTCAGCTTCGATGAATGTGTTGGCAGCATTGAAACTATCATCTCGATTTTCTCTTTGCTTCCTTTACCCGCAAGCCGCGTATCGTTCGATGCGAGCCCGACTTCATCTATAACGCAAGCCGAGCGCGTATCCGTATCCAGTTGCTTCTCCAAAATCAATCGCGAGAGGATTTTCCTATCCGTTGGCCCCTCAACGAGAATTGTCTTTGCCGACCTCAAATTTACGGCGACGCCGTATCCTTGTATTGAATAAGCGGTCATAGCGTATCATCCAAAAGGGCGTCGCTGCCCTCGTCGGGACGCGAGAAAACCGAACTCAGATAAGGCGTGGGCGAAAACATTTGCAGCGCGTCCATATGGTCTGCTCCTACCTCGGGCGAATGGGTGCACGCGATAATTTGTCGGTCGCCCGCTTGCGCCATCAACTCGCTCAGAATGATTCGTTGCCAGTCAATATGAAGCGACAGCTCTGGCTCATCAATGAGGAAAATTCCGCCAGCCGTAGCCATGCGGGTCGCGGAAAAAAGCATCGTAAGCACTTGGCGTTCCCCTGATGACAGTGAGCTGAGGGGATACTTGCGGTGTCCGTCAGTTTGAACGTAAACGCCGCGGCTTGGAATTCGTTGGTTTGAGCGACGATCGTCCGACACATGAAGCGTCTTGTCGTCAAGGAACTTGTTCACGGCAAACTCGAACTGGCGGACCTTTACGAACGCGGTTTGACGTTCTTGATTGCGCCGCTCCAGCATCTGCGCATAAAGCTTGAGTACGCGGCGCTCTGCTGAACTGCCCTGATGGCTACCTCGGAGCTTTACTTGAGCGGCCTCTTGGGCGAGGCGAACACCGATCCGATCATTAGAAGCCTCATAATCCGTGCTTTCCTCGTCTTGTTCTAGCGCGTACCGGACCCGCTCCATTAGCGTATCAACTTCGCTTTCGCTCGGCACTTCTTCTTCTGACAGCAGCGCCTTGAAAACTTCAACGAACATTTGCGAGAGCATGCGACGCTCTTGCATGCCAGTCTCGAGTTGAGCATCTCTAAATTCTGCGGAGAGTCCATCTACGACTTCGATGATGGATGGATACCGGACGACCGGAACAAATGGACCAAACCATTCGCGGCATTGGACGGTCTTTCGCGCAGTTATCGAACCTTGGTCATATCGCCCAACCGGCGGGTAACTGACGCGTCGGCGTGCAGGATCTGCTTCTCGTTGAGCCGCACGTTCTGCGTCGCGAATGCGCTCATAGGACGGATCTTTGGGGGGCTCAGCATACGTATCCGAGCGAACCCGTTCGAGAATTGCGCGAAACGCTGGCAGGTAAACAGAACGGGGACCTAATGCATTCCTGATCCGCTGTCGGTCAACCGGTGATAACTCGGATAAATCCGATGATGTTGACAGTTTTTCGCCATCTAGGATGGCTACCATTGCGAAATCCGGCGCATAGCCCCTTTCAATTTCGAAACATGCTCCGGCATGCGTCGTTATTCGTATTCGACGGAACTGTAAGTAGCGAAATCTATCGAAGTCGAGTTCGAGCACATTTGCCAGAATATGTAAAAGAGTGGTCTTTCCTCGTCCATTTTTGCCATAGAGAACGTTTAGACCCCGCGTAAAGTTCAGCTCGACGCTGAACTGGTCGTGAAGACCTTCGACAGCGATGCTGGATATTGTTGTGTTCTGCATTCCTTTCCTAGTTTCGTCGCTATGGTGAGAACGAGAGAGGTTACATTCTGTTGCAACTTGAGTAAAGTCCGCGAATTTCCGAATGTTGCCACCCGCATTGGAGAGAATGCCGTAAAACGAAACAGTCGAAGACCGAGGCCGCTTGCACTACCGAGCGAGAGGCCGGTACCTATCGTGCAGTCCCGCTGGGTCGAGAGGCAGCGATGGGACGATCGGCGGCGCGCCGACATGGCGATAAAAGAACGGAACGCGAAGACCTGCACGGTGGAATTGGTGGCGTAGCGGCATTGCCGAAGTCGGCGCGCGGCACAGCGCCGATTTCGGCGGAGAAGTCTGCATCCGGAAGACGTGTCTAAGTAGCGGTCGGACGCCCCGGCCGCTGACACATTGAAGCTGCTGGACGTGCGCGCCAAGCTCGAAGCGGCCGGGATCGAGGTCCAGGGCGGCACACCGCAGCAATACGCCGCGCTGATCAAGTCCGACCTGGCGAAATGGGGGAAGGTGGTCAAGGAGGCCGGAATCCAGCAGGAATAGCGGCCAAAAAAAATCCGGCAATTCGTGGCAGCCGGCCCTAAAGTTTTCCATCCCTCTGCCGTCAATCCGCGTTGAGCACAAAAAACCGGACCACGCAGTCCGGCCCGGCGAAGGCGTCCGCCTTGGGGCGCCATTCCACAACAAGGGGAGCGGAGGGAGAAATGCTTATCGGAAACTGGTCCATCCGGGCAAGGCTCGGCGCATGTTTCGGCGCGGTGCTGCTGGTGCTCGCAATCGCCCTAGGAATGGGTGTCACGCAGCTACGAGCCATCGGCGAGGCGGCTCATTCGGTCGATGCCACTGCCAAGAACGCACCCACGCTGACCCAACTGGATCAACAGATCACCACCACCACCGAATGGATGGCCGGGCTCGGCATCGCGGCCCTGCTGCTCGCGGTGGCAAGCATCCACGCGCTATCCAAGGGCATCCAGCAGCCGCTGGCCGAGGCCGAGCTGATCGCCGAGACGGTCGCCACCGGCGACCTCAGCCAGGAATTCGAGACAGAGCGCAGCGGTCCCTTCGGCCCCCTGCTCGGCGGGCTCGGCCGCATGGAGGACATGCTGACTGACCTGATTACCCGGATCAAGACCTCCACCGACTCGATCACCGAGGCCTCGCACCGGATCGCAGCCGGCAATACCGATCTGTCGCAGCGCACCGAGCAGCAGGCCGCGACGCTGGAGGAAACCGCATCCAGCATGAGCGAGCTGACCGCGATGGTGCAGCAGAACACCGAACGCGCCCGCGAGGCCAACCGCTTTGCGCAGTCGGCCTCGGGCATCGCGGAGCGCGGTGGCGAGGTGATGACCGCCGTGGTCGATACGATGCAGGCGATCGACACCAGTTCGAAGAAGGTCGCCGATATCGTCGACGTGATCCAGGGCATCGCGTTCCAGACCAATATCCTGGCGCTGAACGCCGCCGTGGAAGCGGCGCGCGCCGGCGAACAGGGCCGCGGCTTCGCGGTGGTGGCCGGTGAAGTGCGTACGCTGGCCCAGCGCAGCGCCGCGGCGGCGCGCGAGATCAAGGACCTGATCGACGATTCCGTACAGCAGGTAGGCAGCGGCTCGACGCTGGTCGGCAAGGCCGGTCAGACGATGCAGGAAATCGTCGGAGCGGTTCGGCACGTGACGACGCTGCTCGGCGAGATCGGTACCGCGTCCGAGCACCAGAGCAGCGGCATCGCGCAGGTGGCCGAGGCGGTCACGCAAATGGATACGGTGACGCAGCAGAATGCCGCGCTGGTCGAACAGGCCGCCGCGGCCTCGAACGCGCTGGCCGACGAGGCCCGTGAGTTGCAAAGCGTGGTGGCGCGGTTCCGGCTGGAGGCCGGCCCGGCGCCGATGTCGGCGTCGCGCGAGCCGTCGCTTCAATTGGCGGCGGCTCGATAACCGACGACGTCGCCCTATCCGCTCAGCCCGCGCCGGATCGCCAATTCCACCGGCGAAAAGGCGCCATCTTCCCGTTCGAGCTGTAGCGGCTCCCGCGGCAGCAAGGGCGGCTGCGCCATGAACCGCGGCGTCGTGCCGCAGTGCGGCTGGGCCGAATGCACCAGGAACGGGTGGCACAGGTACACCGTTCCGGCTTCCCCGGTCGCCAGCGCCTCCGGACGCCGTTCCGTTTCCGGCAAGCCCGCGACAATCTCGCGCAACGTCAGACCGGCATCGCCGGCTGGCGCCAGCATCCGGGCAACATCGAGATGCGAGCCGATTCGAATGCGAGTCGGCGCGTCCCGCTCGGTGACGTCCGAGAACAGGAACAGCATCAGCAATGCCCTTCCCTTCGAGCTGACGTTGGCGCGCCATTCCATGAAGTCGGGGTTGTCCCAGCCGAAGCTCACGTCGACATGCCAGCCGGCGTCACCGGGATCGTCCGGCGAAGGGAAGCGCACGGGGAAGGTCCCCATCGCCATGCAGGGCAGCCAGCGCCCGACGCCGACCAGCTGATCGAACGCCCGGCGCAACACCGGCGTGTTTGCGGCCTCGATGAACGGCGGCTGCGAATACATGCCGAGCCGGATCACGGGCTTGGTCCAGCTGGAGGGATCGTCGGGGCCGCAGCCCGTGTCTCCCCACAGGATCGCCCTCGCCGCCTCCGCCAGCGCACGAGGAAAGGCGCCGTCGACGCGAACAAAGCCCTGTTCGATGAAGCCGCGGATCTGCGCATCGTTCAGCGTCGGTTCCGGTCGATCGTCGCTCGGCATCGCCTCTCCTCCAGGTGGTTGGCCTTCGAGAAGCGACATGGTAATGCCCGGCACAGCCGGGTGTCACCATCGCGTGGACTACTTCACCGGCGTCAGAATCGGCGCGCCCTGCTTCTTGATCAGAAACACCACGAACCTGGCCGGTTGCGTCTTGCTGGCATTGCGCCCGACGGTGTGGATGTCGTTCGGGCCTTCGTGGAAGGTCTCGCCGGCCTTGAGCGTGACCTCCTTGCCGCCCTTCACGCCCATCACGATGCTGCCGTCCAGCACATAGACGAAGCCGTGTGCGTCGTGGCGATGCACGGGGTCGGCGCCGCCCGGCGCGTAATCGACGACGATCATCTCGACTTCCTTGCCGGGGTATTCGGGCAACGGCTGCGTCAGCAGCGGCTTGACCGAGACGCCTTCTCCGGCCGCGATGGCGGGCGGCACCATCATCACGGAGGACAGCAGCAGCGTTGCCGCAAATGCAGTGACTGGCTTCATCGCATTACTCCAGGTTGGCCTTGTCGAGCCCGAATGCCTTGTCGGACGAGCCCGGCACGGTGCGGAACGCGACGTTCAGGCGGTTCCACGAATTGATCGCGCCGACCAGGAAGGTCAGGTCCGACAGCTCCTTCTCGCTGTACTGGGTCCGCACGCGTTCGTAGATGTCGTCGGGCACGCCATGGGCCGGGATATTGGTCAGCACCTCGGTCCACGCCAGCGCGGCGCGCTCGCGCGGCGAGAACAGCGTCGATTCGCGCCAGACGGCCAGATGATGCAGGCGCAGTTCGCGCTCGCCATGGATCTTCGCCATCTTGATGTGCATGTCGACGCAGAAGCCGCAGCCGTTGAGCTGCGACGCGCGGATCTCGACGAGTTCGCGGATATGCGGCTCGATCGTGGTCTTCTGGAACATCGTGCCGAGCTCGATCAGCTTCTTGGACAGTTCCGGCGATTGCTGGAAAAAGTTGAGGCGTTGGGTCATGGTGGCTCCTGGTGAGCGGAAATCAGTGTTGTCTTCACCGAGACCGCATCGCGAATCGATGCGGCTCGGCTTGGATGGCATCGTAGGGTTGAGGCTCGTTCCCCGGTAGTACCGCCAAGGTGCGCAGTCTGTTGTCGCTTCCGCACCAATCGCGGATTCGCATCGTCAAACCGACACGGTGATGACGGTGCGAATGCCTTCGCGCGCCATCTTGGCGTAGGGACAGAAGCGCTCGGTATGACGAACGAGTTCTTCGGCGACCGGCTTGTCGACCCCCGGCATGCGGATATGGATCTCGGCAATCAAGGCGTAGCCGCCATCGCTGGGATCGCGGCCGAATGAGACCTTGGCCGCGACCGTCATCGCGGTGACATCGATCTGCTCGCGCTGGGCCAGCAGGCTCAAGGCCCCGTGGAAACACGCCGCGAAGCCGGCGGCAAAGAGTTGCTCGGGATTGGTGCCGCCGCCCGGGCCACCGAGCGCCGCCGGCAGCCGCAGTTCGACATGCAGATTGCCATCGTCGGACCGCGCGATACCGGAGGCGCGGCCGTGCCCCGCCTCGCCTCCAGACACCGTCACGGTGGTCGTATACAGCGCTGCGAAGTCGCGTCCGCGATATCGGTCGAGCAGCGTCAGCGGTGGCGGTTTGAGCCCCTTGTTTTCCATCGGCCCGCGCGCCTAGTGGGCTTGCGACTTGCGCATCCAGTCTTCGAAACTGACGCGCCCGAGATGCGCCTCGCCCTCCGGCACGAGCGTCCCCGTCTGAAGCTCGGCGCCGAAGTAGCGCGCGGCGGGATCGACCTGCACGGTGCGCGCATCGCCAATTGCCTTCAGATAGCGCTGCACGAGGTCGCTCATCTTGAACTGCTCGGGACCGGCAATCTCGACGATGCCGTTCGCCGGGGCGGCCAGCGCCCGCTCGGCCACGGCCTGCGCGACGTCGTCCGATGAAATCGGCTGGATCAGCGCCGACGACAGCTGGATCGAGTCGCCCTGCGCCGCCGATTGCACGATGCCGCCGAGAAACTCCATGAACTGGGTCGAGCGGACAATCGTGTAAGGCACGCCGGACGCGCGAATCAGCGCCTCCTGTGCGCTCTTGCCGCGGAAGTAGCCGCTCTGCTGCAGCTTGTCGGTGCCGACCACCGACAGGGCGACGTGGTGAGCAACGCCCGCCTCCTTCTCGGCGGCAGCGAGATTGCGGCCCGAGGTCTCGAAGAAATGCAGCACCGCGGTGTCCTCGAACGACGGCGAATTGGCGAGATCCACGACCACCTTCGCGCCCGCCAGCGCCTCGGCCAGGCCTTCGCCGGTCAAGGCGTTGACGCCGGTCTGCGGCGCGGCCGCAATCACTTCATGGCCCTGCGCCGACAGCCTCGCCACGACCTTCTTGCCGATCAGGCCCGTTCCGCCAATGACAACGATCTTCATGATGCTTCCCCCTGCTGTGAGTGGAGTGAGTGGAAATGGAACAGCTCCACCTCATGCTAGGGGTCGCGGGGGTTGTGCACCAGACCGACGCGCAGACCACGGTGTTTCCCGTTTGGCACCAATCGCGCGGACCGCAGGCATCCCGGCCGCGATGCATGGCGCGGCGGCGGAACGCGGGACGGAAATCGGTGGATGGGCTGGAAGGCGATGCGCGGATCAGCGATTGACCTTGAGCCGGTATTCGCTGGGCGAGAGCCCGAAGTGCCTCTGGAACGCGACCCGCATGCGTTCCTCGCTGCCAAAGCCGCATTCGCGGGCGATCTGATCGACCGGCTTGTCCCTATCCTGCAGCAGGCCGCGCGCCGCCTCCATGCGGAAGTGCTCGACGCCCTTGGCGGGGGTGCGTCCGGTCTTTTCCTTGTAGACCCGCGCGAAGTTGCGCGGGCTCATGCCGACGCGATCGGCCAATTGCTCGACGGACAGGTCTTCGCGGGACAGATTCTGGACGATCCACAAATGCAGCGTCTCGAACACCGGCACTTGGCGGCTCTGCGAGATCAGCATTTCGCTCAGCTGCGGCTGCGCGCCCGGGCGCTTCATATAGACGGCGAGTTCCTTGGCGACATTGAGGGCCACGTCGTGGCCGCAATCGGCTTCGACCATGGCGAGCGCCAGATCGATGCCGGTGGTGACGCCGGCCGAGGTCCACAGATTCTGCTGCTGCACGAAGATCGCATCGGCATCCAGGTCGACCGTGGGAAACATCTCGTGAAAGCGCTGCAGCATCGCCCAGTGCGTGGTGGCGCGCTTGCCATCGAGCAGCCCGGCGTGGGCCAGCAGGAACGCCCCGCTGCAGACCGATGCCGTGCGCCGGACCTTGGCCGAGACGGTGGCCAGCCATTCGATCAGCGATGCGGAGTCGATGGCGACCTGGAGAATATTGGGCGAGCCGGGCACGATCACCGTGTCGACGGCGCGCAGGTCCAATGTATCGAGCGCCACGGTCTGCATCGCCGTGCCCTCCACCGCCGCCACGAACCCGCCGAACTCGCTGGCGACATGGCAGCGATAACCCGGCATGCCGCGCTCGTGGGCGTAATGGGATGCGGCCCAGAACACCGTCTGCGGCCCGGCGAAATCGAGCAGGCTGACATCGGGATACAGCACGAACACGACATGGCGCGGCATGGGTTCAATGGGCGCGGAGGCCGAAGGCGAAGGATTCAATTCCATGGCAGGCGGGAAGAGGACACCGGATGTTATGTCCTGCCGGTGATGGCGTGCAAGCGCGTGGAGGGCATGCAAGGGCGTGCAAAGCATGCAAGCGGCGTATCCATGCGGCAATGCGGCAAAGCGACGCCGTTTCCATTTCTGCACCAATCTCGATCGCACATGGCAAAGCGCGCGGAAACGGGATGGCAGCCTGGCAGAAAATCAGGGAACGCTGTCATTTACCGTACACCGGCGCCTGATTAGCATCCATGCACACCCATTTCTTTGCGGCGATGCATTCAGGGAGTGCTGAAATGAACGAACCGGAAACAGCGGAACGCGCCTTCCGCCTCAGCCTGCCCAATCGCGCCGACGCGCTTTCCACCAGCTTTGCCGCGAGCTATGCCGGCATCATGGCGTTCATGGCCGTCGCCAGCGAGGGCAGCTTTGCCAAGGCCGGCGAGCGTCTGGGTATCGGCCGCTCCGCAGTGAGCCGCAACGTGCAGAAGCTGGAGACCCAGCTCAGTACGCGGCTGTTCCTCCGGACCACCCGCACCACGCAGCTGACGCGCGAAGGTCAGCGCTTCTTCGAAAACTGCCACCTGGGCGTGACGCATATCGTCGAAGCGATGAACGACATGCTGGAACTGCGGGAGGGCCCGCCCCGCGGGCTGATCCGCATCAGTTCGACGGTGGGATTCGGCAGAAGGATCGTCGCCCCGCTGCTGGAACGCTTCATGAAGGCCTATCCGGATATCGCCATCGATCTGCTGCTCGACGACCGGCCGACCGACTTTGCCTCCGAGCAAATCGATGTGGCATTCCGCAACGGCCGCATCGAAGATTCCAGCATCATCGCCAAGCAGCTGATTCCGATGCAGATGGCATTGTGCGCGTCGCCCGCCTATGTGGCAGCGCACGGATTGCCGCAGACACTCGAACAACTGGCCGAGCACGATTGCATCAATTTCCGCTTTGCCAGCGGGCGGATCTTCGAATGGGAATTCAAGGTCGATGGCGCCGTGCGCAAATACATGCCCACGGCCCGGCTGACATTCAACGACGCCGACCTGGTGCTCGAAGCGGTGGTGCAGGGATGGGGTATCGCCCAGATGGCGGGATACCAGATCTGCGATCACATCGCGGCCAATGAACTGGTCGTGGCGCTCGCCCGGCATGCACCGGACGATCGCGGCCACTACATCTGCTACCTCAGCCGCCAGCACCTGCCGACCCGCATTCGCGTCTTTATCGATTTCATGACCGATCAGATCCGCGCGCTGGATCTCAATTGCCTTACCGGATTCAACAACAAGACGCTGGAACAGGAATTGGCGGCGTGAGACCCGGCGCAACGCCCGGACGACCGGACGACCGGACGGCCTGACGAAGTTGAAGGCCTACCGGCCTGGCCGCCGACGATACTATCGCCCGACAAACCGCGGCACCCGCTTTTCCTTCCACGCGATGGCCCCCTCCTTGATGTCCTCCGATTGCACCGAGCGCTGCATATCGGCGGCCAACGCTTCCACATCCAGCACGCCGCGCGCTATCGCGTTCAGATGCTTCTTCATGCCGAACACCGAGATCGGGGCCAGCGACGCGATGGTGGACGACAGCTGCTCGACGCGTTGGCGCAGCGCCGCGGCCGGCAGCAGTTCGGTCAGGAAGCCACAACGGAACATCGCCTCGGCATCGATCTTCTCCGCGGTCAGGAACAGATGCTTGGCGGCGTTCAAACCCAGCCGCGAGACATAACGCTCCATGCCGCGCTGGTAGAAATGCAGGCCCAGGCGTGCGGCCGGCATGAACATCTCGGTGGCCAGCGTCCCGATGCGGAAGTCGCAGGCGAGCGCGAGATCGGTGCCGCCGCCGTAGACCCCGCCGTGAATCTCGGCAATCGTCACCGGACGGCAATCCTCCAGCGCATTGACCAGCGGCTCGAACCCGGCGCCGCGCTGCCCCGCGGCCAGCTTGCCGATATCGAAGCCGCTGCAGAAATACTTGCCGCTGCCGCGGATGCGCAGCACCAGCACGTCGGCCTCATTGACCGTTTCGACATGCTGGCGCAGCGCGGCCAGGTCGTCCGGCCCGAGCCGGTTGGCGACTTCGGGCCGACTCAGCGTGATGGTGGCGATGCGGTCCTCGACCTCAAGGATGGGAAGCGATCCGGTGTCTGACATGGGCTGACCTTGCAGTGAGTTGGAGTGGTGCGAATGAACGGGAAAGGATGACGGCCTACGCGCTTGCCAGGGCGGCGTCGAAGCGGTCGATCCGCGCTTGCGCAAAGGCTGGACGGGCCTGCACCCGCCGCCACCAGTCGGCCACGGCGGGAGCGGAATCCGGCGACAGTGCGTCGGCATCGAGTTCGGCAAGTCGCGCCACGAATGGAACGGCGGCGATATCGGCCAGCGTGTAGCGATCGCCGAGCAGCCACGGGCCATCCGCCAGCATCGCCTCCATCTTCGGCACGATCGCCTTCAGCTGGTCCAGCGCGGCGCGCTTCTCCTCGTCGGTATAGGGCTGTCGCGCGACGCGCAGCCACGCCTCGCGCCGCTGCGCGGTCGGCACGCGGGCCAGCCGTTCGGCCAGCTCGGCGTCGGTCCATTGCGATGCCTGGGCCTGGAACACCAGGCTCCAGTTCAGGATCAGCAGATTCGGCAGCGCGCGCTCGTCGGTCCAGCGAATGAAATTGCGCATCACGGCGCGCCGATAGGGATCGTCCGGTCGCAGCGGCGGCTCGGGATGCGTGTCATCGAGGTATTCGCAGATGGTGCTGCTTTCATGCAGCGCGCGCCCGTCATCGAGCACGAGCCCCGGCACCACGCCGTTGGGATTGACGGCCAGATAGGCAGCGGAGTGATGCTCCTGCCGGCGCATGTCGACCGGCACGCTGTCGTAGCGGATGCCCTTTTCCGCCAGGCACAGGCGCACGCGGCGCGACGCGCTGGACAGCCAGCTGTGATAGAGCTTCATGCCGTTCTCCTCGCTATACGGGCCATGCCGGTTCCATTCATCGTTGGGCCTAAGGAATCAGCACCACGGCGCCGCTGGTCTGTCGGGCTTCGAGCTGCCGGTGGGCCTCGCGCGCATCGGCAAAGGCAAAGCGCTGGCCGACTTCGAGCCGGACATGGCCCGCTGCGACCGCCTCGGACAGCGCGGCCATGCCCTGGCGCAGCGAGGCGGCATCGGCAATGAAGGTACGCAGCGTGGGACGGCAAACCATCAGCGACTTCGCGTGCAGCAGTTGCAGGTCGAACGCCTCGACGTCGCCCGAGGCAGTACCGTAGTTGATCGCCATGCCCAGCGGACGCAGGCACGACAGCGACGGCACGAATACGTCCTTGCCGACCGCGTCGTAGACCACCGCGACGCCGCGGCCGTCCGTCAGTTCGAGCGTGCGGGCGGCGAAATCCTCGCGGCGGTAGTCGATCACGTGATGGCAGCCATGGGCGAGCGCAATCTCGCGCTTGGCCTCCGAGCCGACCGTGCCGATCACGGTCGCGCCCAGGGCGCGGGCCCATTGGCCCAGGATCACGCCCATGCCGCCCGCGGCCGCATGCACCAGCACCGCATCGCCCGGTCGCACCGGCGCAATCCTGCGCAGCAAATATTCCGCGGTCAGGCCGCGCAACAGCGTCGCGCCCGCCACGTCTTCGGGGATCTGGGCGGGCAAAGGCACCACGCGGGCCGCGGCAACATTGCGCACCACCTGATAGGCCCCGGGCTGGAAACACCCGACCGATTGCCCGACCTCCAGCCCGCTGACGCCCGGCCCCACCGCTTCGATGCGGCCCGCCCCCTGCGAGCCGAGGACGATCGGGAACGACGTCGGCTGATGGGGGCCATGGCTGCCGCGCCGTTGGTAGATGTCCGCGAAATTGACCCCGATCGCGCTCTGCCGGATCTGGACCTCGCCCTCGCCCGGCGGCGGTACGGCAACTTCGATGAACTCCAGTTCGTCCGGGCCGCCGTTTCTCTGTATTTGTATTGCCGCCGAATGCATACGAATCCTTGAAGGGAATAACACGCTCGTCGACCCAAGAGCACTTATCGACGCAACGCCGTGGCCCGGACGCAAGTGTGAACCGGCTACAGCCAGCCGCACAGCGCAAAGTCTAGGACACCGTACGGCCGTCCGCATCCATATAACCCCCTATTCGTATACATACGATTGTTGTGCGTATACTCGCCGCACCGAATCTCTCCCTCTCCATCCATGCTCCAATCCGATCCCCAACTCCCCCTGCACGGCATCAACGTCCTCGACCTGACCGTCGCCCGTGCGGGCCCGGCCGCGGTACGGCTGCTCTCCGACTGGGGCGCCAATGTCATCCGGCTGGAGCCGCCGCCGCCCAAGGACCACGGCTCGGTGACCGGCCAGCGCCGCGGCTCGGACGAGCAGAACCTGCACCGCAACAAGCGCAGCATGTGTGTCGACCTGAAGACGCCGGAGGGCGCGCAGATCCTCGCGCGTCTGCTGGAGAACACCGACGTGGTGGTCGAGAACTTCCGCTCGGTGGTCAAGGCCAGGCTGGGGCTGACGTACGAGGCACTGAGCGCGCGCAACCCGCGCGTGATCCTGGCCAGCATCTCGGGCTTCGGCCAGGACGGCCCGTACAGCGAACGGCCGGGGGTCGACCAGATCGTCCAGGGCATGTGCGGCCTGAGCTCGGTGACCGGCGAGCCTGGGCGCGGGCCCGTCCGTGTCGGCATCGCGATCTCCGACACGACGGCGGGCATGTTCCTGGGCCAGGGGATTCTGCTGGCGCTGTTCCATCGCGAACGCACGGGGCGGGGCCAATGGGTCCATACGTCGCTGATCGAGGCGATGCTCAACAAGCTGGATTTCCAGGCCGCGCGCTACACGGTCGATGGCGAAGTGCCATCGCAGCAAGGCAACGCGCATCCCACGCTGGTGCCGATGGGCACCTATCGCGCCAGCGATGGCCTGGTCAATATCGCGGCCAGCACGCAGCGGATGTGGGCCAACTTCTGCCGGGCGCTGCAGGCGCACGATCTGCTCGACCACGCCGACTATCGCGACGCGCGTTCGCGCGCCCGCAACCGCGTCAACCTCGACGAAGCGATCCAGGCCTACACCTCGCGCTTTACCTGCGCGGAACTGATGGCGCGGCTCAATCCGGCCGGCGTGCCTTGCGGCCCCGTCCTCGATATCGGCCAGGCCTTCGAGGATCCGCAGGTGCGCCACCTCGGCATGACCCGGTCCGCGCGCCATCCCGTTCTCGGCGAACTGGAACTGCTGCGCTCGCCGATCAACCTTTCCGCCGCGCCGCACCCCGAGCGCTTCGCCCGCGCGGCACCGGACCCCGGCGAGCAGACCGACGAGCTGCTTGGCGAGCTGGGCTTTACGCCGGAGTTGATCGCGCAGTGGCGCGACAAGGGCGCCATTGCCTGACGATCGACACGGGGCCGCAGAGCCCCATCGCCCCATACAACACGACAAGGAGACACCGATGCACAGCCGTTCCACTGCGCCCCTCGCGACCCTATCGGTCTTGGCCGCCGGGGGCATGATCGCCGCCACCGCGCCAGGCCCCGCCATGGCAGACGGCTACCCGAGCAAGCCGATCCGCCTGGTGATCGGCTACACGCCCGCAGGCGCAGCCGACTTCGTTGCACGCGTCGTCGGCGAGGCGATGTCCAAGGAGCTGGGGCAGCCCGTCGTCGTGGAGAACAAGCCCGGCGCCGGCAGCACGCTCGCATCGGCATGGCTGGCGCAGGCGCCCGCCGACGGCTATACGCTGGGGCTGGCCACGGCGACGATCTACGGCATGGACCAGCATCTGTACAAGGTCAAGTACAAGGCCGACAGCTTCACGCCGATCACGCGGCTGACCATCTCGCCGCTGATCCTGGCGGTCAACAAGGACCTCGGCATCGGTGATGTGAAAACGCTCGCCGCCAAGGCCAAGGCGAATCCCGGCAAGTTCAACTATTCGTCGTCAGGCATCGGCGGCTCGCCGCATGTCGCGGGGCTGTCGTTCGCGAACGCGGTCGGCGTCGATATGACGCACGTGCCGTACAAGGGCGGCGCGCCGGCATTGCAGGCGGTGGCGGCGGGCGAGGTGGAGTTTTCCTTCGGCACGGCGTCGTCGGTGCTGCCGCTCGGAACGCAGGGGGTGGTCAAGATGATCGGCGTCACGACGCCGCAGCGCTCGGCCGTGGCGCCGGGCCTGCCCACCATTGCCGAACTGGGCTTGCCGGGCTTCGACTACACCTTCTGGTTCGGCCTGTTCGGACCGGCGGGACTGCCGAAGGAGGTGCAAGACAAGCTCTATGCCGTCGCGACCAAGGTGCTCGCCGATCCGGCCATTCGCACGCGTCTGGTCGAGAACGGCAGCGAGCCCGCGCCGTCGCGCTCGCCGGCCGAGTTCAGGCAATGGGCGCAGCAGGATGGCAAGAACGCGCTGCAACGCACCGTGCAGGCGGGCGTGAAGATCGACTGAAACGCGGCGTGCTCGATGCGTGCTCGATGCGTGCTCGATGCGCGCTCGATGCACGCTTTCTCGCGCGCGTTTCTTTAGCGCAGCCCTTTGGCGCCGACCGCTTCGTCCGGCATCGACGCGATCATGTCCGCATAGACGTTGCCGCCGGTCGAAATGTGCTCGACCATCGCGCGCGCCGCCGCTTCCTCATCGCCGCGCAGGATCGCTTCCATCACCGCCCCGTGCTCTTCGAGCGAGGCGCGAATGCGCGCCGGCTTCTCGAAGCGGTAGTCGCGCATGCCGCGCATGCGGGCCCGCATGGTGCGAATCTGCGCGCTCAGGATCTCGTTGCGGCAAGCGTCGTAGATGACTGCGTGTAAACGATCGTTGGCCTCGCGATACTGGTCGGCGCTGGCCTGCGCCGCCGCCTGCTGGCAAGCCGCATAGGCTTCGCGCAGAGACTGCCGTTCGGACTCGGTGATACGCCGCGCCGCCAGCTGCGCGGCCAAGGCCTCGAGCTGGACCAGGATCTCGCTCATGGCAACGTATTCGCGCAGCGTGATGGCCGAGACGATGGCGCCGCGGCGCGGCACCAGGTCGACCAGCCCGGCCGAGGCCAGCCGGATCAACGCCTCCCGCACCGGCGTGCGCGATACCGAGAAACGGGACAGCAATTGCTGCTCGTCGAGTTGGGCGCCGCTGGCCAGCTTGCCCGAGAGAATCTCCTGTTCGATGGTGGCGCGGATCGTTTCCGCCAGACTCGTTCGCTCTTCGGGCATGCGGCAGGGACATCGGTTTTGAGTGGGGCCAATTCTACTACGGCGCCCCTCAAAAAGGCCTTTTTTGCATGCAGTGCGCCCCGTTATGTGTACAGAGCGAGTACAAAGCCCTCGCCTGCCGGCCGAATGCGCTGCCGCGCCGGCGTTTTTACCGTGGCATGCAATTTTTTCGTCGGCCGGTGCGCTGCGCGATCGCCGCAGGCGGTGGACGGCGTCCCTTCACAGGCCGTATTGCGCCCCCGCCGCGGCCGAGCGCCGGCGTTGGGCGTGGATATTGCAGAAGGACACCTACCCATCCACGTTCAAGGGAGAAGATGCCATGCCGATTCGTACCGCAGCACTCAGTGTCCTCAGTACCGCCGCCTGCTCGCTGCTGCTGTCCTCCGCAGTGATGGCGCAAACCACCGGCACCGCGCCGAAGAACACGGCCCCGGGCAATATGCCGGCCACCACCGAATCGCGGGACACGCGCGACACCGCGCGGGACACCGCGGGCGACACCAGCAAGCTGGTGCGCGCCGACCGCGGCTTCCTCGAGAACGCCGCGCAGGGCGGCCTTGCCGAGGTCGAGGGCAGCAAGCTGGCCGAACAGAAGGCCTCCAGCGCCGACGTCAAATCGTTCGCCGCGCGCATGATCAAGGACCACACCATGGTCAACGAGGAGTTGACCAAGCTGGCCTCGAGCAAGGGCTATACACCGCCCAAGGAGCCCTCGGTCGTGCAGCGCACCGAACTGAAGGCGCTCAGCGCGCTGGACGGCGAGCGCTTCGACAAGATGTACGCCAGCCGGATCGGCGTCGCCGCGCATGAGAAGACGGTCAAGCTGTTCCAGGAAGCGGCGAAGAATGCGAAGGACCCCGATATCAAGGCCTTTGCCGCCAAGCACGTGCCCGATCTGGAGCAGCATCTGCAGATGGCGCGCGAGCTGAACAAGAAGGTCGGTAACGACAAGTAAGCCCTCGTCCTTCGCGTACAGCGGGCAGGCCGCCGTCCATGGCCAACATCGGCAGCCACATCGTCGCCAGATAGGCCGCTACCTGCCAATTCGGCGGCATCGCCGCGGCGGCCTGCAACCCCATCCCGCACAGCACCGGCATCGCCACGACCATCGCGGCGATCCGTCGTGCCCTGCCGATCGTCCCGTTTCGTGCCAACGCAGGCGGCATCCCGCAACCGATCATCATCGCGGCGCTGCTGACCGGGAAGGCGCGCACATGGTCGACCGCCCATTGCCCGAAGACGGCTGGGTCGATCCACGGGCCCGAGGTGACGCAGCGCTCCAGATAGAGGGTGGCGCCATGCCAGAGGCCATCGAGCGCGAGATCGGCGGCCATCGCACCGGCAGCGATGGCGATGCCCGCGCCAAGGGGCAACGTGGCCCTCAATCCGAGGCTGTCCCGCCGTGGCAGCAATGGCTCGGCTGCGCCGGAGCTGCCTCCGTGCCGCAGCAGTTGCCCGGCAGCACCGGCGCCTGCACGCCGCTGTGGTTGCAGCAGCCGCCCTTCCACCAGCGCGCGCCCTCGCCTTCGCAGTACTTCGAATCGGCATCGACCATCCGCATGAACATCGGGTGGTAGTTGCGGCAGACCTCCAGTTCGGTCTTGACCCAGTGCAGCGGATCGCGGGCATAGTGCGACCAGTAGTCGCCCTGCATATTGATGCCCGGCACGGCCGGGTTCCAGCTCTCGTCGAGCCACAGGTCGGGGTCGCCGTACTTCGCGCACAGCTTGCGGATCGCGGGATCGTCGAGCGCCAGCAGGCGGCCGTTCTCGATGATGTTCTCGTTGTCGCCGGAACGCTCGGTCGTGTACGTGGGGAAGTAGAGGTGCAAGTGCCAATGGCCCACCAGATGGCCCATCCTGGCGGCCTCGCGCTCGGCCATCGACGAGATGATGGTGCCGAAGCCCATGTGGATGACGCCCGAGCGCACCCGTTCGTACAGGCAATTGACGAAGCCCGACGGGAAGTCCTTGCGCGGCCGATGGATATGGGGATTGGTGCCGATCGATGCTTCCCACCAGTACATCAGGCCCTTGCCCGGGAAGGTCGGATACTGGATGTCCTTCGTCTGCTCCATCACGTTGCGCAGCTTGTCGCCGAAGTCGCCGCCGGCGTTGATGCGCGTGATCTTCGAGTTCTCGACGACGAGCTGGGTCCAGTCGCACGGCGCGATATGGTTGGTGGTGCCGGCGATCACGCCGCAGCCGTCCTCCTTGAACGGATGGAACATCCACGGGCGCCCGGTGATATGCCCGGGTAGATAGGTCTTGCCGAAATGCTCGTTGCCGCGCCAGGTCGCCGCGGTCAGGTCGGGGTGATAGAACTCGCGCCGCGCGTCCCAGTAGTCGTCGTGATTGGTAAAGCTGATGTCGGTGCCTTCGGGGTCCGTAATGCGCGCGCGCCGCGCGGTACGGATCCGATCCCAGGTCCAGCGGTCGATCGCGTTGATCACCTCGATCGGCATCGCATGCGCCGGCGAGGCCAGGATCTCCGGCGTGATGAACGGCATGCGCTGGATCTTGATGAAGCGCTCAGCCAGCACCGGGCCGCCATAGCCCATCAGGATCTTGTCGTACTGCTGCTTCTTTTCTTCCTCCTCCCACATGTCCATCCACTGGGCCAGCTCGCGCGTGCGGAACAGGTAGTAGTCGACCTCGTCGGCGCCGACCCAGGTCGGAATCGGACCGCGATCGACCTTCTGGATCTCGTACTTGACCTTGTACTTCTCCAGTATGCGCTGGCATGCCTGGATGGTCAGTTCGCTGTGCCAGTTGTCGACGCGCAGCAGCACGCGCTCGCCCTCCTTCAGGTCCCAGCAGGCGTTGAGCCCATGGTTGTACGGACGCCGCGCGACATGCTCGAGATACGGCAGCAGCTGGTCGGCATCGGTGATTTCCACGAACGGCGGGCAGCGCGGCCGGCGGCTGTCCTTCAGCGGCGGACGGTCGTAATGCGGAAGGCCGCTGCGATCGTCGGCGGCAGGCGAGCGGGAGTTGGCGCTGGTATCGGGATTACGGTCGGTGTTGGCGTTCATGTGTGTCTCGGTTCTTGCGACAGGCATACGGCGATCAATCGACGCTGGCGCCGGAGCGCTTGACCAGCGTCCCCCAGCGGTCGTATTCGGCACGAACGAATTGCGCGAAGGCGGCGCTCGGTTGCGGTACCGGCTCGGCGCCGCGGTCGAGCAATTGCTGACGCAGCGCGGGGTCGGCCAGCGCCTTCTGGATTGCGGCGTGGACCTTGGCGATGACATCGGGCGGCGTGCCCTTCGGCACGAAGATGCCGTCCCACGCGCTGACCTCGAAGCCGGCCACGCCCTGCTCCGCCACGGTAGGCACATTGGGGAAGCTCGCCACGCGCTGCGCGGTCGTCACGGCAAGGCCCTGCAGCTTGCCTCCGCGCACCGCCGGCATGACGTTCGGCATCACCTCGATCATCAGGTCGACCTGGCCGCCCATCAGGTCGGTCAGCGCGAGCGCGCCGCCGCGATACGGCACATGCACCATCGAGACGCCGGTCGACGCCTTCAGCAGTTCGGAGGCCAGATGCGAGGTGGTGCCATTGCCGGCGGACGCGACGGTGTATTTGCCGGGGTTGGCCTTGAGCACCTGCAGCAGTTCGGGGAAGGTCTTCGCCGGAAAGCCGGGACGCGTGACCACCATCGTGGCGATGCGCGTCAATTGCGCAACGGGCACGAAGTCCTGCATCGCATCGAAGCCGGTGCGCTTGTACAGCGCGTGATTGATGGCGAAGGTGCCGTTGGTGCCGTAGAGCAGCGTGTAGCCGTCGGCGGCCGCCTTTGCCGCGGCCTGGGAGCCGATATTGCCGCCGGCGCCGGCGACGTTCTCGATCACCACCGTCTGGCCCAGCTCCTTGCCCACGCGGGTCATCACCAGGCGGGCCAGCGTGTCGCCCCCGCCGCCGGCAGGGAACGGCACGATCAGCCGGATCGCCTTGGACGGATATGGCTCGGACGCGGCGAGCGCGGGCGCGGCGCCGGCCAGCAGCCCGGCCGCGATGGCGAAGGCCGTCGCACGGCGGCGCAGGGAAACGGCGGACGAGCGCGGGGCTTGCCGACGCCCTGGGAATCGGGATGGCACGGTGCTGTCTCCTGTTCGGCATTTTTCCGATGTTTGCATGCAAACATGCTCTTCAATGCCTTGTATCTTCGTCGTACGCTTATTTTTGCATGCAGTATTGGCGATGCAGCCGGCTCCGTCAAGCTGTCGCCATGTCATAATGAAGCCCGGCATGTCTGCCCTAATTCACTTTTTTGACCGATGGCCTCCCAGATCGAACGCGTGACGATGGAATTGCGGCGCCGCATCCTGGCCGGCGAGCTGCAGGCCGGGGAACGCATCCGCGAGGTGCAGTTCTCCGGAGAGCTGGGCGTGTCCCGAACCCCGCTGCGGCTGGCGCTGGGGGAGTTGGAAAAGGAAGGGTTGCTGGAGCGGCTGCCGACGCGCGGGTTCCGCGTGCGCCAGGTCACGCTCGATGAAGTCGCGATGGCGATCGACGTGCGCGGCACGCTCGAGGGCATGGCGGCACGGCTTCTGGCCGAGCAAGGCGTTACCAGAGAGGTATTGGAGGTGCTGCAGGGCTGCGTCGACGAGGGACGGCTACTGGTCGAGCAGGCCCTGCTCGGCCAGGATGCGCCGGTCGATACCGCACGCTGGGCGGCGATGAACGCGCGCTTTCATCGCGCATTGGTGGAAGGCGCGGCCAACCCCGCGCTGGCTTCGGCGCTCGACCATATCGCCAAGACGCCGATGGCAGGTCCCGGCGCGCTGGGCGCGGCGGGGGTGCAGCCGTCGCTGGAACTGGCCTTCGTGCAGCGCGCGCAATTCGATCACGAGGATGTGGTGCGGGCCATCGTCGCGCACGAAGGGGCACGGGCCGAAGCGCTGATGCGCGAGCACGCGCGCCGCAGCCGGGACAACAAGCGAGCGCTGGTGCAGGGCCTGCATCCGGCGACCTAGCGGGCCGGGGCCCGGCGCGCCGGCGGCTTACAGCATATGGGCCAGAAACTGCCGCGTGCGCGGGTGTTGCGGCGCGCGGAAGAACTCGTCGGAAGGCGCGCTCTCGACGATGCGGCCCTGATCCATGAAGACGACCCGGTGCGCGACTTCGCGCGCGAAGCCCATTTCGTGCGTGACGACCAGCATGGTCATGTGGTCGTCCGCCAGCTGCCGCATGGTGCGCAGCACCTCGCCGGTTAGCTCGGGGTCGAGCGCCGAGGTCGGTTCGTCGAACAGCATGATGTCGGGCTCCATCGCCAGCGCACGCGCGATCGCGACACGCTGCTTCTGCCCGCCCGACAGGCGCGACGGGTAGTTGTCGCGCTTCTCCAGCAGGCCGACCTTGCGCAGCAGCGCATCGGCCGTCGGCACGATGGCCTCGCGCGCGATGCCCTTGACCGTCATCGGCGCCTCGATGATGTTCTGCAGCACCGTCATGTGCGGGAACAGATTGAACGACTGGAACACCATGCCCATCTTGCGGCAGATGCGGCGCACCTCGGCGTCGGGCACATAGCGGCTGCGCTGGTCCGCGCCGGGCTCGGCCAGCGTCTCGCCTTCGATCTCGATGCTGCCGCCGTCGATCGTCTCCAGATGGTTCAGGCAGCGCAGCAGCGTGCTTTTGCCCGAGCCGGACGGTCCGATCACCGCGACCACCTCGCCCTTGCGCAGCGTCAGCGAGACGCCGTGCAGCACGCGATTGGCACCGAACGACTTGACGATATCGGTGGCGCGGATCATCACCGGGCGCTGCTGCCCCTCGCCGCCGTTCGTCAGCGGCTCATTGATCGTGTGCGGCATAGCGTTTTTCCAGGCTTTGGAACATCCAGGTCAGCAGCAGCGTCATCAGCAGATAGAAGGCCGCGGCGACCAGGAAAGGCGTGGTGGTGAAGTCGCGCTGCACGATGCCGCGCGCGGTGCGCAGGATATCGTTCAGCGCCAGCACGTAGATCAGCGAGGTGTCCTTGACCAGCGTGATGGTCTCGTTGCTGACCGGCGGCAGCACGCGCCGCACCATCTGCGGCAGCACCACGCGGCGCATCGTCTGCAGGTACGTCATGCCGAGCGCCTTGCTGGCTTCGTACTGGCCGCGGTCGACCGACTGGATGCCGGCGCGGAAGATCTCGGCGAAATACGCGGCGTAGTTCAGCGCGAAGGCCACCACCGCCGCCGGGAAGTCCGGCAGGCGCACGCCGACCACCGGCAGCAACGGCAGCGCGAAATAGACGAACAGCAGCTGCAGCATCAGCGGCGTGCCGCGCATCAGCCAGATATAGCCGTTGACGGCCACGCTCAGCGGCCGCCATGCCGACAGCCGCGCCAGCGCGAGCGCCAGGCCCAGCGGCACCGACAGCGCCAGCGTGATGAAAAACAGCGAGAGCGTGATCCGCGCGCCCTGCGCCATCGGTCCCAGCAGGGAGAGAACGTAGTCCATGGATCGAAACCCGGCGCGCGGGATCCAGAAAAAAGCGGCGCCCCGTGAAGGGGCGCGGCGGTCTTGCTTGCTTACTTGATCAGATTCGTGCCGAACCACTGCTGCGCGATGCGCTCGGCCGTGCCGTCCTGCTTCATCTCGGCCAGCGTCTTGTCCAGCTGCGCCAGCAGTTCGGTGTCGTCCTTGCGCAGGCCGACGCCGTAGTCCTCGGTGCCGAAGTTCTCGTCGAGCACGCGGTACTCGCCGGCGCGCTTGCCGACCAGGTAGCGGCCCACCACCTCATCGACCACGATGGCATCCAGGCGTCCTGCCGACAGATCCATCAGCGCGGTCACGTTGTCGCCGAAGGTCTTCAGTTCCTTGATGCTGGCGGCGACCTGCGCTTCCCTGCGGATCGCGTCGACCGCGCTGCTGCCGTCCTGCGCACCGACGATACGGCCGGCCAGATCGGCCTTGGCCTTGATCGGCGAGGCGCTGCCCACGACGATGATCTGGTGGTTGCTCATATAGGGCGCGGTGAAGCTGATGTTCTTCTTGCGCTCTTCGGTGATGGTCAGGCCGTTCCACAGCACGTCGACGCGCTTGCCGTTCAGTTCGGCCTCCTTGGCGCTCCAGTCGATCGGCTTGAACTCGACCGCCATGCCCAGCCGGCGCGCGGCTTCCTTGGCCATGTCGATATCGAAGCCGACGATTTCATTGTTGGCATCGCGAAAGCCCATCGGCGGGAAGTTGTCGTCCAGGCCGACCACGACGGTCTTGGCGGCAGCGGCCGGCGCACCGGCGGCAGGAGCTTGTTCGGACTTGCCGCAGGCGGCGAACAGGGCCACGGCGGAGACGATCAGGAGGGCTTTCAGTGTTTTCATGGCGGGGAGAGGCGCAGAGCGCGAGATCGGAGCAAGACAATGAGCGGGCGGTGCCCGGAAGCCGTCCGAATCCCGCTTTGGCGCGGTGAGATGGCGACAAACCCGCCATTATACGAAAGGCTGAGGCAGGCGTGCAGTTGAAGCGTCGACTATTCTTTAGCAATACGCCAACCCGAAAGGTGACGACATGGCCGCACGCTCCATTGCCTCCCTCTCGCTGAGCTTCGGCTTGGTTTCCATCCCGGTCCGGGTCTTTTCCGCGACCGAAAGCAAGTCCGGCATCGGTTTCAACCTGCTGCA
>JAPSLC010000051.1 GCA_031181345.1 Cupriavidus sp. | reverse complement strand
GACCGTGTGGCATATGTCACCGTCGCAATGGCGCTCCTCTTCGGTGCGTTGAGTGTACGCATTGCGCATGGCGGCGAGACTTCAACGGCTGCGCTGGAACTGGCCACCAAGCGCGTCTCCGAAGCCGTCGCCACCGGCGAAGTCATCGCCGCCGCGAAAGGCACGCTGATGCAGCAAGGCGACAAGGTCGCGCCTCAGCGCGCCGCTTGCCTCTTGGCCATGGAGCCGCGCACCGTCGCCAATCGGATCGGCTATCCGCTGGCCGAGGATTTCTCCCGGGAGGAATTCCTCGCGCAGATGCGTTTTCTCGATACCACGGAAGGCCAGCGCATCCAGCAGGCGCGAGCCGAGCGGCTGGCGTCGGGCAATCTCGTTTTCCGGCTGACCCCCGAGGAAGCTGCAGTCGTCGGCAAGGCCCTGCCGGCGCCGCTGGCGGCAAAGTGGTCGGCCGGCGCGGCCATGCAGCCGCGGACGGTGCACGCGATGCGCAAGGTGTTCGAGGAACAGCAGGCGATCTGCCGCAACGAGGAAACTTCACCGCGGCCGGCCGCATCTGCGCCGGTCAACTATCGGGAAGGGCTGCCGCCCAATGTCGGTTGCTCGCAGCCGCGCCTGAGCCTGGTCAGCGAGCTGCCCGACAAGCCGGTGTCGGTGACGGTGCGCGTGTGGATTGGTGAGGATGGTTCGGTGGCCCGCACCGCGCTGGAAAAGCCGTCCGGCTTCCAGCCGGTCGACAACGCGGCGCGCAGGGCGATGAGCGCGATGCGTTGTTCGGTGCGCGGTAGCGGTGCGCTTGTGCCGTTCACGACGACGCAATCGTTTATCGTACAGGCAGGAGGGTAAGGGCCGGAGGTACGGCCGCCAGCGAGGGCGCCGACCTACAACGTCGTCCTCTTCCCCTCCCGATCCACCTCATACACCTTGTGCTCGCCGAGCCGGCGCTTCAACCACAACCCGGCCTTGCCGAGCACATGCGCCTTCGCCCAGATCAAATCCACACCGACCAGCCAGTCGGTGTACGGATAAGCGGTCAGCGGCAATTCCACCAACTCACCTGAAGCCAGCTCCGAGAGGATCAGTTGCCGTGGCAGCGTAGTCCAGCCGAGGCCCGTGCGTGCCAGCTCGAGCAGAGCCGCGTAGCTTTCCGCCTGCCAGCAGCGCGTCGCATCGAGGTATTCGCTGCTGGGGAGCTTGTGGTTGTGACCGCTGAACACCAGCCGCCGATGCGCGCGCAGGTCGGCGAAATCGACGCGCTTCAGCGTCGACAGCGGATGGTCGCGGTGGGCGACATGCGACAGGATCAGCTTGCCCATCTGGGCAAAGCCGAGATCGCGCGGGTAGGCCGGCTGCGAGAACGCGATGCCCAGATCCGCTTCGCCGCGCGCGAGCAGTTCGGCGACATCGCCGTGCAGCGGATGCCGGATTTGCAGGTCGACATGCGGAAAGCGTTCGGCGAAGTCGCGTAGCGGCGGCATCAAGGTGGAGTAGGGAACCTCGATCGCCAGCGTCAGCGCCGGCTCGACGCGCTCGCCGAGCTCGTTGGCGTGCGCCTCCAGCTGCAAGCAGCGCTCCAGCACCAGCTCGGCTTCGTTGCGCAGCTTTTCTCCGGCCGGCGTCAGCGTCGACGCCTTGCCGCCCCGTTCGAACAGCACCAGGCCGAGATCGGCCTCGAGGTTGGCGATGGCGGTGCTGACCGCGGACTGCGTCTTGCGCAGCTGTCGGGCCGCGGCCGAGAACGAGCCGGTGCTGGCCACCAGGGTGAACATTTCCAGCTGATCGAGCGAATAGCGCATCGCCGCCTGACTCCTGCCCGTCGAAAACTGCCTATCAAAAAAATCGATGGCTGCCGATTTGGCCTGCCGCGCAAACCCGCCGGATTATGGCGCACCGATCCGGCCGGCGCAAAAGCGCGGGACCACAGACCAGACGGAGGAGACCACGATGAATTCGCAGCAGCAGGCGCGCGCAGAACCGATGCAGCAGGAACCGGCCGTCCACCCGGTCGATCAACGATTGCCGTTGCGGCAGCTGGCCAGCTTCGGCCTGCAGCACGTGCTGGTGATGTATGCCGGCGCCGTCGCGGTGCCGCTGATCCTCGGCAGCGCGCTGGGCCTGACCCAGCAGCAGATGGTCACGCTGATCAACGCCAATCTGCTGACCTCGGGCATTGCGACGCTGATCCAGACGCTCGGCTTCTGGCGCTTCGGTGCGCGCCTGCCGCTGATCCAGGGGTGCTCGTTCATCGCGATCGCGCCGATGATCCTGATCGGCCAGCAATACGGGCTCAGCCATGTCTTCGGCGCGGTGATCGCCGCCGGCGCGCTGACCATCGCGATCGCGCCGCTGTTCAGCCGGCTGTTGCGCTGGTTTCCGCCGGTGGTGATCGGCAGTCTGATCGTGATCATCGGCGTCACGCTGATGCCCGCGGCGGCGATCTGGCTGGGCGGCGGCAATCCCGCCGCGCCGGATTTCGGCGCGACGCCGAACCTGCTGCTGGGCCTGGCGACGATCGCCATCACGCTGTTCGTCTATGCGCGTTTCTCGGGCTTTATCGGCAACCTGTCGGTGCTGATCGGCCTGCTGGCGGGCACCGCGATCGCGATGGCGTGCGGCATGACGAGCTTCGATGCGGTCGGGCGCGCCGCCTGGTTCGAGATCAGCCCGCCGTTCGCGTTCGGCGCCCCATCGTTCGCACCGATGCCGACCCTGGTGATGCTGTTGGCAATGCTGGTGATCATGGCCGAGACCACCGGCAATGTGCTGGCGATCGGCACCATCGTCGGCCGGCCCTCGACGCAGCGCACGCTGGGCGATGCCTTCCGCGCCGATGGGCTGTCGACCATGCTGGGCGGCGTCTTCAACAGCTTTCCCTACAACGCCTTCACGCAGAACACCGGGCTGATCGCGCTCTCGAACGTCAAGAGCCGCTATGTGGTGGCATCGGCGGGCGCGATCATGGTGCTGATGGGCCTGTTCCCCAAGCTTGGCGCGCTGATTGCTTCGGTGCCGCGGCCGGTGCTGGGCGGCTGCGCGATCGTGATGTTCGGCATGACCACGGTGGCCGGCATCCAGGAGCTGTCGCGCGTGAAGTTCGACGGTACGCGCAACGCGATCATCGTCGCGGTGTCGGTCAGCGTGGGCGTGTTGCCGATGTCGCTGCCGGCGCTGTTCGAGCGCGTCGAAGGGCCGCTGAAGCTGGTGCTCGACAGCGGCATCTTCCTCGGGGCGATCACGGCGGTGCTGCTGAACCTGCTGCTCAATCGCGGCCCATCGCAGGGCGCCGCGCTCGACAGAGAGCATGCCGACGCCGTCGCCACCAGCCAGCCTTGATCCCTACGCGGCCATGCCGGCCGCGATCGAATCGCGCCATCGCGCGCATCTTTGCCAGGAGAATCGTCCGATGCCAGCCATCGACACCCAGACCCCTACCACCACCTCGACGCTGTCCGAACTCGACCTGAAACTGCTGCGCCAGTCGATCGCACTGGCCGAGGAATCGAAGCAGAAGGGCCGCCATCCCTTTGCCGCCATCGTCGCGGACGAGCACGGCAATATCGTCGCCTCGGCCGGCAACAATTCGATGCCGCCGCAGGGCGATCCGACCCAGCATGCGGAGCTGGCCGCGGCGGCACTGGCGGCCAAACGCCTGAGCCCCGAACAGCTGGCCCGCTGCACGCTGTACACCAGCGCCGAGCCGTGCTGCATGTGCGCCGGGGCGATCTACTGGTGCAATATCGGCCGCGTGGTCTATGCGCTGTCGGAGCACACCTTGCTGGGTCTGACCGGCGACCATCCGGAGAATCCGACTTTCTCGCTGCCATGCCGCGAGGTCTTCGTCCGCGGGCAGCGCCATATCGAGGTGCACGGTCCGATGCTGGAAGACGAAGCCGCGCGGTCCCATACTGGCTTCTGGAAGTAAGGCGGGGCGGGGTGCCTCGCCCCTGTCACGTGTTCGCCCTTGCCAGCGGGAGGCACCATGCCGGAACAACTGACCAAGCATCCCGACGTCACCTTGCAGGTGCTCAAAAGCGCCGGCGCGCGCTGCGGCACCGGAGAGACCCCACAGATCCTGAAAACCTGTCCGGCCGAGCGCTTCTGCCAGCTGCCTGGCGGCGAGATCTGCGTATTCGGGCTGCCCGATGCGGCCCGCATGACGCAGATCACCAAGGCCGACTGGCAGGCGCTGACCGCGACGATGGCCGGCGTGACGCCGACCGCCGCGCCAGGGTCGCCATCGGCGCCGGCTACGGCGCCGCCGATGGCTTCGTCCTGGCTCTGGATCGTGATCGCCTTGGTCATCGGCCTTGTGCTGGGTGCCGTGCTGGCGCGCCGGCGCCGGCCGCCGCCATAAACGGGGCGCGGCCCGGCGCACGGGCGATCACGCCCCGGGCTTGTTGCGAAACACCAGCGCGAGCCCGAGCAGGATCGTGACCATGCCGGCTAGCGCCAGCGGCGCCAGCCGGTTGCCCAGGATCAGAAAGTCGAGCACCGCTGTGCCGGCGGGCACCAGGTAGAACAGGCTGGTCACATTGACCAGATTCCCGCCCTGGATCATGCGGTACAGCAGCAGCGTCGCGCCGATCGAGATCACCAGCGCCATCCAGCCGAGCGGCAGCAGCAGCGCGGGAGTGGCCGAGACATGGATCGGCTCGAATGGCAGCAGCGCCAGGCACATCAGCAGCGCGATGCCGTATTGCAGCGGCATCACGTCGATCGGCGCCTGCCGGATGCCTTTCTGCACGATGGTGCCTGCCGTCATCGTGGCCAGCGCGGTCAGCGCATAGAGCATGCCGGCCACCGGGGTGCCGGCGATGCCGATGCCCTGGTAGA
Source organism: Cupriavidus sp. (assembly GCA_031181345.1). Classification (GTDB taxonomy): domain Bacteria; phylum Pseudomonadota; class Gammaproteobacteria; order Burkholderiales; family Burkholderiaceae; genus Cupriavidus. The sequence goes on along the minus strand of JAPSLC010000051.1, from coordinate 27,836 downwards.
CCACCATCACCAGCCCCGCCAGCGCCAGCACCAGCCCGACCAGCCGCAGTGCCGAGAAGCGGCGCTCGGTCAGCAGCAGCGTCAGGATGGGCTGGGCACCGAGCAGCGTGGCGAGCATGCCGGGCGTGACGCCGCGGTCCAGCGCCAGCAGGTAGCAGATCGAATAGCAGCCGGTCAGCAGCAGCCCGACCATCGCCACCCGCGCGCGCTGTCCGCGCTCGGGCAGCCAGCGGCGGCGCCACGCGGCGATCGCCAGCAGCACGCCGAACGCCAGCACGAAGCGCAGCGTCAGGAAGGCAAAGGCCGAGGCATAGGCCAGGCCCCATTTGGCGACGATCGCGCCGCTGCTCCACAGCAGCACGAACAGCGCGGTGGAGCCGTGCGCGGCCCAGGCATCCGGCAGCGACGGGAACGGCCGGGACGAGAGGGACGAGAGCGACAACAAGGACAACGTCGATCGCGCCGCATGCGCGAATCTTTGGAAGTTCATCGGTTTCACCTGTCATTGGGTGTGACGGGCTTCGGTTGACCGTGGGCGAACGCCGGCGGCGAATGCGAGCCGGGCATCAGCGAGATGCGCGGCAGCGAGCAGGCAGCAATGGCGTTCGCGCGCGCCGGGCGCGCACGGTCAGACGGAAGACTGGGGGTCGGCTGGGGTCAGCCGCAGACGCGGCCGAGGACGGCCGCGGGCGGCGGGGCGATGCCCGCCACGACGGCCACGAAGGCGTCAGGCGGAGCAACACCGGCCACGACAGCGCGCGGCGGGGCCACGTCAGCGACGTGAGCCAGGCCGGCCGGCGGCGACCAGACAGGAGAAACGGGGGGAGGCGCCGACGCGCGCGTGCCGCCGGCCCGCAGGACCGGATTGGCAATCGAGGAAGCGCAGCGTACAGGCGTCATGGAACCCAGGTGGAACCGAAGGGGGTGGAAAACCGTCACACGACCGTCATGGAACGGCCGGTGCGCCGGCGGCGGGTGGAATCGACGAACATCGAGCAAATCGAATACCGTCCGCAGCACGACTCGCCAAAGCGTACACGCTCTATGATGTGCTGACAACCCCGCCCGCGGTTGCGCCCGGACCGGCGCGCCGGTCCGGTACAATGCGCGCCCCCGCGGGCGCATGCCTCGCCCGCATGTCTGACATCTGGCATTGGAGGACCTCATGGAATCGCGAATCACCGAGCTGGAGGTCAAGCTGGCCTTCCAGGAAGATCTGCTGGAAACGCTGAACCTGACCGTTGCCAGGCAGCAGCGACAGATCGAATTGCTGCAGGAGCAAATGCAGGCGCTCTATCAGCAGTTGCCCGCGGCCACCGGCTCCGGCGCCGACGGATCGGTGCAGGAGATACCGCCGCATTACTGAGCGTACTGTGCGTACTGAGCGTACTGAGCGCCGGCGCCCTGGCTTGCCGATCGTGGAACGCCGGGACACCATCCGGGTCAGACCGAGGTGACCACTCCAGCATCGCGCATGTCTTCCCTCTCTTCGCATGGCCGCCGCCGGGGCATCCGGCGGCCCCTGGCGGCCACGGCCACCGCCGCGGCGCTTGGCCTCGGTGCCGGCCTCGGCGTGCTCTCCGGCGCTGCCATCGCCGGCTACAACATCTGGACCGGCGAATACACCTTCACCAAACAGGAGCTGCAGCGCGCCGTCGAAGGCCGCTTTCCCGCGACGCTGCGCTATGCGCAGGTGCTCGACGTCCGGCTGACCCGGCCGCGCCTGACGCTCGATGCGGTGGGGAACCGCATCACCACCCAGGTCGACGCGCAGCTGACCAACAGCCTGCTGCCGGCGCCGCCGGTCAACGGCACGCTGGCGCTCAACAGCGGCCTGCGCTACGACCCGGTCAAACGCGCGGTGCTGCTCGACAATCCGACCGTCGAGCAGGTCCAGGTCGATGGCGTGCCGGGCCAATACAGCGCGCAGCTCAATGCGGTGGGCAATCTGGTGGCGCAGGAACTGCTGAAGGACTATCCGCTGCACACCTTCAAGCCGGAGGAGCTGCAGGTCAACGGCAAGCAGGTCGAGCCCGGGGCGATCACCGTGACCGAGGACGGGATCGCGGTCAAGATCGAGACGAAGTAGGGCGGGCCAAGGTCTCGCCGCCCCAAAGAAAAACCGGCGCGTGAAGCGCCGGTTTTTCTTTGTCGTCCCCGCGCAGGGGGGGACCCAGTGGCTTGCCGAAGACGCTGGATTCCCGCGTGCGCGGGAATGACGACATGGCTTACTGGATCTTCGCCTTGTCCCGCAGCGACTTCATCATCGACTGGAACTGCTCGCGCTGCCAGTTCTGGTCGCTCATCAGCATCTGCTGCAGCTGCGGCTTGGCTTCCTCGAAGCTCGGGATCTTGGTCTCGCGCTCGTCCTCGAGCAGGATCACGTGCCAGCCGAACTGGGTCTTGACCGGAGTCTCGGTCATCTGGCCCTTCTTCAGGCCGGCCATCGCGGCCGAGAACTCGGGCACATAGCTGTTGCTGCTGGCCCAGTCCAGATCGCCGCCGTTGGCCGCCGAGCCCGGGTCCTTCGACGAGGCCTTGGCCACGTCGGCGAACTTGGCGCCGCCCTTGATCTTGGCGATGATCGCGACCGCTTCCGATTCCTTCTCGACCAGGATATGGCGGGCGCGGTATTCCTTGCCGTTGCCGAACTGGGCCTTGATCTTGTCGTATTGCTTGCGCAGCTCGGCATCGCTGGTGCCATGGGTGCGCACGTAGTCTTCGAACACCGCGCCGGCCAGCACGTTCAGGCGGGCCTGTTCCAGCTGTTCCTGCACGTCCGGATTCTGCGTCACGCCGCGCTTGGTCGCTTCCTGCACCAGCAGTTCGCGGTCGATCAGCATATTGCGCGCGCGATCCCGCAGCTCCGGGGAATCCGGCTGGCCGGTGCCGGCGATCAGCTTGTCGAGCTTGGCCGACGGAATGCCCTTGCCATTGACGACGGCGGCATTCTGGGCGAAGGCGGGCAAGCTGCCAGCGGCAAGCACAGCCGCCAGGCTGAACGAGAGGACAGTGGTCTTCATGGAATCAGTGTTGGGAAGTCTGGGGAAGGCTGGACGATTATGCAGAGGCTTGTGCAGACACCGCGCGGATGAGGATGGTCATTGCGCGGAATACTCTTGCTCGGTGAATGCGGAGACTGCCAGGGCATGGATCCGCATGGGGAAGAGACTGCGCAGCGCATCATACACCATGCGATGTCGGGCAACCCGGCTCGCGCCGGCGAAGCGTTCGCTGACGATAGTGACATGATAGTGGCCGCCGCCCGAGGCGGCGCCGGGATGGCCCGCATGCAGCGCGCTGTCGTCGCGCACCGTCAGTTGCGAGGGCGCGAGTGCGGCGCGCAACAGCGCATCGATCTGCGCGGCGGTGTCGCCGGCGGCGCCTTCGAAGTTCTCGGGAGGTAACGAAGAAGAGACGTCGTTCATGGTGCGGTGCTCCCGTTCAATCGCGGGCGCGTTCCTGGGCCTTTTCCGGCCCGGTTTCGTGCATATGCCGCGACAGCCAGAGGCTTTGCGCGACGATGAAGACCAGCATCAGTCCCATGCTGCCGAACAGCTTGAAATTGACCCAGATGTCGGTCGAGAACTGGTAGGCCACCCACAGGTTCAGCACGCCCATCACGGCGAAGAAGCCGGCCCAGGCGGTATTGAGGCGGCCCCAGATCGGGTCCGGAAGCTTGACGGACTTTTCCATCATGGCGCGGATCAGGTTCTTGCGCCAGATCGCGGCGGAGGCCAGCAGCGCGACCGCGAACAGCCAGTACAGCACGGTCGGCTTCCACTTGATGAAGGTCTCGTTGTGCAGCAGCAGCGTGGCGCCGCCGAACACCACGATGATCAGCAGGCTGATCCACTGCATCGGTTCGACCTTGCGGTGGCGCAGCCACACCCAGCCGATCTGCACGATGGTCGCCGCGATGGCGACCGCCGTGGCGGCGAAGATGCCTGCCAGCTTGAAGGTGACGAAAAACAGGATGACCGGGAACAGGTCGAACAGAAATTTCATGCGGGTCCGTCGGGGGAAGGCGATGCCGGCGGGCGGCATCGCGGAATCGTTATCGTGGGGTCTGGCCGCTTCCGGTCAGCACTGCAGGTCGGCACTGCCGGTCAGCCGGGGGTGCCGGACTGGCCGGCGTCGTCGGCGGAGCCCGGCTCGGGCTCGTGGTCGTCGAATTTTAGCGCAGCCGAGTTGATGCAATAGCGCAGCCCGGTCGGCGCGGGGCCATCCTCGAAGACATGGCCAAGGTGGCTGCCGCATTCCTTGCAGCGCACCTCGATGCGGACCATGCCGTGGCTGCGGTCGACCTGTTCGTCGATCACCTCACCGTTGATGGGCCGGAAATAGCTGGGCCAGCCGCAGCCGGCGTCGAACTTGGTGGTGGATTCGAACAGCGGCGTGCCGCAGCCCACGCAGCGGTAGATGCCGGGCTCCCAGTGGTCCCAGTAGCGGCCGGTGAAGGCGCGTTCGGTGCCGGCCTCGCGCGTGACCCGGTATTCGATGTCGGATAGTTGCGCGCGCCATTCGGCTTCGGTCTTGTTGACGGGCATGATGCGGATCCTCTCGGGTGCGATCGTCTTGCAGGGACGATCGATCAGGTCAAAGCAGGTCAAATGAGGTCGAAATCAGGACGAACAGCTTACCTCGATACCGGACGCCCAGTCGGGCGGCAGCGCGGCATACGACTCGGCCTCGGGCTGCTCGTCGAAGGGCCGCGACAGGATCGCAAGCAGCCGCTGCACCTCGCTGAAGTCCTTCTCCTTGGCGCGCTGGATCGCGACCTCGGCCAGATGGTTGCGCAGCACGTACTTCGGATTGACGGCCAGCATCGACACCGCGCGGGCCGCGTCGTCCGAATTCTCGGCCCGCAGGCGGGCGCGGTAGCGCTCGGCCCACGCGTCCCAGCCGGCGCGGTCCATGAACAGGTCGCGCACCGGCGCATCGCGGCTGCCGTCCGCCGAGGAGATGCGGGCGAGATTGCGCCAGAACAAGGTGTAGTCGACCCGCTGCGTATGCAACAGGCGGAACAGATCGGTCAGCAGCGCCTCGTCGGCGCTATCGTCGATATCGGCGCTGGCAAGGCCCAGCTTGGCGCGATAGAGCTGGAAGAAGCGCTGCGCATAGCGGTCGCGGAAGGGATCGAGCCCCGCATGCGCGGCCTCGATCGCGGCCTCCCTGGCCGCCTCGGTCGGCGCCTGCCCATCCTCGCGCTCGAGCCACAGCGGCAGCAGCGCCTGCGCCAGGCAATGCAGGTTCCAGAAGCCCACCTGCGGCTGCTGGCTGTAGGCATAGCGGCCCTGGTTGTCCGAGTGGTTGCAGATATGGTTGGCGTCGAAGGCGTCGAGAAAGCCGAACGGGCCGTAGTCGATCGTCAGCCCGAGGATCGACATATTGTCGGTATTCATCACGCCGTGACAGAACCCCACGGCCTGCCACTGGGCCATCAGGTCCGCGGTGCGCAGCGACACCTCGCGCAGCAGCGCCTGGTAAGGGCTGATGGTGTCGCCGCCGACGCTGTCGCGGCATTCCGGCATGAAGCGGTCGATGACGAAGTCGGCCAGCTGGCGCAGCGCGGCCACGTCGTCGTGGGCGGCGAAATGCTCGAAATGGCCGAAGCGGATGAAGGTCGGTGCCAGGCGCGTGACCACCGCGGCGGTCTCGATGGTCTCGCGGCGCACCGGCGCGTCGGAGCCGACGATGCACAGCGCGCGCGTGGTCGGAATGCCCAGCGCGGCCATGGCCTCCGAACACAGGTATTCGCGGATCGACGAGCGCAGCACCGCGCGGCCATCGCCCATGCGCGAATACGGCGTCTTGCCCGAGCCCTTCAGCTGGATCTCCCAGGGGCCGTTGGCGGTTTGCGCCTCGGCCAGCCGGATCGCGCGCCCGTCGCCGAGCTGGCCGGCCCACACGCCGAACTGATGGCCCGAGTAGACGGTGGCCAGCGGATCGGCCCAGTCGGGCACGCGGTTGCCGATGAAGATCTCGGCGAAGTCGCGCAGCGGCGGCGCCTTGGCCGGAACAGCCGCATCCGCGGGATCAGCCGCCTGCCAGCCGAGCAGTTCGGCCGCGGCCGGGGCCACGGCGACCAGGTACGGGGAGGGCAACGGGGTCGGCTGCAGGCGCGTGAAGAAGCGTTCGCCGAGCGCGGCAAAGCCGGGCGCCACGGAGAAGGGCGGCTGCTCGGCAGCAGGCGAGGACGGCTGCGGTGCGGACGGTACGGCTGAGGTCGGATCAGAGGACATGAGGTCAGGGCCTTGGCATCACGCGCCGAGCGGGGATGGGCTGGGGACCGGCGCGGTGCAACAGCCTGCAATCGGTGGCCTGCCTGGAAGTGCGCTTGCAGGCTAGGGAAAACGACATGTTGAGGTGCAACATGGCTGGCAGTATTGTACTTGCACGCCGCATTTTCCCTGGTCTGACCGCGGCGCCGCCGCCGGTGTTCCCGCTGTTGCCGCCTGGTTCCGTCGCGGCGCGGTCCTGACCGGCAGTCTTCTCGTCATGTCGCCCGCTTGCACGCCCGCAGTGCACCGGGGTAGTGCATCGACGGGCAGTGCGAGCGTGTTTGCCGACGCCTTCCGCTGGAAGGTTTTTGTCGGCCTAAAAAAAGAACGATTGTTCGCTTCTCGGCCTCGCCGGGCGGACGTCGCAACCGATACAGGAGACCATTCCCATGGCACTGATGGGACAAATGATGGGCGCACCGTTGCTCATTTCCTCCATCATCACCCACGCCGCCCGCCATTACGGCAGCACCGAAATCGTCTCGCGGCGCACCGAAGGGGATCTCCACCGCTATACCTATCGCGATTGCGAGCTGCGCGCCCGCAAGCTGGCACAGGCGCTGATCAAGCTGGGCGTGCAGCCCGGCGAGCGGGTCGGCACGCTGGCGTGGAACGGCTACCGCCACCTGGAGATCTATTACGCGGTGTCGGGGATGGGTTCGGTCTGCCACACCATCAACCCGCGGCTGTTCCCCGAGCAGCTGGCCTATATCGTCAATCACGCCGAAGACCGCTATGTCTTCTTCGACCTGACCTTCCTGCCGCTGGTCGAGGGCCTCGCGCCGCATTGCCCGCAGGTCAAGGGCTGGGTGCTGATGAGCGACCGCGCGCATCTGCCGGCCGACTCGAAGCTGCCGCTGCTGTGCTACGAGGATCTGCTCGAGACGCAGGACGGCCACTACAGCTGGCCGAGCTTCGACGAGAACACCGCGTCGAGCCTGTGCTACACCTCGGGCACCACCGGCAATCCGAAGGGCGCGCTCTATTCGCATCGCTCCACGGTGCTGCATTCGTATGCGTCGGCCTTGCCCGATGCGCTCGGCTGCTCAGCCAAGGACGTGATCCTGCCGGTCGTGCCGATGTTCCACGTCAACGCCTGGGGCCTGCCGTACTCGGTGCCGCTGGTCGGCGCCAAGCTGGTGTTCCCCGGGGCCAAGCTCGACGGCGCCTCGCTGTACGAACTGTTCGAGCAGGAGCAGGTCACCTTCTCGGCCGGCGTGCCGACGGTGTGGCTCGGTCTGCTGCAGCATGTGCAGGCCAACAAGCTGCATTTCTCCAGCTTCAAGCGCACGGTGATCGGCGGCTCGGCCGCGCCGCCTGCGATGATCAAGGCGCTGAACGCGCTCGACGTCGAGGTGATCCATGCCTGGGGCATGACCGAGATGTCGCCGCTGGGCACCACCTGCAAGCTGCTGAACAAGCATCTGACGCTGCCGCCCGAGCAGCAGCAGGCCATCCTGGAGAAGCAGGGCCGGGTCATCTACGGCGTCGACATGAAGATCGTCGACGGCGAGGGCCGCGAGCTGCCGTGGGACGGCAAGGCCTTCGGCGACCTGATGGTGCGCGGCCCCTGGATCATCGACCGCTATTACCGCAGCGACAGCTCGCCGCTGGTCGACGGCTGGTTCCCGACCGGTGACGTGGCCACCATCGATGCCGACGGCTATATGCAGATCACCGATCGCAGCAAGGACGTGATCAAGTCCGGCGGCGAATGGATTTCGTCGATCGACGTGGAGAACGTCGCCGCGGCGCATCCGGCGGTGCATATGGCCGCCTGCATCTCGGTCCACCATCCCAAGTGGGACGAGCGGCCGCTGCTGGTGGTGATGAGGAAGCCCGGCACGGAGCTCACGCGCGAGGAGCTGCTGGCCTTCTTCGAGGGCAAGGTCGCCAAATGGTGGATTCCCGACGATGTCGCCTTCGTCGAGGAGATCCCGCTGACGGCCACCGGCAAGATGCAGAAGCTGAAGCTGCGCGAGCAGTTCAAGGACTATCGGCTGCCGACGGCCTGAGCAGGGCCGTCGCGGAGCACGTGCAGCAATGGCGGCGCCATCGATGGGGCCGCCGTGGAAGCAAACGGGCCATCGGGCAAGCCGCGCAAGACAGCATAAAAGCGGCAGCCCCGGTCACCCGCTCATCACGATAGCCAACGAGAGAAAGAGAGAAGGAGACAAACCATGATCAGATTGCGTCCGCTCGTCGCCGGCGTGGCATTGCTCGCTGCGCTGGGCCCGGGGGCCGCCGCGGCGGATACGGTGAAAATCGCGTTCATCGATCCGCTGTCGGGGCTGATGGCGCCGGTCGGCCAGAACCAGCTCAAGAGCTGGCAGTACGTCGCCGAGCTGGCCAATCAGAAGAACTGGGCCGGCGCGCACAAGTTCGAGGTCGTGGGGTTCGACAACAAGCTCTCGCCGCAGGAGAGCCTGACGATCCTGAAGCAGGCCGTCGACCAGGGCATCCGCTACGTGGTGCAGGGCAACGGCTCGTCGGTCGGCCTGGCGCTGCAGGACGCGGTGGCCAAGCATAACGAGCGCAACCCCGGCAAGGAGATCATCTATCTGAACTACGCCGCGGTCGATCCGGACATGACCAACTCGAAATGCAACTACTGGCATTTCCGTCTGGACGCCAACTCCGACATGAAGATGGAGGCGCTGACGACCTATCTGGCGCAGGACCAGAACGTCAAGAAGGTCTACCTGATCAACCAGAACTACTCGTTCGGCCACCAGGTCGCGCGCGCCGCCAAGGAGTACCTGAAGCGCAAGCGGCCCGACATCCAGGTGGTCGGCGAGGACCTGCACCCGCTGGCGCAGGTCAAGGACTTCTCGCCCTATATCGCCAAGATCAAGGCCGCCGGCGCCGATACGGTGATCACCGGCAACTGGGGCAGCGACCTGGCGCTGCTGATCAAGGCCGCCAAGGACGCCGGGCTGAACGCCAACTTCTATACCTACTACGCGGCCACCACCGGGGTGCCGACCGCGATGGGTGCCGCCGGTGCCGAGCGTGTGCGCTATGTCGGGTACTACAACCCGAACAACAAGGGCTTCCGCGGCTCGGAGGTGATCGAAGGCTACGAGAAGAAGTACAACGACGACTTCTACGTGATGGCCTCGTACACCGGCATCGCGATGCTCAGCAAGGCGTTCAAGGACACCAATTCGACCGACCCGGTCAAGGTGGCCAAGGCGCTCGAGGGCATGAAGGTCGAGAGCATGAACGGCACCGTCGAGATGCGCGCGACCGACCACCAGGCCCAGCAGCCGCTGACCGTGGCCACCTGGACCAAGGTCGACGGCAAGGAAGTCAAGTACGACCAGGAAAACACCGGCTACGGCTGGAAAACCAACGCGGTGCTGGACGCGCATGTCGCCGCCCAGCCCACCTCCTGCCAGATGAAGCGTCCGGGCTGATTCCGGACGCGCCACGCGCGGCGCGCTTGTGCCCGGCAGTGTCGTCAGAGCCGTCAGTGCCGCCGGTGCCGGTGGTATGCTGCCGGCCCCTGGGGGCACAGATCCGGCCGCCGCGCCCGCCCTCGCTTCGCCTTCGGCGGCCGGCGGCACATGCCGCCGGCCCGGCGCCAGATGGAAGGACTGGCTGTGGAATTCTTCATCATCTCGCTGTTGAACGGCCTGAGCTACGGGCTGCTGCTGTTCATGCTGTCGTCGGGCCTGACGCTGATCTTCAGCATGATGGGCGTGCTGAACTTCGCGCATGCGAGCTTCTACATGCTCGGCGCCTATTTCGCCTACTCGATCTCGACCAAGATCGGCTTCTGGCCGGCGCTGATCTTCGCGCCGCTATTGGTCGCGGTGGCCGGCGCGGTGGTCGAGCGCTTCGGCCTGCGCGCGGTGCACAAGTACGGCCACGTCGCCGAGCTGCTGTTCACCTTCGGGTTGGCGTATCTGATCGAGGAGGGCGTCAAGCTGGTGTGGGGTTTGGCGGCGGTGCCGTACCGGATCCCGGCCGAGCTCGACGGGCCGCTGTTTACCGTGTTCACCTCGGCCTTCCCCAAGTACCGCGCCTTCATGATGCTGGTGTCGCTGGCGATGCTGGTGGCGATCTACCTGGTGCTGACGCGCACGCGCATCGGACTGGTGATCCAGGCCGCGCTGACGCATCCCGAGATGGTCGAGGCACTGGGCCACAACGTGCCGCGCGTCTTCATGATGGTGTTCGGCGGCGGCGCTGCGCTGGCGGGCCTGGCCGGGGTGATCGGCGGCAATGCCTTCGTCACCGAGCCGTCGATGGCGGCCGCGGTCGGCTCGATCGTGTTCGTGGTGGCGGTGGTGGGCGGCATGGGCTCGCTGGTCGGGGCGTTCATCGCGTCGGTCCTGATCGGGCTGCTGCAGACCTTTGCGGTGACCATCGACGCGTCGCTCGCCGGCATGTTCAATGCGCTGGGGCTGAACGTGACCAGCGAAACGCCGTTCTATTCGCTGTGGCGGCTGACGGTGGCGCAGGTCGCGCCGGTGCTGCCGTATCTGCTGCTGGTCGTGATGCTGATCTTCCGCCCGCGCGGCCTGATGGGAACCCGGGAGAGCTGAGGCGATGGAATCGACGATGCAACGCACGCAAGACACGGCGATGAACGGGCGCACGATGCGCTACCGGCCGTTGAACCTGGGCCGCTGGCTGCTGTGGGGCGCCACGGCGCTGCTGATGCTGGTGCTGCCGCTGATCTTCACCGGCGGGTTTGCCATCACGCTGATGTCGCAGATGGGCATCATGATCGTGTTCGCGCTGTCGTACAACATGCTGCTCGGACAGACCGGCATGCTGTCGTTCGGCCACGCGGTCTACTCGGGCCTGGGCGCCTTTATCGCGGTGCATGTGCTCAACATGGTCGGCGCCGGCACGGTGTGGCTGCCGGTGTCGCTGCTGCCGCTGGTCGGCGGCTTGGCTGGGGCCTTCTTCGGCGTCATCTTCGGCTACGTGACGACCAAGAAGTCCGGCACCACCTTCGCGATGATCACGCTGGGCATCGGCGAGATGGTGTTCGCCAGCTCGCTGATGTTCCCGGAGTTCTTCGGCGGCGAGGGCGGCATCTCGACCAACCGCGTGGTGGGCGAGCCGTTCCTGGGCATCACCTACGGTCCGGGCCGGCAGGTCTACTACCTGATCGCGATCTGGTGCCTGCTATCGATGGCGGCGATGTATGCGTGGACGCAGACGCCGCTGGGCCGCATCGCCAACGCGGTGCGCGATAACCCCGAGCGCGCCGAGTTCATCGGCTACAACACCCAGCGCGTGCGCTATCTGGTGCTGATCCTGTCGGCGTTCTTTGCCGGCATCTCGGGCGCGCTGGCGGCCATCAACTTCGAGATCGTGTCGGCCGAGAACGTCAGCGCAGTCAGATCCGGCGGCGTACTGCTGGCCGCCTTCATCGGCGGCGCCGGCTTCTTCTTCGGCCCAGTGATCGGCGCGGTGGTGTTCGTGCTGTTCGCGGTCGCGCTGTCGGATCTGACCAAGGCGTGGCTGCTCTACCTGGGCCTGTTCTTCGTACTGATGGTGATGTTCGTGCCGGGCGGGCTGGCCAGCCTGTTGATGATGCAGCTGCCGCTGGTGGCGCGCGGCAAGCTGCGCCAGATGCTGCCGTCCTACGGCCTGTGCGCGCTGGCCGGCGTGGTGCTGCTGGCGGCGATCATCCTGACGGTCGAGCTGGTCTACAAGGTGCAGGTCGACAGCGCCAACGGCACCGCGATGACGCTGTTCGGCATCGCCTTCGATGCGGGCACGCTGGCGCCTTGGGGCGTGGCGGCCGCGCTGTGGCTGGTGGGGCTGGGCGCGTGGCGCTTCACGGTGGGCCAGGCGCGCGTGCGTTGGGACAAGGTGCAGGCGGAAATCGCAGGAGGAGCGGCATGAGGCGGGATACCACGGCGGCGCTGGAGCTGACCGATGTGCGCAAGCGCTTCGGCCAGACCGAGATCATCCGCGGCGTGACGCTGAACATCGAGCGAGGCGAGCGCCATGCGCTGATCGGCCCCAATGGCGCGGGCAAGTCGACCACCTTCAATCTGATCTCCGGCCGCTTCGCCCCGACTTCAGGCTCGGTGCGGCTCAATGGTGAGAACATCGGCGGCCTTCAGCCGTTCGTGATCAATCGCAAGGGGCTGTCGCGCAGCTTCCAGATCACCAACATCTTTCATCGGCTGACGGTGTTCGAGAACCTGCGCTGCGCGGTGCTGTGGTCGCTCGGCTACAAGTACTCGTTCTGGCACCGGCTGTCGGAGCTGCGCGATGCGCGCGAGCGGGCCGAGGAGGTGCTGGAGCTGATCGGCCTGCAGCATCGGCGCCATACGCAGTCGGGCCTGCTGACCTACGCCGAGCAGCGCGCGCTGGAGATCGGCATCACCATCGCCGGCGGCGCCGACGTGATCCTGCTCGACGAGCCGACCGCGGGCATGAGCCGCTCGGAGTCGGACCATGCGGTCGAGCTGATTCGCAAGGTCACCGTCGGCAAGACGCTGGTGATGGTCGAGCACGATATGAGCGTGGTATTCGGGCTGGCCGACCGCATCTCGGTGCTGGTCTACGGCGAGGTGATCGCCACCGGCACGCCCGAGGCCATCCGCAACGATCGCCGCGTCAAGGAGGCCTATCTGGGCACGACGCTGGACGAGGGCGAGGGAGTGCACTGATGGGCAAGCGCATGCTGGAAGTGCAGGGGCTGCACGCCTACTACGGCAAGAGCCATATCCTGCATGGCGTCGATCTGCATATCGACGAGGGCGAGATCGTCGCGCTGCTGGGGCGCAACGGGGTGGGACGATCGACGATGGCGAAGGCCATCCTCGGCATGGTCAAGGCCGAGGGCTCGGTGCGCTTTCGCGGCGACGAGATCCTCGGCCGGCGCACCTTCGAGATCGCCCATCTGGGCGTCGGCTATGTGCCGGAAAACCGCGACATCTTCCCGACGCTGACGGTGCGGCAGAACATGCTGCTCGGCGAGAAGCCGAATCCGCGCCAGACCCGGCCGCGCTGGAGCACCGACGACATGTTCGCGCTGTTCCCGCGCCTGAAGGAGCGCGAGAACACGCCGGCCGGCGTGCTGTCAGGGGGCGAGCAGCAGATGCTGACGTTGTGCCGCACGCTGATGGGCGACCCCGACCTGGTGCTGATCGACGAGCCGACCGAGGGGCTGGCGCCGATGATCGTGGCCCAGGTCGCCGACTACCTGAAGGTGCTGAAGGAGCGCGGCGTCTCGGTGCTGCTGATCGAGCAGAAACTGGCCATCGCGCTCGACATCTCGCAGCGCGTCTACGTGATGGGGCACGGCCATATCGTCTTCGAGGGGACGCCGGCGGAGCTCAAGGGCAATGCGCAGGTGCGCAAGGAGTGGTTGGAGGTTTGATTCGAGTGATCACGTGGTGAGCATCTGAGCTTCGCTCCGCAATGCACGAATAGGTCAGTCGGTTTCGTTTCTATCCATTCTCTCGAATTCTGCGAAGACCTCGGCGGCCGGGATGATGCGTCCGTCGCGGATGTCGCGCCGCCCTTTGACAAGAAGGAAGGAGAGGGCGGCGATCTGCTTTGCCGCAGAGGGATCTTCCTTTCCCATGATCCGATATTCAGTGTTTTGCATCGCTGGCAGTGGCTCCGGGAACAGCGCCTTCGTATCGATCCGCCATTCTATCCATTGACGTTGTATGCATGTCGGACGCGGCGCATTGGCGACTTCATGCACGCCGCAATGGACCCGCATGCATGCCCCGCATGGCGCAAGCGAAATCCCCGGAAACCAGCGCCCCCGAACCGCCAAAATAGAAATTGAACGACCGTTCTATTTTGTGTATGCTTGTTTCGCTCGCCTCCCCGGGAGCCGGCTCGCGCCTACTATTTCCAAGGCGCACCGGGATACCGATGGCGCAGCCGAAGTAAAAACAATATTCGAGAATTCGAATCCCGAGACAACCAAGACACCAAAGGAACCAGCATGACAGCGCAGTATCAGGTTCAGGACGGCATCGCCGTCATCACGCTCGACAATCCCCCTGTCAACGGCCTGGGTCACAGCACCCGGCTTGGCATCGTCGAAGGCATGACCCGTGCGCTGGACGATGCCGCGGTCAAGGCGGTCGTCATCACCGGCGCCGGCAAGGCGTTCTCGGGCGGCGCCGATATCCGCGAGTTCAATACGCCGAAGGCGACGCAGGAGCCGACGCTGCATTCGGTGATCAAGGTGATCGAGAATTCGACCAAGCCGGTCGTCGCCGCGGTGCATTCGGTGGCGATGGGCGGCGGTCTGGAGCTGGCGCTGGGTTGCAACTACCGCGTCGCTTCGAAGGGCGCGCAGATCGCGCTGCCCGAAGTCAAGCTGGGCATCCTGCCGGGCGCCGGCGGCACGCAGCGCCTGCCGCGCGTGATCGGCCTGGAAGCCGCGCTCAACATGATCGTCACCGGCAACCCGGTGCTGTCGGAGAAGTTCGCCGGCACCAGGCTGTTCGACGAGATCGTCGATGGCGACGTGCTGCCGGCCGCGATCGCGTTCGCGCGCAACGTCGCGTCCGCTTCCGGCCCGCATCCGAAGGTGCGCGACCTGAAGGTGCGCCATGAGAACGCCGAGGGCTTCATCGCCTTCGCCAAGAACACCGTCGCCGCCGTGGCCAAGAACTTCCCGGCGCCGGGCAAGTGCGTCGAGGCCGTGGCCGCTTCGCTCAAGCCCTTCGACGAGGGCCTGCGCATCGAGCGCGAAGGCTTCATGTTCCTGGTCAACACGCCGGAGTCGCGCGCGCTGCGCCATGCCTTCTTCGGCGAACGCGCCGCCAGCAAGATCCCCGACGTGCCGTCGGACACCCCTACCCGCAAGATCGAGAAGGTTGCGGTGATCGGCGCCGGCACCATGGGCGGCGGCATCTCGATGAACTTCCTGAACGCCGGCATCCCCGTCATCGTTCTCGAGACCAAGCAGGAAGCGCTGGACCGCGGCGTGGCGACGATCCGCCGCAACTACGAGAACAGCGCCAAGAAGGGCAAGCTGACGCAGGAGAAGGTCGAGCAGCGCATGGGCCTGCTGTCGACCACGCTCTCCTATGACGACATCAAGGACGCCGACCTGATCGTCGAGGCGGTGTTCGAGGAAATGGGCGTCAAGGAAACCGTGTTCAAGAAGCTGGACGAAGTCGCCAAGCCCGGCGCGATCCTGGCATCGAACACCTCGACGCTGGACGTCAACAAGATCGCCTCGTTCACCCAGCGTCCGCAGGACGTGGTGGGCATGCACTTCTTCAGCCCGGCCAACGTGATGAAGCTGCTGGAAGTGGTGCGCGGCGACAAGACCGGCAAGGACGTGCTGGCCACGGTCATGCAGGTCGCCAAGAAGATCAAGAAGACCGCGGTGGTATCGGGCGTCTGCGACGGCTTCATCGGCAACCGGATGATCGAGCAGTACAGCCGCCAGGCCGGCTACCTGCTGGACGAGGGCGCGCTGCCCGAGCAGGTCGACAAGGCGATCGAGAAGTTCGGCTTCGCGATGGGCCCGTTCCGCATGGGCGACCTGGCCGGCAACGACATCGGCTGGGCGATCCGCAAGCGCCGCGCGGTCGAGAAGCCGGACATCCAGTATTCGAAGACCGCCGACTTGTTGTGCGAGATGGGCCGCTTCGGCCAGAAGACCGGCGCGGGCTGGTACGACTACAAGCCGGGCGACCGCAAGCCGTATCCGAACCCGCAGGTCAACGAGATGATCGTCCAGCATTCCAAGGATCTGGGCATCACGCGCCGCAAGATCTCGGACGAGGAGATCGTCGAGCGTCTGGTGTACGCGCTGGTCAACGAAGGCGCGAAGATTCTCGAAGAGGGCATTGCTTCGAAGGCCTCGGACATCGACATGGTCTATCTGACCGGCTACGGCTTCCCGCTGCATCGCGGCGGCCCGATGCTGTATGCGGACCAGGTCGGCCTGTACAACGTGCTGCTGTCGATGCAGCGCTATGCCAAGGGCTACCACGGTGAAGCGTGGGAGCCGGCGCCGCTGCTCAAGAAGCTGGCGGCCGAGGGCAAGGGCTTCAACGGCTGACCGGCGAACGCAGCGAACGCAGCGAACTCGGCGAACGCAGAGAACGGCACGGGACCGACGCGATGGACACGACCCTGCGCAGACGCTTCGGCAACAGCGATTGCCTGCTGGTGATCGATGTGCAGAACGACTTCATGCCCGGCGGCGCGCTTGCCGTGCCCGAAGGCGACCAGGTCGTGCCGGTGATCAACCGGCTGGCCGAAGCGTTCTCCCATGTCGTGCTGACGCAGGACTGGCATCCGTCCGACCACGTGTCGTTCGCGGTCAACCACGCCGGCGCGGCGCCGTTCCAGACCACCACGCTGGCGTATGGCGAGCAGGTGCTCTGGCCCGCGCACTGCGTACAGGGGCAACCCGGCGCCGAACTGCATCCGCAACTGGCGGTGCCGCACGCACGGCTGGTGATCCGCAAGGGCCATCAGCGCGAGGTCGACAGCTATTCCGCCTTTGTCGAGGCGGATCGCACGACCCCGACCGGGCTGGCCGGCTATCTGCGCGAGCATGGCGTGCGCCGGGTGGTCTGCGTCGGACTGGCGACCGACTACTGCGTAGCGTGGAGCGCGCTGGACGCGCGCGCCGCGGGCTTCGACGCCGTGGTGGTCGAGGACGCCTGCCGCGCGATCGACCTGAACGGTTCGCTGGACGCCGCCTGGGCGAGTCTCGCCGAGGCGGGCGTCGGCAGGGTGCGCGCCGCCGAGCTGCTGAGCTGAGATTGCCTGCGCGAATTGCCTGCGCGATACCGCGCGGGTACCGAGACATCGAGATACACCAGACACCGAGAATACTGAGGAGCAACAAATGAACGAGGCAGTGATCGTATCGACCGCACGGACCGGTCTGGCCAAGAGCTGGAAGGGCGGCTTCAACATGACGCACGGCGCCACCCTCGGCGGCCATGTGGTCCAGCACGCGATCGCGCGCGCCAACATCGAGCCGGGCGAGGTCGAGGACGTGCTGATGGGCTGCGCCAACCCCGAAGGCGCGACCGGCGCCAATATCGCGCGCCAGATCGCGCTGCGCGCCGGCTGCCCGGTGACGGTGCCGGGTGCTACGGTGAACCGCTTCTGCTCGTCGGGCCTGCAGACCATCGCGATGGCCGCGCAGCGCGTGATCGCCGACGAGGGCGACGTCTTCGTTGCCGGCGGGGTGGAGAGCATCTCCTGCGTGCAGCAGGAAATGAACCGCCACATGATCCAGGAAAGCTGGCTGGTCAAGAACAAGCCCGAGATCTACTGGAGCATGCTGCAGACCGCGGAGAACGTCGCCAAGCGCTACAACATTCCGCGCGAGCGCCAGGACGAGTACGGCGTGCAGAGCCAGCTGCGTGCGGCGGCCGCGCAGGAGGCCGGCAAGTTCAACGACGAGATCGTGCCGCTGACCGTGCTGGCCGGCGTGGCCGACAAGGCCACCGGGCAACTGGTGACGCGCGAGGTCACGGTCTCGGCCGACGAGGGTATCCGCCCGGATACCACCTACGAAGGCGTGTCGAAGATCCGCACCGCGATGCCGGGCGGCGTGATCGCGGCCGGCAACGCGTCGCAGTTCTCGGACGGCGCCTCGGCCGCGGTGGTGATGAACGCCAAGCTGGCGGAGCAGCGCGGCCTGAAGCCGCTGGGTGCCTTCCGCGGCTTCGCGGTGGCCGGTTGCGAGCCCGACGAAATGGGCATCGGCCCGGTGTTCGCCGTGCCCAAGCTGCTGAAGAAGACCGGCCTGAAGGTCGAGGACATCGGCCTGTGGGAGCTGAACGAGGCCTTCGCGGTGCAGGTGCTGTACTGCGCCGACACGCTGGGCATCCCGATGGACCGCCTGAACGTCAACGGCGGCGCGATCGCCGTGGGCCACCCCTACGGCGTGTCGGGCGCGCGCCTGGTCGGCCATGCGCTGATCGAAGGCAAGCGCCGCGGCGTCAAGTACGTGGTCGTCACCATGTGTATCGGTGGCGGCCAGGGCGCGGCAGGCCTGTTCGAGGTGCTGTAAGCGGAGGCCGCGGTGTCCACCGCACCGTCCACTGGCTTCGCCAGCGAGCCCGGCGAGCCCGGCGAGCGCGGCAAGCCGCGCGACCTGGGCCCGTCGGGCGACCTGCTGGCCCACGGCCGCGCAATCCTCGCCGAGCAGCCGTTCTCGGTGCTGCTCGGCGCGGAGCTGACCGCGCTGACGCCGCAGCGCGCCGAGCTGCAACTGCCGCTGCGCCAGCCGTTGAAGCAGCAGCACGGCTTTGCCCACGGCGGCGTGGTCAGCTATCTGGCCGACAACGCGCTGACCTATGCCGGCGGCGCCGCGATGGCGGCGCCGGTGGTGACCTCGGAATACAAGATCAATTACGTGCGCCCCGCGTTGGGCGAACGCTTGATCGCGCGTGCCGAGTGTGTCAGCCGGGGGCGGCAGCAGGCCGTGGTCCGCTGCGATGTCTTTGCCGTCCAGGACGGCGAGGAAAAGCTGTGCGCGGTCGCGCAGGGCACCATCGCGCGGATGGGCGAGGCGGGCTGAGCGGTCCTTTTTTCCGGGATGGGGGAGAGGGCAACCCACGCTCGCATCCCACATCCATTCCCATCCCAAGGAGCGGCAATCGCCATGTCGTTGATCCTTTCCCGCCGCGACCTCGATTTTCTGCTCTACGAGTGGCTCGATGTCGAAACGCTGACGCGCATCCCGCGCTATGCCGACCACTCGCGCGAGACCTTCGATGCCGCGCTCGATACCTGCGAGAAGATCGCCACCGATCTGTTCGCGCCGCATAACAAGAAGAACGACCAGCAGGAACCGCATTTCGACGGCGAGACCGTCACCATCATTCCCGAAGTCAAGACCGCGCTGAAGGCGTTCTGCGACGCCGGCCTGATGGCGGCCGGGCAGGACTATGAACTGGGCGGCATGCAGCTGCCGGTGGTGGTCGAGAAGGCCGGCTTCGCGTATTTCAAGGGTGCCAACGTCGGCACCAGCTCCTATCCCTTCCTGACCATCGGCAACGCCAATCTGCTGCTGACGCATGGCACGCCGGCGCAGGTCGAGACCTTCGTCAAGCCGGAGCTGGAAGGGCGCTTCTTCGGCACCATGTGCCTGTCCGAGCCGCAGGCCGGCTCGTCGCTGTCGGACATCACCACGCGCGCGGAGTACGAGGGCGAATCGCCGCTCGGCGCGCAATACCGGCTGCGCGGCAACAAGATGTGGATCTCCGCTGGCGAGCACGAATTGTCGGACAACATCGTGCACCTGGTGCTGGCCAAGATCCCCGGCCCGGACGGCAAGCTGATTCCCGGCGTCAAGGGCATCTCGCTGTTCATCGTGCCGAAGTACCTGGTCAATGACGACGGCTCGCTCGGCGAGCGCAACGATGTCGTGCTGGCCGGCCTGAACCACAAGATGGGCTATCGCGGCACCACCAATTGCCTGCTGAACTTCGGCGAGGGCATGCGCTTCCGGCCGGGCGGCAAGGCGGGCGCGATCGGCTATCTGGTCGGGCAGCCGCACCAGGGCCTGGCCTGCATGTTCCACATGATGAACGAGGCCCGCATCGGCGTCGGCCTCGGCGCGGTGATGCTCGGCTATACCGGCTATCTGCACGCGCTTGACTACGCGCGCAACCGGCCGCAGGGCCGGCCGGTCGGACCCGGCGGCAAGGACCCGTCGAGCCCGCAGGTCAGGCTGGTCGAGCATGCCGACGTGCGCCGCATGCTGCTGGCGCAGAAGAGCTACGTCGAGGGCGGCCTCGCGCTGAACCTGTACTGCGCGCGGCTGGTCGACGAAGAGCGCGCCGCAGCCACGTCAGGCGATACCGCGGAACATCAGCGGCTGGCCTTGCTGCTCGACATCCTGACGCCGATCGCCAAGAGCTGGCCGTCGCAATGGTGCCTGGAGGCCAACAGCCTGGCGATCCAGGTGCACGGCGGCTACGGCTATACCCGCGAGTACAACGTCGAGCAGTTCTATCGCGACAACCGCCTGAACCCGATCCACGAAGGCACGCACGGCATCCAGGGACTGGACCTGCTGGGGCGCAAGGTCGTGATGAAGGACGGCGCCGCCTTCAAGGCGCTGGGGCAGGTGGTGCAGGCCAGCATCGAACGCGCAATGGCGAGCGGCGACCAGTCCCTGGGCACGCATGCCCGGGCGCTGACCGCACGCGTCGCCCGGCTGGCCGACGTCACGGCCCAACTGTGGGCGGCCGGCGATCCGGCGGTGACGCTGGCCAACGCCTCGGTCTATCTGGAGGCGTTCGGCCACGTGGTGGTCGCCTGGATCTGGCTGGAACAGGCGATGCTGGCGCATACCGCGCTGGCGGCGCTGCCGGCGGGCCATGCGGACGCGGACTTCTATCGCGGCAAGCTGGCCGCGGCGGACTACTTCTTCCGCTGGGAATTGCCGAAGGTCGGTCCGCAGCTGGATCTGCTGGCGACGCTGGACCGCACCACGCTCGACATGCAGGACGCCTGGTTCTAGCCGGCGCACCGGCGCGGCAGCACCGAATAACGAGGAGACACCATGAAGACCATCGCTGAATTGTTCGACTTGAAAGGGCGCACCGCGCTGATCACCGGCGGCTCGCGCGGGCTGGGGCTGCAGATCGCCGAGGCGCTGGGCGAGCAGGGCGCCCGCCTGGTGCTGTCAGCGCGCAAGGCAGACGAGCTCAAGGCCGCGCAGGAACATCTGAAGGCGCGCGGCATCGAGGCCGACTGGATCGCCGCCGACGGCTCGCGCGACGACGAGATCGCGCGGCTGGCCGACGAGTCGCTGGCGCGCCTGGGCCACGTCGACATCCTGGTCAACAATGCCGGCGCCACCTGGGGCGCGCCCGCCGAGGACCATCCGGTCGAGGCCTGGGACAAGGTGATGAACCTGAACGTGCGCGGCCTGTTCCTGCTGACGCAGCGCATCGGCAAGCAGTCGATGATTCCGCGCCGCTACGGCCGCATCATCAACGTCGCCTCGATCGCCGGGCTGGCCGGCAATCCGCCGGGCACGATGGAGACGATCGCCTACAACACGTCCAAGGGCGCGGTGGTCAATTTCACGCGCACGCTGGCGGCCGAATGGGGCGAGCACAATATCACCGTCAACGCGCTGGCGCCGGGCTTCTTCCCGTCGAAGATGACGCAGGGCTCGCTGGCGCGCCTGGGCGTCGACAAGATGTGCGAGGGCGTGCCGCTGCATCGGCTGGGCGACGACGAGGACCTGAAGGGCGCCGCGCTGCTGTTCGCGACCGAGGCGGGCAAGCACATCACCGGGCAGATCCTGGCGGTGGATGGGGGCGTCAGCGCGGTTTGAATCGCGGCGCGCGGGAACCACCCCTCTCCCCGGCCCTCTCCCCATGAGGGGAGAGGGAGAACACCAGCCCTCCGGTTTGCTTCCCTCTCCCGCTTGCGGGAGAGGGACCGAGGGAGAGGGCAACCACCGCATCCTGACCGACAACCCCAGCCATCGCCACCACGCCAAGGACCACCACATCATGACCGAGCCCCGCAAAGGCTTCCCGATTCCGATCCCCTTCGTCGACAACCTCGGCCTGCGCTGCACGCATATGGGCGGCGGCGTCAGCGAGCTCGAGCTCGATGTCGAGCAACGCCATCACAACGGCTGGGAGATGGCGCACGGCGGCGTGCTGATGACGCTGCTGGACGTCGCGATGGCGGTGGCCTGCCGCTCGGCCGATACCGAGGACGGCCGCGGTGTGGTGACCATCGAGATGAAAACCAGCTTCATGGCGCCGGGGCGCGGCACGCTGATTGCGCGCGGCGACTGCGTGCATCGCACCACCTCGATGGCGTTCTGCGAGGCCGAGATCGTCGATGCGGAGGGCAAGCTGGTGGCGCGCAGCTCGGGCACATTCAAGTACGTCCGCCGCTCGCCGCCGCAGCGGGCTGACACCGTCGCGGATACCGGCGCCGACGGCTGACCGCTGTCCGGGCTTGCGTTGCGCGGCACCAACCGAATCCAAAGAGAAAAAACAAATGGAGACACCATGCAGGCCAATCGACGCGGGCGTACGCGCCTTCGCCAGATCGTTCGTCGTATCGTCCCTTCGCCGCGCTTCGTCGCGGCCGCGCTGCTGATCGCCATGACGATCCCTTCGCAAGCACAGACGCCGCCGGCGCGCACTTATGCCGATGCGGCCGCCACCGATCCGATCACGCTGGGATGGATGCAGGGCTTTCCGCCGGCGCCCGACAAGGTCATCAGCTTCAGCGGCAAGAGCAACGGCTTTCCCCGGCACCGCTGGACCTTCTCGCATGTGCGCGAGCTGGTGCCCACCGTCTCGGTGTGGCGCGGCCCGGGCCCCGTCTCGGCGCTCCCGCGTGCCGAGCACGATATCGGCGGCGTGCCCTTCGTCGATGCCGACGGCACGCGGCGCACCTTCGCCGACATGCTGGCGCTGACCTATACCGACGGCATCCTGGTGATGCACAAGGGCAAGGTCGTCTACGAGAAGTACTTCGGCGCGCTGCAGCCGCAGCTGCCGCACGCGG
This sequence comes from Cupriavidus sp., assembly GCA_031181345.1. Taxonomy (GTDB): domain Bacteria; phylum Pseudomonadota; class Gammaproteobacteria; order Burkholderiales; family Burkholderiaceae; genus Cupriavidus. The sequence goes on along the minus strand of JAPSLC010000051.1, from coordinate 5,067 downwards.
CGTTCTCGATCACCAAGAGCTTCGTCGGCACGCTGGCGGCGATGCTGGCCGCCGAGGGCAAGCTCGACCCGACTGCGCCGGTCACGCGCTATGTGCCGGAGCTGGCGGACACCGCCTATGGCGACGCCACCGTGCGCCAGGTGATGGACATGACCATCGGCGTCAAATTCTCCGAGGACTACGCCGATCCCAAGGCCGAGGTCAACGACTATGCGCGCGCCGGCGGCATGATTCCGCGCGCGGCCGACTATGCAGGCCCGCGCAGCTTCTACGAGTTCCTGGCCACGCTGCGCAAGGAGGGCGAGCACGACCGCGCCTTCGCCTACAAGACCGTCAACGCCGAGGTGCTGGCGTGGATCGTGCAGCGCGCCTCGGGCGTGCCGCTGCCCAAGCTGATGTCAGACAAGCTGTGGCAGCCGCTCGGCGCCGAGGAGGACGCCTACTTCACCGTCGACAGCATCGGCACGCCGGGCGGCGGCGGGGCGATCAGCACCACGCTGCGCGACCTGGCGCGCTTTGGCGAGGCCATGCGCAACGATGGCCGCTTCAATGGCCGCCAGGTGATCCCGAGCGGCGTGGTCGCCGAGGTGCGCGGCGGCGGCGACCGCGCGAAGTTTGCCAAATCGGTCTATGCTCACCTGCCTGGCTGGAGCTATCGCGATATGTGGTGGGTCTCGCACGACGATCACGGCGTGTTCGAGGCGCGCGGCATCTTCGGCCAGCGCATCCATATCGATCCGAAGGCCGAGATGACCATCGTGCGCTACGCCTCGCATCCGATCGCCGGCAATGCCGCGAACGACCCGATCACGCTGCGCGCCTACCGCGCGCTGGCGCTCGCGCTGATGCAGCGCTGAGCCGCAAGGCCCACGCTGACGCCAACGCCAACATTCACGTCCAACGTCCCACGACCCCCTGACAAAGGAACGTCCCATGTCCGATACCTACAAGCGCATCGTCCTCGCCTCCCGTCCCAGCGGCGCCGTCTCGCCGGACAACTTCCGGCTCGAGCAGGTGCCGGTGCCCGAGCTGGCCGACGGGCAGGTGCTGGTCCGCAACCACTATCTGTCGCTCGACCCGTATATGCGCGGGCGCATGAACGAAGGCAAGTCCTACGCGACGCCGCAGCCGCTGAACGAGGTGATGATCGGCGGCACCGTCGGCGAGGTGGTGGCCTCGCGCAATCCGAAGTACGCGGTCGGCGACAAGGTGCTGGGCATGTTCGGCTGGCAGGAGATGGGCGTCAGCGACGGCAGCGGCATGCAGAAGGTCGATACCGGCAAGATCCCGCTGTCGGCCTACCTGGGCGCGGTCGGCATGCCGGGCGTCACCGCCTGGTACGGCCTGAACCGCATCATCGCGCCCAAGGCCGGCGAGACCGTGGTCGTCAGCGCGGCCTCGGGCGCCGTGGGCAGCGTGGTCGGACAGCTGGCCAAGATGGCAGGCTGCCGCGCGGTCGGCATCGCCGGCGGCAAGGAAAAGTGCGACTACGTGGTCAACGAACTGGGCTTCGATGCCTGCGTGGACTACAAGGCGGCGTCCGACCCCAAGGCGCTGTACACGATGCTCAAGGAAGCCACGCCGCAGGGGGTCGACGGCTACTTCGAGAACGTCGGCGGCGAGATCCTCGATGCCGTGCTGTCGCGCATGAACGCGTTCGGCCGCATCGCGGTCTGCGGCATGATCGCCGGCTATGACGGCGAGCCGCTGCCGTTGAAGAACCCGCAGCTGATCCTGGTGTCGCGCCTGAAGATCGAGGGCTTCATCGTCTCCGAGCACATGGACGTGTGGCCGCAGGCGCTGTCCGAGCTGGGCGGCGCGGTCGCGCAGGGCAAGCTCAAGTTCCGCGAGAGCGTCGCGCAAGGGCTGGAAAGCGCGCCCGAGGCCTTCATGGGCCTGCTCAAGGGCAAGAATTTCGGCAAGCAGCTGGTCAAGCTGATCTGATCGGCGGGATCGTTACCCACTCGTTATCCGCAGGAGACCGCGATGAACGCTCCCATCCAGGCACCGCAGCGTGCCAGCCGCGCCGACGAGATCGGCGCCGATCTGCCCGAGGAAATCAAGGCCAAGTACCGCGTGCTGCCGCGCCCGCCGCGCTTCGAGACCCATGCCGAGGAGCGCCTGCACCGCAAGCAGCGGCTCGCGGCGGCCTTCCGGCTGTTCTCGAAGTTTGGTTTCGACGAGGGCGTGGCCGGCCATATCACCGCGCGCGATCCCGAGTTTCCGGACACCTTCTGGGTCAATCCGTTCGGCGTGCATTTCAGCCAGGTCAAGGTATCGAACCTGATCCGCTGCGATCATCACGGCAACGTGGTCGAGGGCGATCATCCGGTCAATGCGGCCGCGTTCGCGATCCACTCGCGCGTGCACCAGACCCGCGAGGACGCGGTGGCCGCCGCGCATTCGCACAGCACCTATGGGCGCGCCTGGTCGACGCTGGGCCGGCCGCTCGATCCGCTGACGCAGGACGTCTGCGCCTTCTACCAGGACCACGCGGTCTACGACGATTTCGGCGGCGTGGTGGTCGAGCTCGACGAAGGCCAACGGATCGCCAATGCGCTGGGGCCCAACAAGGCCGTGATCCTGCAAAACCACGGCCTGCTGACCGTGGGCCGCACCGTCGACGAGGCGGCCTGGTGGTTCATCACGATGGAGCGCTCGTGCCAGGTGCAGCTGCTGGCGGAGGCGGCCGCGGCGCGCACCGGCGGCGCCCTCAAGACGATCTCGGACGCCGCCGCGCGCCAGGCCTATTCGATCGTCGGCACCGCACAGGCCGGCTGGTTCCAGTTCCAGCCGCTGTACGCCCGCATCGTCAAGGAGCAGCCCGACCTGCTCGATTGACGAAGGGGGGCAGCCGAGGGTCAGCGAAAGGCCGGGGAGCAACCGGCGCGGGGGAGGCCGCCTGCAGAGCGCGCCACCGGAAAACCGGACCCGCGCCGGCATCGAGAAGGAGACCGCCATGAAGCAGTTTCAGGAAAGGGTGGCCGTGATCACCGGCGGCGCGTCGGGATTCGGCAAGGAATTCGCGCGCCTGGGCGCGGCGTTCGGCATGCGGCTGGTGCTGGCCGACGTCCAGCAGGACGCGCTCGACACCACCGTGGCCGAGCTGCGCGCGCAGGGTGCCCGCGTGATCGGGCTGCGCGTCGACGTATCGAAGGCCGAGCAGGTGCAGGCGCTGGCCGATGCCGCGATCGAGGCGTTCGGCGAGGTCAATCTGCTGTTCAACAACGCCGGGGTCGGCGCCGGCGGCCTGGTCTGGGAGAACTCGCAGAAGGACTGGGACTGGGTGCTTGGCGTCAATCTGCATGGCGTGATCCACGGCGTGCGCATCTTCACGCCGCTGATGCTCGAGGCCGCGGCGCGCGACGCCTCGTACGAGGGCCATATCGTCAATACCGCGTCGATGGCGGGGCTGCTGAATCCGCCGGCGATGGGCATCTACAACGTCTCCAAGCATGCGGTGGTGTCGCTGTCCGAGTCGCTGTACCAGGACCTGGCGCTGGTGACCGAACAGGTGCATTGCTCGCTGCTGTGCCCGTATTTCGTGCCGACCGGCATCCACCAGTCGCACCGCAATCGTCCCGCCGACCTGAGCAACGAGGCGCCGCCGACGCGCTCGCAGCTGGTCGCGCAGGCGCTGTCGGACAAGGCAGTCACCTCGGGCAAGGTCAGCGCCGAGGACGTGGCGCGCATGACCTTCGATGCGATCCGCGAGCAGCGCTTCTACATCTATTCGCATCCGCACGCGTTGGCGCCGGTGCAGCAGCGCTTCGAGGACATCGTGGGCCAGCGCAATCCCGGCGATCCCTTCGCCGGCAAGCCGCAGGTGCGGGACGAACTGGTGGCCGCGCTGCGGGGCTGACGCAGGTGAATGGCGCCGCAGGCACGGAGCGTGCATCGGCAAGGCCGGCGCCTCGCCCGCATGGGGCGGGTGGGGCCGCAACGGCAAACCACAGAGAGGAGACCATGAGCACATCGGCCGTGATCCATCATCTGCAGTACGCCTCGCTGCCGAACGGTACGCGGCTGCACTATGCCAGCGCGGGCCAGCGCGGCAAGCCGCTGATGCTGTTTGTCCACGGCTTCCCGGAGTTCTGGTACGCGTGGGAAGCCCAGCTCGCGGAGTTCGGTCAGACCCATTTCGCGGTCGCGCCGGACCTGCGCGGCTTCAACCTGTCCAGCAAGCCCGCCGCGGTCGAGGCCTACAAGCCGCGCCATCTGGTCGAGGATCTGGTGCAGTTCATCGCGGCGCTGGGCTATGACCGCTGCGTGGTGGTGGCGCACGATTGGGGCGGTGCGGTGTGCTGGAACCTGGCGATCCAGTTTCCGGCGCTGGTGCAGCAGCTCGTCATCGTCAACGCGCCGCACCCGTATCTGTTCGCCCGCGCGCTGGCGGAAGATCCGCAGCAGCAGGCGGCGTCGGCCTACATGAACTGGCTGCGCAAGCCGGGCTGCGAAGAGGTGCTGGCGGCCGACAACTATGCCAGGCTGGCGGGGCTGCTGTCCGGGGGCGAAGCGCCGCCCGACTGGTTCACCGGCGAGACCCGCGACAAGTACCTGGCCGCGTGGTCGCAGCCGGGCGAGGCGGGCTCCCATCCGCTGACCGGCAGCGTCAACTACTATCGCGCTTCGCCGCTGCATCCGCCGGCACCGGGCGAACCGCCGCCCGATCTGTCGCGCCTCGATCCCGAAGCCTTCGTCGTGCGCGTGCCGACGCTGGTGATCTGGGGGGAGAACGACCGTGCGTTGCCCAAGTCGCTGGTCGACGGACTGGACCGCTTCGTGCCGCAGCTGCGGCTGGAGCGCATTCCGGAAGGCACGCACTGGGTCGTGCACGAGCAGCCGGAGCGGATCAATCGGTTGATTTGGAGTGCGGTGGGGTAGGGAGGCGGGGAGGGTAGCGGGCGCTGTTTGCCCTCTCCCCCGGCCCCTCTCCCGCAGGCGGGAGAGGGGAGTCCGGTGTGCGAGCACAAGCGCGGCTCGCGAGAGTTCTCGCGTAGCTGTTGGTTTGCTCCCCTCTCCCGCTCGCGGGAGAGGGGCCGGGGGAGAGGGAAACAACGCCCACTA
>JAPSLC010000106.1 GCA_031181345.1 Cupriavidus sp. | reverse complement strand
CCCCTCTCCCGCCTGCGGGAGAGGGGAGTCCGGTGTGCGAGCACAAGCGCGGCTCGCGAGAGTTCTCGCGTAGCTGTTGGTTTGCTCCCCTCTCCCGCTCGCGGGAGAGGGGCCGGGGGAGAGGGAAACAACGCCCACTATCCCCACCATCAAAGCCTGCCAAACGCCCCCAGCCTCTCCCGATACAGCCGGTAGTTCTCTTCGTCGAAGCAGACGAAGGTCACCTGTTCGATGGTGTCGGCTTGGGCCAGCGCTTCGCGCACCGCGGCGATCGCGATATCGGCGGCGCGTTCCCGCGGAAAGCCGTAGACCCCGGTGCTGATGTTCGGAAAGGCCAGTGTGCGCAGCCGGTGCTCGGCGGCGAGCTTGATGCTGTTGCGATAGGCGCTGGCCAGCAGCGCGTCCTCGTTCTCGCTGCCGCCGCGCCAGACCGGGCCGACCGCGTGAATCACGTAGGGCGCCGGCAGCCGGCCGCCGGTGGTGATCACCGCCTGGCCGGTCGGGCAGCCGCCCTCGCGCTCGCGGATCTCGCGGCAGGCCGCCATGATGGCCGGCCCACCGGCCCCGTGGATCGCGCCATCGACGCCGCCGCCGCCGAGCAGGCCGCTGTTGGCCGCGTTGACGATGGCATCGACCTCCATCCGCGTGATATCGCCGTGCACCACCTGCAAGTGTTCGCCAGCCATGCCCGCCTCCTTGCGTTCGATGCGCGCGGCATCGGTTGCTACATCGATTGAGCCTTACATCGATTCCGCGAGCATACGCCGATAGTCCTCGGCGCTCGCTTCCTTGGGATTGGTCTTGTGGCAATGGTCGGCCAGCGCGCCGGCCACGACCTTGTCGAACATCGCCTCGGTGACGCCCATCGCCGCCAGCCCGGTCGGCAGGCCCAGCCGCGCGGTCATGTCGTACACCGCCTGCGCGACATCGGCATCCGCCGGCAGATGCATGGCGCGGCGCAGCCGGCCATAGCGGTCCTCGCGCACGATGCTCGGCGCGTCGGCGTTGAAGCGCAGCACCGCGGGCATCACCACCGCGTTCAGCGTGCCGTGATGCAGGCCGGTGCGGCCGTCGATCTTCAGGCCGCCGAGCGGGTGGGACAACGAGTGCACGCAGCCCAGGCCCTTCTGGAAGGCCATCGCGCCCTGCATCGACGCGCTCATCATGTTCAGCCGTGCCTCGCGGTCGCTGCCGTCGCGCGTGGCGCGTTCGATATGGGCCCAGGCGCGCTCGAGCCCGTCCAGCGCGATGCCGTCGGCCGGCGGATTGAAGGCGGGCGCGAGGAAGGTTTCGATGCAATGCGCGATCGCGTCCATGCCGGTGGCCGCGGTCAGCCCGGGCGGCAGGCCCAGCGTCAGTTCGGGATCGCAGATCGCCGACTTGGGCAGCAGATGCCAGGAATGAAAGCCCAGCTTGCGCCCGTCTTCCAGGATGATGATGGCGCCGCGTGCGACCTCGCTGCCGGTGCCGGAGGTGGTCGGTACCGCGATCAGCGGCGCGGCGCGCTCGGTGATCTTGCCGCTGCCGCCCTCGATGGTGGCGTAGGTGGTCAGCTCGCCCTCGTGCGTGGCCAGGATCGCGATGCCCTTGGCCAGGTCGATCGAAGAGCCGCCGCCCACCGCGATCAGCCCGTCGCAGCCCTCGCTGCGGTATTGCGCCGCGGCCTGGCGCACCATCGCCTCGGTCGGGTTGGACGGGGTGTCGTCGAACACGGCCACCGGCAGCCCTTCAAGGGCGTCGATGGCGCGCTGCGCAATGCCGGCCGCAACCACGCCCTTGTCGGTGACCACCAGCGGCCGGCGGATGCCGATGCGCTCGCATTCGGACTTCAGCAGCTTCACCGCGCCGAAATCCAGATGGATATGGGTCAGGTAATAGATAAAGGCCATCGTGCTTGTCTCCGTGATTGTTATATCGGCGTGAGCGCGCGGGTGGCGACCGATGATGCGTTGCCATGCCGGCGCCCCGGTGCAAATCCAGGCCCGGACGATTGTCGCAGCGTTTTCCGTCGGGCGGGGAGGGGGCAAACGCGGTGTCGCGTCGCGACATTTTCCACGCCCGGATGCCCACAAAGCGTTGGCATCATACTAAAATCGAACGCTCGTTCACAATTCGAACTTCCGGAATCCCAGCCGCACAGGCCGCAGCGCCATACCAACGATCGCATCGCCTTCATGTCAGCCGTCCCGTCCGCGTTCCCGACGTCCTCCCGTCCGCCCAACATGCACGACATGCCCAGCATGTCCGGCATGCCGGCGCAGCCGCTCGATCCGCAGATCGCGCAGCTGCTGGACATGGTGGCGCGCGCCAAGCGGCCGCCGCTGCATCATCTCGAACCGGCCGACGCCAAGCTCGCCTACGAGAAGAGCGCGCTGATCCTGGATGTGGCGCCCGAACCGGTGCACAGCGTCGAGGACATGACGGTGACGGCGCGCGACGGCCATCCGATTCCGGTGCGGCTCTATGCGCCGCGCGAGGCCAGTTGGGCCGAGCCCCTGCCGCTGCTGCTGTACTTCCACGGCGGCGGCTTCACGGTGGGCAGCATCGCCACGCACGAGCCGCTGTGCCGGCTGCTGTGCGCGCGCGCCGATGCGATGGTGCTGTCGGTCGACTACCGGCTCGGGCCGCAATGGAAATTCCCCACGGCGGTCGACGACGCCTTCGACGTGCTGCACTGGGTCTTCGAGCAGGCGCCGCGGCTGGGCGCCGATGCGGGCCGCATCGCGCTCGGCGGCGACAGCGCCGGCGGCACGCTGGCGGCGGCCTGCGCGATCGAGGCGCGCGAGCGCGGCCTCGCGCCGGTGCTGCAGATGCTGCTGTATCCGGGCACCAGTGCGCGCCAGGACACGCCGTCGCAGCGGGCGCTGGCCGACGGCTATCTGCTGACCGCGTCGATGATCCAGTGGTTCTTCGCGCAGTACCTGGACCGCGAGCAGAGCCGCGACGACTGGCGCTTCGCTCCGCTCGATGGCGGCGGCAGCGGTGCCGATGTGGCGCGCTGCTGTCCGGCCTGGATCGCGGTGGCGGGCTACGACCCGCTGCACGACGAAGGCGTCGCGTATGCCGCGAAGCTGCGCGCGGCCGGCGTGCCGGCAGAAGTGGCGGACTACCCCGGCATGATCCATGATTTCTTCAAGCTGGGACGCTTTGTCCCGGCAGTGGCGCGCGCGCACGACGATGCCGTGCGCGCGTTGCGAACGGCCTTCGGCACCGCGCCGCCCCTCTAGGGCCGCGCTCGATGCCAAGCCAAGGCGGTCGCAGAAACCCCGGTTTTTCAGGCAATCCACGAGTACCCGAGCAGTACCTTGTAGCAACAGGAGACGACTACAGATGCAACGCCGCCACTTCCTCGCCCATGCGGGCGCCATCGCCGCCGCCGCGGTAACCGGCCTGGCCGCCACCCCCGCGGCCCACGCCCAGGCGGACAATTTCCCGCAGAAGCCGATCCGCCTCATCATCGGCTATACGGCGGGCGGTTCCACCGATATCCCGTTCCGCGTGCTCGCGGAGAACGCCTCGAAGATCCTGGGCCAGCCGGTGATCGTCGAGAACAAGCCCGGTGCCGGCGGCGTGCTGCCGGCGCAGATGATGCAGGCCACGCCGCCCGACGGCTACACGCTGGCGCAGATCCCGCTGCCGGTGTTCCGCCTGCCGTACACCACCAAGATCAACTGGGACCCGGTCAAGGACCTGACCTATGTGATCAACCTGGCCGGCTATGCCTTCGGCCTGGTCGTGCCGGCCGATTCGCCGATCAAGACCATGCAGGAGTACATCGCCTACGCCAAGGCCAACCCCGGCAAGCTGACCTACGGCACGCCCGGCTCGATGACGACGCTGCATCTGACGATGGAAGAGCTGGCGATGAAGCAGAACGTCCAGTTCTCGCACATCCCGTTCAAGGGTAATTCCGAGTCGATGCAGGCGCTGCTGGGCGGCCACGTGATGTCGGTCGCCGACACGCCGGCCTGGGCGCCGTATGTCGAGCAGGGCCGTCTGCGCCTGCTGTCGGTATGGGGCGACAAGCGCTCGCCGCGCTTCCCCAACGTGCCGACGCTCAAGGAGCTGGGCCTGGGCATCGTGCAGACCTCGCCGTTCGGCCTGGCCTTGCCCAAGGGCACGGACCCGAAGATCGTCAAGAAGCTGCATGACGCCTTCAAGCAGGCGATGGAAATGCCGAACTACCGCGAGTCGCTGGCCAAGTTCGACATGGAGCCGTTCTACATGAACAGCGAGCAGTACGCGAAGTTCGCCGCCGAGACGGTCAAGAAGGAAAAGGCCATCATCGAGAAGCTGGGCCTGGCACGGCCGCAGTAAGGGCCTCGCCGCCGTCGTCCTCGCCGCGGCGGGGACGACGGACATCCTGTCCGACTCACTCCCGAGGAATCCCGCATGGCCAAGGAAGAGTTTCGCCACAGCATGCCGCTGCGCGTGCGCTGGGCCGAAGTCGATCCGCAGTCGATCGTCTTCAACGCGCATTACCTGACCTATTGCGACATCTGCGTGACCGAGTACTGGCGCGCGGTCGGCGTCCGCTATCCCGAGGACGTGCTGCACGCGCATGGCGTGGACATGTACGTCGTCAAATCCACGCTGGAATACCACGGCTCGGCGCGCTTCGACGACATGCTCGACATCCGCGGACGCATCGCGCGCATCGGCCGCTCCAGCATGCTGTTCCGCGTCGAGATGTATCGCGGCGACGAGCACCTGATCACCGGCGAGATCGTCTACGTCTGCGCCGACCCGGCGACGCAGCGCTCGGCGCCCGTGCCGGGGGCGGTGCGCGAGGCGATCGTTACCTACGAGACGGTGGCGCCGGAGCAGTAGGGGCGGTATCGGCGCAGCAGCTCGAAAAGCGGAAGAAAATCCCAACTCGCTCTGGCAGGCTCGGGGCCTTCATTGTTTGGAGGATCCACCATGCTAGGCAACAACCCCATCGCGTCCGGTACGGCTGGCACGTTCGCCACATCGAGCGCCGCCTCGCCGTCCACCACGACGCAGTCCAA
>JAPSLC010000050.1 GCA_031181345.1 Cupriavidus sp. | reverse complement strand
TTTCTTCTCTTCGCGCGCTTTCGATTCCTACGGCATTTTTTCCGGCGGACTAGTCTTCGATCACGAGCATGACGGGCCCGACCTGCTGTTGGAGCATGGGTATGAAGAGGCGAAAACGCAGGGGACCAGCGTATATATGCGACACGGCAATGCCTGCCCGCGCGTGCTTCGCGAAATATTTGACCAGTTCGCGGAGCCGGACGAGTACACCTTCAGCAAGACCATTGTTCCGGTTCGCCTGGCAAAGATGGGGGCCGAGAGCCTGGTGTCGCGCTCGCAGGCTCAACGACTTCTTGCCCGGATCGATCGGTTCAAGACGGTGGTTCTCGATTTCGACGGAGTGGAAACGATCGGCCAAGCGTTCGCCGACGAGATTTTCCGCGTCTTCAAGCGGAATCATCCCGAGGTTGAACTCGTTACGGCAAGCACAAACGATCAGATCCAGAACATGATTCGCCGTGCGCGGGCACACGATAGTCAAGGGTGACAACTCAAGCCGCCAGGGTCGCGTAGGTTCGCGGCACGGCACTTCATCACAAGCGACGGGGAAATTTGGCGCGCCCGGCTGGGATCGAACCAGCAACCCCTGCCTTCGGAGGGCAGTACTCTATCCATTGAGCTACGGGCGCACGAGAGGCGGCGGGAGCCGCGCGGTCGACTGCGGCGAGCGCCGCTGTCGGAAAGTCGCATAGGATACCGTGTTTGCTGTAGCGCGTCCATGCCGATGGATGATTTCCCGGAACCTACGGGTTTCGTCCGAGGCGCTTTTCGCGCCATCGGGAGGGGCTTTACGGCTATAATCGCCCGTTATTTGCGCAAAAGCGGGGCTGCGTCTCGTCCACACGGACGGCGCGCCAGGCGGCATGGGGTGTGGCTGTCAGGCTCGGCAGACTCGGAAGCGCGGAGGGGGCGGCAGTCAGGCCCAAGACGGACCAACGAAAGGCCGCCAAGCGGAGCGGTCACGGGTTTCCTGCAAAATCGAGAGTTCAGCATGAGCGACGTCCATAACGAACACGAGTCTCCCATCAAGACCCCGAAGCAGCTGATTGCTGTGGTGATTGCCGCCTTTGTGGTGCCGATCACCGTGATCATCCTGCTGGTCAGCTTCGTCGGCTACGGTGGCCCGGAAGGCGCCGGCTCCACCGATACGGCGGAAGCGGTGGTTGACCGCATCAAGCCGGTTGCCTCGCTCGAACTGCGCGATCCCAATGCGCCGCGCGTCTTCAAGAGCGGCGAGCAGGTCTATACCGCCGTCTGCGCGGCCTGCCACGCCACCGGCGCGGCCGGTGCGCCGAAGTTCGGCGCCGCTGGCGACTGGACTGCCCGCCTGGGCCAGGGCTATGACGGCCTGATGAAGTCGGTGGTTGACGGCAAGGGCGCGATGCCGCCGCGCGCCGGCACCTCGCCGGACGATTTCTCCGATTACGAACTGGCCCGCGCGATGGTGCATCTGGTGAACTCGGCCGGCGGCAAGCTGCAGGAGCCTGCCGCGCCGGCACCGGCCGCGGCGACCACCGCTGCCGCTTCAGAGCCTGCCGCACCGGCGGCTGACGCTGCGGCGGCCGCTCCCGCGCCTGCCGCCGCTGCTCCGGCCGCACCGGCCGCGCCGGCTCCGGCAGCCGCCGCACCGGCACAAACGACCGCTGCAGCTGCGCCCGCCGCCGCTTCGGCCGAGGTCGGCAAGCGCGTCTACGACCAGGTCTGCGCCGCCTGCCACGCCGCCGGCGTCGCCGGTGCGCCGAAGGTTGGCGACAAGGCGGCCTGGGCGCCGCGCATCAAGGAAGGCATGGATGCGGTCCACAACTTCGCGCTGAAGGGCAAGGGCGTGATGCCGCCGAAGGGCGGGTATGCCGGTCCCGACGCGGACGTGATCGCCGCGTCCGACTACATGGTGAACGCGTCGAAGTAAGGCCCTGACCGAGGGCGCCCGCGCGGCGCTCGCCTCGGCGGGACGAAAAAGCCAGCGGCATGCCGCTGGCTTTTTTACGTCTGGCGTGCGGCCGCGCTACACCACGCGCGAGTACCGGGCGGTGCGCATTGCCCCGGAGCGGGACGTCGGCGGGAACCGCAGCAGCGGGTGCGCCGCTGCCTGATCGGGAACGGGATCCAAAACGCGATCCGAAACCGGCTGCACGGCGGCCGCCGGCTCGTCACGCAGATAGCGGTCGAACACCATGGCCACGCGCCGCACCAGCAGCCGCCCAGGCGGCGTCACCTCGATCCGCGCATCGATCATCCGCACCAGCCCCTGCTCCGCCAGCGCCACCAGTTCCATGCGTTCGGCGGCAAACGCTGCCCCGAAGTCGATGCCGTACCGCCGCGCCAGCTCGGCGGTATCCAGTTCGCCATGGCACATCAGCGCGCCGATGATCTCCTTGCGCAGCCGGTCGTCGCCATCGCAGACATGGCCGCGCAGCACCGGCAGCCTGCCGGCATCGAGCGCACCGTAGTACTCGTCCAGCGTGCGGGCGTTCTGCACGTAGCGGCCGGCCACCGCGCCGATGGCGGAAATGCCGAAGCCGAGCTGATCGTGGCCGGCATGCGTGGCATAGCCCTGGAAGTTGCGCTGCAGCCGTCCTTCGCGCTGGGCGCGGGCAAGCGCGTCGCCGGGCAGCGCGAAGTGGTCCATACCGATATAGACATAGCCGGCCGCGGTCAGCCGCTCGATTGCCGAGACCAGGATGTCCAGTTTCTCGCCGGCCGACGGCATCGCGGCCTCGTCGATCCGCCGCTGTGGCTTGAACACATGCGGCAGATGCGCGTAGCTGTACAGCGACAGGCGGTCGGGCCGCATTTCCAGCACCCGCTCGATGGTGGCGCCAAAGCGCGCCGCTGTCTGGTGTGGCAGGCCGTAGATCAGGTCCATGCTGACCGACAGGAAGCCGAGCCGCCGGGACGCCGCGACCACGCGGCGGGTGTCCTCCACCGGCTGCACGCGGTGGATCGCGGCCTGGACCTCGGGATCGAAATCCTGCACGCCGAGGCTGACACGGTTGAAGCCCAGCTCGGCCAGCAGCGCCATCCGTCCGTCGTCGACGCGGCGCGGATCGATCTCGATCGAATGCTCGCCGTCCAGCCGCAGATCGAAGTGCCGGTGCAGCGCGGCCATGACCTGCCGCATTTCGGCCGGATCGAGGAAGGTGGGCGTTCCGCCGCCCCAGTGCGATTGCACCACGGCCCGGCGCTCGCCCAACCGTGCCGCCACCAGCGCCATCTCGCGCGCCAGATAGCGGACGTAGCGCGCGCTGCGGCCGTGGTCGCGCGTGATGATCTTGTTGCAGCCGCAGTAGTAGCAGATGTTCTCGCAGAAGGGGATATGCAGGTAGAGCGACAGCGGCGCGCCGGCGCCCGCTGCGCGGCAGTCGTCCAGCGCGGCCAGGTACGCGTCTTCGCCGAAGCCCGCATCGAAGCGGTCGGCGGTCGGGTAGGAGGTGTAGCGTGGCCCGTTCACGTCGATGCGTTCCGCAAGCGCGCGGAAGTCCGCGAGATCGCCGCGGCGGATGACGGCATGGGGTGCGCAATCGGGGACTGGGTGGGGGACGGTCGTTGCCATCGGGCGGCCTTCTGAGGAATCCGCTTCGATGCTACCCGGGCGAGCGCGTGCCTGACTTGACCGACATCAAGGGCCGGCCGATCCGTCTTCGGCGGCGGCCGGGGACGTACCCGGCGCTGCGCGTCAGCCGGTCGCGGCCTTGGTGCCGAGCAGCGCCTTCAGTCCGGCCAGCCTGTCCTTCGGGCTCATCGCGGGCGTCTCGTCCTTCGGTGCCGGCGCTTCCTCGAGCTTCATCTCGCCGATGAAGCGCGACGGCTGGCATGAGTAGGTGTCGCGCGCACGCTTGCGCTTCTTGCACCAGCTGATATGCAGGCTGCGCTGCGCGCGCGTGATGCCGACATACATCAGGCGGCGCTCCTCCTCGATCTTCTCGTCGCTCAGGTCCTCGTCCTCGCGGCAATGCGGCAGGATGCCTTCCTCCACGCCGACCAGGAACACGTGCGGATATTCCAGGCCCTTGGACGCGTGCAGCGTCGACAGCCGCACCGCGTCGGGATCTTCCTCGCGGCCTTCGAGCATGCTCATCAGCGCGACGGTCTGCGTCAGCTCCAGCAGGTTCTTGCCTTCGTCGCCAAAGCCGTCGGCGGTGTCGAAGCCGGTCGCCTCGCCGTCGGCGGCCTCCGGCTTGGTGCCCTTGCGCTTGAGCCAGTCGAGGAACTCCAGCGTATTGGTCCATTTGGCCTGGGCCTGGCGCTCGTCGAAGGTGTCGTACAGATAGGCTTCGTAGTGGATGCCTTCCATCAGGTCGTCGAGCACCTCGGTGGCCGGATCGCGCGCGGCGCGGTCCGCCAGCCGCACCATCGCCTCGCAGAAGGTACGCAGCGGCTCCAGCTGGCGCGGCTGCAGCTTGCCTTCGATGCCGCCCATCATCGCCGCTTCGAACAGCGAGACCTTGGCCTGGCCGGCGAAGGTGCCCAGCACTTCCAGCGTGGTATTGCCGACCCCGCGCCGCGGCGTGGTGACCGCGCGGATGAAGGCGGGATCGTCGTCCGGATTGGCGATCAGCCGCAGATAGGCGCAGATGTCCTTGATCTCGGCCTTGTCGAAGAAGCTCTGCCCGCCCGACAGCACGTACGGAATGCGCTCCCGGCGCAGGATCTGCTCGAACAGCCGCGCCTGGTGGTTGCCGCGATAGAGGATCGCGTAGTCGCGGAACTGCGCGCGCCGCTCGAACTTGTGCGCCGACAGCCTGAACACCACCGACTCGGCCTCGTGCTCCTCGTCGTTCATCTGCGTCACGGAGATCGGGTCCCCCATGCCGTGCTCGCTCCACAGCGTCTTGTCGAACAGCTTCGGGTTGTTGGCGATCACCGCGTTGGCCGCCTGCAGGATGCGCACCGTGGAGCGATAGTTCTGCTCGAGCTTGATGACCTTCAGGTTCGGGAAGTCGGTCTGCAGCAGGCGCAGATTGTCCAGCGTGGCGCCGCGCCAGCCGTAGATCGCCTGGTCATCGTCCCCGACCGCGGTGAAGGCGGGCGCGCGCAGATGCGAGCCGCCGGCCAGCAGCTTCAGCAGCTGGTACTGGCAGGCGTTGGTGTCCTGGTATTCGTCGACGAGGAAGTAGCGCAGCCGGTTCTGCCACTTGAGCCGCACGGTTTCGTCGCGCGCGAACAGCTCCGCCGGCAGCCGGATCAGGTCGTCGAAGTCGACCGCCTGGTAGGCGGCCAGCGTAGCGACGTAGTTGCGGTAGATCAGCGCGGCCTGGTGCTGGTCGGCATCGGCGGCCTCGGCGATCGCGGTCTCGGGATCGACCATGCCGTTCTTCCACAGCGAGATCGTGCTCTGCACGCTGCGGATCAGCTTCTTGTCGGTGGTCGCCAGTTGTTCCTGGATCAGGCCGAAGCAGTCATCGGCGTCCATGATCGAGAACTGTGGCTTCAGGCCCAGGTGCTCGGCCTCGGCGCGCAGGATCTGCACGCCCAGCGAGTGGAAGGTACAGACCGTCAGCTGGCGCAGCGGGATGCGCTTGCCGTCGCGGGTCTTGCCCTCAATCAGCTTGGCGATCCGCTCCTGCATCTCCTTGGCGGCCTTGTTGGTAAAGGTCACCGCGGCGATGTGGCGGGGCTCGAAGCCCTTGTCCTCGATCAGATGCGCGATCTTCTGCGTGATCACCCGGGTCTTGCCCGAGCCGGCGCCGGCCAGCACCAGGCAAGGGCCGTCCAGATAGCGGACGGCTTCGGATTGGGCGGCGTTCAGTCCGTGGGTCATCGGTCGGGGATCGGAGGTCGGGTACGGCGGAGGCGGCGCCGGCATCGCGAGGGATGCGGGCCAAGGGTGCGATCCGTGCGGGCCAACTGCCGAACTGCGCAAGCGCCGCGGAAGGGCCGAACGGGTCGAAGCGGGCGATGTTAACACGGCGGCCGGCCCTCGCTGTCGACGCTGGGACGGTCGCCTCCGGCGCGCCGCTCTCGCGTTGACAGCGGCCAAGCCTGCGGTTAGAGTCGCGCCATCCGTCCGGGAGAGCGCGCGACTGTATCGTCATTCGCGCCGCCGAAGGGGAATCACCCGAAAACTCTCAGGCACCATGGACCGGGCGGATCGGCATGCAGCATGCACACGATGTATGCCGAACTCTGGAGAGCGACACCCGCCATTCATCACCTGAATGATGAGCGTGTCCACCGAAGGGGCGCACGGCGTGGCCCGCGGGTCCGACAGGACAGCAGGGCCGGCCGTAATCTCTCAGGTATCGAGGACAGAGGGGGTCATCCGTCGCGACGGTTCATATCGAGCCGCGCGACGGATGACCCTTTTTTTGTTTGGCGCGCCGCGCGCGCCGGACCGAACGATGCCACGCTCCGAGGAATCCATGACGCTCCAGGCCACGCCCCTCAACGCCATCCACCGCGCCCTCGGCGCCCGCATGGTCGATTTCGGCGGATGGGACATGCCGGTCAACTACGGCTCGCAGATCGAGGAACACCACGCGGTGCGCAGCGATGCGGGCATGTTCGACGTCTCGCACATGTGCGTCGTCGATCTCGCCGGCCCCAATACCCGCGCCTTCCTGCGCGGGCTGCTCGCCAACAACGTCGACAAGCTGCAAACGCCGGGCAAGGCCTTGTATTCCTGCATGCTCGACCCGAACGGCGGCGTGATCGACGACCTGATCGTCTACTTCTTCGCCGAGGACCGCTTCCGCCTGGTGGTCAACGCCAGCACCGCCACCGGCGATATCGACTGGATCCGCCAGCGCAACGCGGAGACCGGCGCCAATGTCGCCATCACTCCCCGCCGTACCGATAACGCCGCCGACGGCGCCGCGCCGCTGGCCATCGTCGCCGTGCAGGGCCCGAACGCGCGCGCCAAGGTGTGGAGCGCGTTCCCGTCGACCCAGCCGAGCGAAGCGCTCAAACCCTTCAACGCGATGGTGATCGACGACGCCGCGATCGGCGAAATCATGGTGGCCCGTACCGGCTACACCGGCGAGGACGGCTTCGAGCTGGTGGTGCCGGCCGATAACGTCGCGGCGGTCTGGGAAAAGCTGCATGCCGCCGGCGTGCGTCCCGCCGGACTGGGCGCGCGCGACACGCTGCGCCTGGAAGCCGGCATGAACCTGTACGGCCAGGACATGGATATCCATACCTCGCCGCTCGACGCGGGCCTGGCCTGGACCGTCGATCTGCAGAGCGAACGCGATTTCGTCGGCAAGGCCGCGCTGGTCGCCAACGGCCAGCGCCAGCAGTTCGCCGGCCTGATCCTCAGGGACAAGGGCGGCGTGCTGCGCGCGCACCAGACCGTGCTGACCGCCGCCGGCGAGGGCGAGATCACCTCGGGCACCTTCAGCCCGACCCTGTCCCAATCGATCGCCTTCGCGCGCCTGCCCAAGGATGTGGCGCTCGGCAGCGAAGTCCAGGTGCTGATCCGCGACCGCAAACTGACTGCGACTGTGGTTAAACTGCCGTTTGTGCGCAATGGCAAGGCACTCGTGAGCTGACAGAAGCCGACGGCTCACTTCGGACATCGTCCACCCCGGTCACGCTGCGCCCCGCGGCCCCTTCGATCCCGATGGCACACGGCGGCGCGACACAAGAATCTGAAATTGGAGAATCTCGATGAATTTCCCCGCTGACCTGAAGTACACCGAGTCGCACGAATGGGTGCGCGTCGAAACCGACGGCACGCTGACGATCGGCATCACCGATCACGCGCAGGATGCGCTCGGCGACATCGTCTTCCTCGAACTGCCCGAGGTCGGCAAGACGGTCGGCGCCGGCGACGCGCTGGCCGTGGTCGAATCGGTCAAGGCCGCCTCGGACATTTACGCGCCAGTGGCCGGCGAAGTGGTCGCCATCAACGACGCCGTCAAGGACGCGCCCGAAAGCGTCAACGCCAACGCCTTCGATGCCTGGCTGTTCAAGATCAAGCCGGCCAACGGCGACGACGTCAACGGCCTGATGACGGCCGACGCCTACAAGGCCAGCGTCGGCGCCTGAGCCCGGCGCCCCGCCCGCGGCGCCGGGGGCCATGGCTGACCACCATGTCCCGGCCCGCCTCTCCGAGTCACTTGCCATGAACGCTCCCCTGCCCATGAACGCCGCTCAATCCGCTCGCCCTTCGCTGGCCGAACTCGAAGCTCGCGACGCCTTTTCCCACCGCCATATCGGTCCCGACGCCGCCGAACAGCAGCACATGCTGAAGGTGCTGGGCTACGACAGCCGCGCCGCGCTGATGGACGCCATCATCCCGGCCGCGATCCGCCGCCGCGACGGCATGCCGCTGGGCGAATTCACCGAGCCGCTGAGCGAGGAAGCCGCGCTTGCCAAGCTGCGCGGCATTGCCGGCAAGAACAAGGTGTTCAAGAGCTTCATCGGCCAGGGCTACTACAACACGCTGACGCCGGGCGTGATCCTGCGCAATATCTTCGAGAACCCGGCCTGGTACACCGCCTACACGCCGTACCAGCCGGAGATCTCGCAGGGCCGCCTCGAAGCGATGCTGAACTTCCAGCAGATGGTCACCGACCTGACCGGCCTCGATATCGCCAATGCGTCGATGCTCGACGAAGGCACGGCCGCGGCCGAGGCGATGACGCTGCTGCAGCGCGTGAACAAGCACGCGTCGAACACCTTCTACGTGGCCGACGACGTGCTGCCGCAGACCATCGAAGTGGTGCGCACGCGCGCGCTGCCGCTCGGCATCGAGGTCAAGGTCGGTCCCGCCGCGGACGCGGCGCAGGCGCATGCGTTCGGCGTGCTGCTGCAATACCCGGGCGTCAACGGCGACGTGGCGGATTACCGCGCGATCGCCGATGCGGTCCACGCGGCCGGCGGCCTGGTGGTCGCCGCAGCGGACCTGCTGGCGCTGACGCTGCTGGCGGCGCCGGGCGAATGGGGCGCCGACGTGGCCGTCGGCAACTCGCAGCGCTTCGGCGTGCCGCTCGGCTTCGGCGGCCCGCACGCTGGCTATATGGCCGTCAAGGATGCCTACAAGCGTTCGATGCCGGGCCGCCTGGTCGGCGTCACCGTCGATGCGCAGGGCAACCAGGCCTACCGGCTCGCGCTGCAGACGCGCGAGCAGCATATCCGCCGCGAGAAGGCGACCTCGAACATCTGTACCGCGCAGGTGCTGCTGGCGGTGATGGCGTCGATGTACGCGGTCTACCACGGTCCGCAGGGCCTGAAGCGCATCGCGCAACGCGTGCATCGCCTGACCGCGACGCTGGCCGGCGGCCTGCAGACGCTGGGCTACGCGCGTACCAACGCAACGTTCTTCGACACGCTGACCATCGAGACCGGCGCCGCCACCGAGGCGATCCACGCCGCGGCCGCCGCGCGCCGCGTCAACCTGCGCCGTGCCGGTGCCGCGCACGTCGGCATCTCGCTGGACGAGACCACCACCCGCGATGATGTGATCGCGCTGTGGGAGATCTTCGCGCAGGGCAAGCCGGTGCCGGCCTTCGACGCAGTGGAAGCCGCGACCGATGACGGCTATCCGGCCGCGCTGTCGCGCCAGAGCGCCTACCTGACCCATCCGGTCTTCAACACGCACCATGCCGAGCACGAGATGCTGCGTTATCTGCGCATGCTGGCCGACAAGGACCTGGCGCTCGACCGCACGATGATCCCGCTGGGCTCCTGCACGATGAAGCTCAATGCGACCAGCGAGATGATTCCGGTCACCTGGCCCGAGTTCTCGAGCATCCATCCGTTTGCACCGGACGAGCAGACCGTCGGCTACCGCGAGATGATCGGCCAGCTCGAGGCGATGCTGTGCGCCGCCACCGGCTACGCCGCCGTCAGCCTGCAGCCGAACGCCGGCTCGCAAGGCGAATACGCGGGCCTGCAGATCATCCACGCCTACCACGCGAGCCGCGGCGAGAGCCATCGCAATATCTGCCTGATCCCGTCGTCGGCGCACGGCACCAACCCGGCATCGGCGCAGATGGCCGGCATGCAGGTGGTGGTCGTCGCCTGCGACGAGGACGGCAACGTCGATCTGGCCGATCTGGAGAAGAAGGCGGCGCAGCACAGCAAGAACCTGGCCGCGATCATGATCACCTACCCGTCCACGCACGGCGTGTTCGAGGAAGGCGTGCAGCGCATCTGCGAGATCGTCCACAGCCACGGCGGACAGGTCTATGTCGATGGCGCCAACATGAACGCGATGGTCGGCACCGCCGCGCCGGGACAGTTCGGCGGCGACGTGTCGCACCTGAACCTGCACAAGACCTTCTGCATTCCGCACGGCGGCGGGGGTCCGGGCGTCGGTCCGGTCGCGGTCGGCGCGCATCTGGCACCGTTCCTGCCGAACCACACCAGCAGCGGCTATCGCCGCGCCGACGACGGCATCGGCGCGATCTCGGCCGCGCCCTACGGCTCGGCCAGCATTCTGCCGATCTCGTGGATGTATATCGCGATGATGGGCGCGCGCGGCCTGACCGCCGCCACCGAGAACGCGATCCTGGCGGCCAACTACGTCGCCAAGCGGCTGTCCGAGTACTACCCGGTGTTGTACACCGGCGGCAACGGCCATATCGCGCACGAGTGCATTCTCGATCTGCGCCCGATCCAGAAGGCGACGGGCATCAGCAACGAGGATGTCGCCAAGCGGCTGATGGACTATGGCTTCCACGCGCCGACCATGAGCTTCCCGGTGCCGGGCACGCTGATGATCGAGCCGACCGAAAGCGAGGCGCTGCACGAGCTCGATCGCTTCATCGACGCGATGATCGCGATCCGCAAGGAAATTGCGCGCGTGGAGGATGGCAGTTTCGACCGCGAGGACAACCCGCTGAAGAACGCGCCGCACACCGCGGCGGTCATCACCGCCAACGAGTGGAACCACAAGTACACGCGTGAGGAAGCCGCCTATCCGGTCGCCTCGCTGCGGACGCAGAAGTACTGGCCGCCGGTCGGCCGGGCCGACAACGTCTACGGCGACCGCAACCTGTTCTGCTCTTGCGTGCCGATGAGCACGTACGAGGAGTAAGCGGGCACGCTTCCTGCAGCATCCCGCACGGCGGCTCGTTGCCGCACGCACGCCAGCCGGCGTGCGGCCTTTCTGGTTCCCGCCTGCGGGCCGGGACCATCATCGGTAAGGAGACTGTCGATGTGGGAGATGAACGCGCCGTGGTGGGAATTTATCGTCCGGGGGCTGATCGTCTACTTCGCCCTGCTGCTGATGATGCGGCTGGGCGGCAAACGGCAGATCGGGCAGATGACGCCGTTCGATCTGATCCTGCTGCTGATCCTGTCCGAAGGCGTGCAGAACGCCATGGTCGGCGATGACAAGTCGGTGTCGGCGGGTCTGATCCTCGCCGCCACGCTGATCGGCGCCAACGTTCTCGTCAGCTGGTTCAGTTGGCGCAGCCGGCCCATCGAGTACGCGGTCGAGGGCAAGCCGCAGTTGCTGATTCGCGACGGAAAGGTGTTCGACGACGTCATGCACGGTGCCCGCATTACCAGCGACGATCTGATGAAGGTACTGCGGCGCGAGAACTGCACCAGCCTGGACGACGTGCACATCGCCATCCTCGAGAACGACGGCGCAATCAGCGTACTGAAACACAAGGACTTGCCGGAAGAACCTCCGGGACCCGGCGTGTCGCTGTGGCACCGGCCGGAGGACGACAGGCCGGTGTAGGCCGCCGGCGAGGCGGCCGAACCCACTGCACGTCCGGTGCGCGAAAGGAGATCCAATTGGCTGTCAGCGTATTTGACCTGTTCAAGGTCGGCATCGGGCCGTCGAGCTCGCATACGGTAGGACCGATGCGGGCGGCCGGCATGTTTGCGCATGGGCTCGAGCGCGACGGCCTGCTGCCGCAGGTGGCCAGCGTGCGGGTCGAGCTGTACGGCTCGCTCGGCGCGACCGGCAAGGGGCACGGCACCGACAAGGGCGTGATTCTCGGCCTGCTCGGCGAGGCGCCCGACACCATCGATCCGGACACCATCGACGCCAGGCTCGCCGAGTTGCGCGCCTCGCGCACGCTGGCCCTGCTCGGCAAGCACCGGATTCCCTTCGTCGAGAAGGAACATATCGCCTTCTACCGCCGCGAAGCGCTGGCCGAGCATCCGAACGGCATGAAATTCCATGCCTTCGATGCAGCCGGGACGTCGCTGCGCGAAGGGCGCTACCTATCGGTCGGCGGCGGCTTCGTCGTCAGCGCCGGGGCGGCCAATACGCAAGTGCTGGAGGCCGACCGGCAGCTGCCGCATCCCTTCCGCAGCGGTCGCGCGATGCTGGACATGGCCAGCAGCACCGGCAAGTCGATTGCCCAGCTGATGCTCGAGAACGAATGCACCTGGCGCAGCGAAGCCGATGTGCGCGCCGGCCTGCTGCATATCTGGCAGGTGATGCAGGCCTGCGTCGCCCGCGGCTGCCGCACCGATGGCGAGCTGCCGGGGCCGTTCAAGGTCAAGCGGCGCGCGCCCGAGCTGTACCGCAATCTGACCGAGCGCGCCGAACGCACGCTGTCCGATCCGCTGTCGGTGATGGACTGGGTCAACCTGTACGCGATGGCCGTGAACGAGGAAAACGCGGCGGGTGGCCGCGTGGTGACCGCACCGACCAACGGCGCGGCGGGCATCATCCCAGCCGTGCTGCATTACTACGATCGCTTCGTGCCCGGTGCGAACGAACGCGGCGTGATCGACTTCCTGCTGACGGCCGGCGCGATCGGCCTGCTGTACAAGCTGAACGCGTCGATTTCCGGGGCCGAAGTCGGCTGCCAGGGCGAGGTCGGCGTGGCATGTTCGATGGCTGCCGGCGCGCTGGCGGCGGTGCTGGGCGGCACGCCGGAGCAGGTCGAGAACGCCGCGGAAATCGGCATGGAACACAACCTCGGGCTGACCTGCGATCCGGTCGGCGGGCTGGTGCAGATTCCCTGCATCGAGCGCAATGCGATGGCCTCGGTCAAGGCCGTCAATGCCGCTCGCATGGCGCTGCGCGGCGACGGCAATCACTATGTCTCGCTCGACTCCGTGATCAAGACGATGCGGGAAACCGGCGCGGACATGAAGACCAAGTACAAGGAAACGGCGCGTGGCGGGCTGGCGGTCAATATCGTCGAGTGCTGAGGTTCGGCGTGCTGAAGTTCGGCGCGCTGACGTTCGAACACTAAAGTAGCACGCACTTTTGTGGAATCCCACGGCTCTTTGGCGCGGCATTCTCTCGGCACCGCAACTGCGATGCGCGAGCCATGCCGAACCACGATGCCTGCTACAAGATGCTGTTCTCCACGCCGGAACTCGTCCGCGATCTGCTGCGGGATTTCGTTCCCAGCGCGTGGATCCGCGCGCTCGACTTCGACACCCTCGAACGGATCTCGGGCAACTACGTCACCGACCGCTTTTCCCAGCGCGCCAGCGACATGGTCTGGCGCATCCAGGCCGGCGGCGAGTGGGTTTACCTCTATCTGCTGATCGAGTTCCAGAGCACCATCGATCGCCACATGGCGATTCGCATGACGAATTACGTCACGTCGCTCGACCTGGAGTTGATCCGTGGACGGAATACACTGCACGATGGTCGGTTACCGCCAGTGCTGCCGATCGTGATCTACAACGGGGAAGGCAGCTGGACGGCAAAGAGCGATATCGCGGATCTGTCGCCTCGACTGCCGGATGACTTGTGCCGCTGCCAGCCACGCTGCGAATATCTTCTGGTGGACGCGCGGCGATACTCTGACGAGGAGCTGGCCGGGCTCGACAATCTCGTCGCCGCCGTGTTCCGCTTCGAGAACGCGACGACGGAGACGGCGATGCTCGAAGCGGTCCGCTGGATCAGGCAACGCGTGGCGAACGACCCGGTCCTGGAGAATACTTTCGTACGTTGGCTGAAGGATGTAGGCTCACGGCATCGGCGGGCCGGTTTGGATTTAACGGACATACACAACCTGATGGAGGCTGAAATGTCACTGTCGACGAATATTGCGCAATGGAAGGCCGACTACAAGCGGGAAGGCCTGCAAGAAGGTTGGCAGGTAGGACTGCAGGAAGGCCGGCGAGAAGGCAGGCGAGAAGGCAGACAAGAAGGCCGACAGGAAGGTCGGCAGGAAGGTCGACAGGAAGGCCTGCAGGAAGGTCGACAGGAAGGCCTGCAACAGGGCCAAGCCATGCTCCTGCGAAACCTGCTTACCAAGCGCTTCGGCCCTCTGCCCGCCGAGCTGGAATCACGGCTGAACGGCGCTCCCCCTGAACAATTGCAAACCTGGGGAGAAAGGCTGCTGAGCGCCCAACACCTCGCCGACGTATTCGAAGACTGAGCGCGAGGCGGCTCACCGTTCGTATTCTCGCAGATGCAAACCTTCCATCAACTCTTCGACCCCGAGTCCAGCACCTACACCTATCTGCTGATCGACGCAGCGACGCGGGATGCCGTGCTGATCGATCCGGTAGACCGTCAGCTCGAACGCGATCTGGCGCTGGTGCAGCAGACCGGGGTACGCCTGGCCTGGATCATCGAGACGCATGCGCACGCCGACCACATCACGTCGGCCGGCCATCTCGCGCAACGTACCGGCGCACATACCGCCGCGCCGTCGGGCTGCGATATCCGGCCGGCGCAGAAACAGTTGATCGACGGTGACACCATCGCGTTTGGCACGCAAACGCTGCGCGCCATCCATACGCCGGGACATACCGCTGGCAGCATGAGTTATCTGTGGGAAGAGCCGCAGGCGGACGGCGGAATGGTGCGTCGCGTCTTTACCGGCGATGCGCTGCTGATCGACGGCTGCGGACGCACGGATTTTCAGTCGGGCGACGCCGGCACGCTATACGACAGCCTGACGCGCAAGCTGTTTGCCCTGCCCGATGACACGCTGGTGTACCCAGCCCATGACTACAAGGGCCGGACGCATTCGACCATCGCTCACGAACGGGAGACCAACAGCCGGCTGTGCGGGCGCACGCGCGAAGAATTCATCGAGATGATGAAGGGTCTGAACCTGCCGCCGCCGAAGCTGCTGGCGATCGCCGTGCCGGCCAACCAGCGGCTCGGCCTCGGCGACGGCGACAACATTCCACACGGGGTCTGACCACCGGGCCCCTCGACCACAGGGTCGCGGTTCGAGGTTTGCAGTGCGGCGCGGCGACTCTCAGCCCGCCCAGCGGTCGCAGCTCTGCCGCACCGCCTCGCGCAGACTGCGCGTATCGGCATCGACCTGGCGCGCCCATTCCGCGTCCCCGCTGCGGCTGGCGGCCAGCATGCGGATATTGGCCAGCGCCTCCAGCGAACCAAGCGCTTCCGCATGCGGCACCAGCACGTCGCAGATCGACAGGATATGGTCGGCGATCGGCATCCGCGTCAATTCGTTCGGATGCACGTACTCGCCGTCCAGTCCGAAGCGGCAGGCCTGGAAGCGATTGAAGGTATAGACCAAGTAGTCGTCCTCTTGCGGTACGAACGGTCGCGACAGCAGCAGATAGCGCGCCAGCGCCTGGATATAGGCCGCGATATCGCAGGCGCGCGCGACCGTCAGCGGCGTGTCCATGACGCGGACTTCGATGGTGCCGAATTCGGGCTTGGGACGGATATCCCAATAGAAGTCCTTCATGCTCTCGATCACGCCCGTCTTGCGCATCTTCTCGAAGTACGCGGTGAAGGCATCCCAGGTCAGCATGAAGGGCGCGCGGCCGCTCATCGGGAAAGCCGCCACCGAATTCAGGCGCGCCGAGGCAAAGCCGGTATCGACGCCCTGCACATACGGCGACGATGCCGCCAGCGCGATGAAGTGCGGCACGTAGCGGCCGATCGCATGCAGCAGGAACAGCGAATCGTCGGGGGTGGGGCAGCCGATATGCACGTGCTGGCCGAACACGGTGAACTGCTTGGCCAGGTAGCCATACAGTTCCGAGATGTACTGGTAGCGCGGCGAGTCGGAGATCGTACGGTCGGCCCACTGCTGGAACGGATGCGTGCCGCCGCCGCAGATGCCCAGGTTCAGCGAGCGCGAGGCCTCGATCATCAGGTCGCGCATCGTGGTCAGCTCGGACAGCGCCTGCGCATAGTCGTGGCAGATGCCGGTGCTGATCTCGATCATCGACGGACTGATCTCCGGCTTGATATCGCCGGCATGCTGGGCGCCCTTGAGCAGCCGCAGCAGATCGGGGGCAAACGGCGCCAGATCGTAGTCATGGCGATTGACCAGCTGCATTTCCAGCTCGACGCCGAAGGTCAGCGCCTCGGATTGCTTGAACGGTTCGAGTGACATCAGCGCCCTCCTCCATTGCCTCTGACCTCGCCGGCATAGCGAAGTGCCCACGCGGCCAGTACCGGCGCCGCGATCTGCTCGATCGCCAGCGCGCACAGCACGATCGCGTTGAGCATTTCCCCCGTCTCGGGATAGAGCCGCGCCACATCGCTCATCAGCAGGTAGGCCAGACCCGACATCGGTCCCAGCGCCACGCCAAGTGCCACGCACTGCCTGACGCTCAAGCCCGAAAACGAACCCAGCGACACCACGCCGCCGAGCTTGGCCAGATGCCGCAGCAGCACCAGCACGATCGCGGCGACGCCGGCGATCGACCAGTCGCGCACGGTCAGCGGCAGCCCCAACGACACCACCATCACGATGATCAGCAACGTGCCGGCGCTGCCGAAGTGCGCGGGCCACACGCGCGGCTGATTGTCCTGATGCTTGAACACGACCCCGGCCAGCAGCAGCGTCAGCGGCATCGACAGCTTCAGCAGCCGCGTCAGCGCCAGCGTGAACAGCACGATGCCGACCAGCACCAGGAAGCTGTATTGATCATCGGCCGGCATCCGCGCATAGACGGCCTGGCTCAGCTTGCCGACCAGCCACGCCACCAGGCACGAGCCGACCAGCAGATACAGCGGATGCAGCAGCGCCGCGCCCAGATTGCCGTATTCGGAGTGCAGCCAGCCGGTCGCCAGCTGCACGATCACCGCCGCATACATGCTGTTGAGCGCGGTCATCGCCATCAGCCGTTCGGTGACCTGCCCTTCCGCGCGCAATTCGTTCTTCAGCTGCAGCACGATCGACGGCGACGTGCTGACCGCGATGCCGCCGGCCAGGATGGCGACGGTCGGGCTGATGCCGATCCATTGCAGCACCGCGGTGACGAGACCCCACGTCAGCAGGCTTTCGGAGGCGCTGGTAAACAACAGCCAGCGATTGGCCCGCAGCCAGACCAGCGACAGCCGATGGCCGAGTTCGAACAGGGCCAGCGCGAGCGCCATGTCGATCAGGATGCGGGTCTGCGCGATCATCGTCTGGTCGACGATGGGCCGGCCCAGCGTGCCGGCCAGCAGACCGGTGGCGGCATAACCGAC
The DNA here is from genome assembly GCA_031181345.1 of Cupriavidus sp. Lineage (GTDB taxonomy): Bacteria > Pseudomonadota > Gammaproteobacteria > Burkholderiales > Burkholderiaceae > Cupriavidus. The sequence continues at coordinate 16,070 of JAPSLC010000050.1, read as the reverse complement.
GATACGCGGCAATCTCAAATACATCCGGCAGACTTCGCCGGCAAGGCCTGCGCCTACCAGCGCGAGGCCGACCCAGAACAGCCCGCTGGGTGCGAGCGGCCAGGTCGGAAATAGTTGGCTCAATCCATTCATGGGTGACATCCTAACGGAAGGGCCTTTGAACCCGTGTCCGGGTTTGTCCGACAAGGCACGAGTTTTGCTCAGGTTTCTGCCGACGTTCTATTGGATCGCGTCTTTGGCCGGCACGCGCCGCCTGCGCGCCCTGTTACACGCCCCACAGTTTCCAGGCCGGTCGCGTCGCCTTCAGTGCGTTTTCGACCTTCGCGTACAACGCGCGCGTACGCCCTTGCGCGGCTCCGCGCGCGCGGGCCTGCAGGAACAGCGCGCGCGCCTCCTCGCGCCGGGCCAGACCCAGCGCGGCCTGCGCCGCATGCAGATGGACGTCGGCCTCCCAATCGTCGCGCACGGCGAAGGCAGCATGGAAGTCGGTCAACGCCTCGGCGTACTGCTGCGCGTCGAGCCGGATCAGTCCGCGCTGCAAGCGCGCCGCGGCCTGGTCCTCGGCATCGCCCTCGGTCAGTGCGATCGCGCGCTCGAACAGCGGCAAGGCCCGCTCGTTGTCGGCCAGGCCGCGCCAGATGCGGCCGAAGGCGTCGTAGACCCAGGCGTCTTCGACCACCACCGCACGCGCCTGCAAGGCGTCGATCTCGTCGAGCGCCAGCGCGCGCTCGCGCGCTTCCATCGATCCGGCAGAGTTGGCCAGCAGCGTGGCGAAATGCGTGCGCGCATGGGCCATCGACAGCGCCGCCTCGCTGCGCTCCTCGACCGGCAGCGCGTCGAGCCGCGCCTCCATATGCACGATCGCGGCCCGCGCCGCGCCGATCGCCTCGGTGCCGCCGATCGCCTTCCAGGCGTGGATCAGCCGGCTGAACACCCAGGTCACGTGGCCCGCATGGCGATCCAGCGGATAGCGGTTCAACACCTCGCCGGCGATCTCGACCACGCGTTGATGGCGTCCGGCGGCGTCATGGCAGGCCAGCAGATCGAGCCAGTGCTCGATGAAATCGCTGACGGCGATCCCCTTCTCATGCAGCGCGATGCGTTCGTCGCGCTGCGCCGGATCGTCGAGGTCGAGGCGGCGCGCCAGGCGGTCGCACAGCAGCGAATAGATATGGGGATCGGCGTCATCGTAGCCGCCCTCGCCGCTGGCGAAATACTGTTCGAAGCGGGCCAGGCCCGTTCGCCAGGCGCGCAGCAGCTGCGGCCGCAGCGCGTCCGCGGAGGCGGGCACGCGTTCGATGAAGTCTGCCAGCGCCAGTCCGGCAAGGTAGTAGCCATGCGCGTCGGTGGCGGCCTCGGTCAGCGCGAAATCGCGCCAGGGCTCGGCCTCGCCGCCCTGGTGGCGCCACTCGAGCTCGCGTATCTGCGCCTTGGGGTCGGGCACCTGGCGCTGATAGACCGCCAGATCCTCGCGCGCACCGGCGAGGTCCCCGGCGCGCAGCCGCAGCGGCGCGAGGATGCGCCGCGCGTGCGGATGGTCGGGGTTCTCGGCCAGCACCATCTGCGCCTGCTGCGCGGCCAGCGCATCGCCCTGCTCCTCGCTCATCTCCAGCAGATCGGCATTGTCCAGGCCGATGCGGGCCAGGCACAGCCGCAGCATCGGTTCGGCGCGCTGGCCTTCCGCCTCGGCGCCCTGCACGTGCGCGGCGGCCAGGCTCAGGATGTCATGCGCGCCCAGGTCCGGCGCGCGATACAGCAGGTCGTACCAATAGCGGCCGGCGTCGGCGAACTGGCCGAGCCGGTAATGCGCGAGCCCCGCATGCAGCTGCGCGCTCCATTCGCCGGTCGCCAGCCCGTTGCGCCGGGCCGCCTCTTCCAGCCAGGGCAGCGCCTCGGCGAAACGCTGCTGGTTCATCAGCAGCATGCCGTAGCGATGCGCCAGCACGCCGCGCGAGGCCCAGCGGTGCGCCGGTTGCAGCGGCAGGTCGGGCAGGCGCGCCAGCGCCGCGTCCAGCGCGGCCAGCGCCGCCTCGGGCTCGCCCTTGTCGGACAGCAGCCGGGCGCGCAGCGCCTCGTAATCGACGACCTCGGGCCGCTGGCGTGCCAACGCGTCGATCACCGCCAGCGCTTCGTCGTAGCGCTCCTGCGTGGCTAGCTCGATGGCGTGGTCGTAGCTGAGTGGCTGCGCGGACACGGGTACTCCTTCAGGGTGATGGGCAAAGAGAAACAACTGGGATAGCGAGGAAACGGCAAGACCGCGATTATGCGCCACGCGCGGGGCAAGGCCGTGGAAGCGGGGGCAGCCCGCCCTACGACGCCGCGTTCGCGCCGATGACGGCGGCCAAAGAAAACGCCACCCCGCGGGGTGGCGTTCCGAACTGCAGGCCGACGGCGGACCCCATGCAGGGCCCACTGTGGAAACGCGCCGGGCTTACTTGCCGCCCAGCGTCTCCAGCACGGTCCACTTGCCGCCGACGACCTTGTAGACAGTGATGCCGCCGTCCTTCAGATCGCCGCGCGCATCGTAGGCCAGCGTCTTGGTGGTGACGCCCGGCATGTTGGTCGCCGCCAGCACCGGCAGATAGCGCGCCGGATCGGCCGAGCCGGCCTTGATCATCGCCGTCATCAGCGCGGTGGCGCCGTCGTAGGCGTACGGCGAGTAGGTCTGCACCTTGCTGCCGAAGCGCTTCTCGTAGGCCTGCGCATACTTGGCGCCGCCCGGCATCTGCTCCAGCGGCAGGCCGGCCAGCGACACCACCGTGCCTTCGGCGGCCGGACCGGCCAGCTTCAGGAAGTTGTCGGTCTTGGACATCTCGCCCGACACCAGCGGCGCCTTCAGGCCCAGTTCCTTGATCTGCTTGGCCATCGGCGCGGATTGCGTCTCGGCGCCGCCGAAGAAGATGACGTCCGGGTTGCTGCGCTTGATGTTGGTCAGCACGGCCTTGAAGTCCACCGCCTTGTCGTTGGTGTACTCGCGGCGCACGATCTTGCCGCCGGCAGCCTTGGCGGCCTTCTCGAACTCGTCGGCGAGGCCCTGGCCGTAGGCGGTGCGGTCATCGACGATGGCGATGTTCTTCGCGCCGAGCGTCTTGACCACGAAGTTGCCGACGACCGAACCCTGCTGGGTGTCGGAGGTCATCATGCGGAAGGTGGTCTTGAAGCCCTGGCGGGTGTACTCGGGCGCGGTCGCCATCGCGATCTGCGCGATGCCGGCGCGGTTGTAGACCATCGAGGCCGGGATGCTGGTGCCCGAGTTGAAATGGCCGAGCATGCCCTGGATGCCGTTGTCGACCAGCTTCTGCGCCACCACCGAGCCGGTCTTCGGATCGGCCTGGTCGTCCTCGGACAGCAGCACGAACTTGACTTCCTTGCCGCCGATCTTGGGCTTGGTGGCGTTCATCTGCTCGATCGCCAGCACCACGCCGTTCTGCATGTCCTTGCCGTACTGCGCCTGCCCGCCGGTCATCGGCGCGGCAAAGCCGAGCTTGATTTCCTGCGCCTGCGCGAACGCGGCGGACGCCGCGGTCAGGCCGGCGATCGTCAGTGCGACGGTCAGCGCCGTCTTGTGGAAGGTCGTGTTCATCCGTTCTCCTTGGGTAGCCTGTAGGCCGGTTCACTGCACTCTTGGAAGCGTTCGGCCCGCCCCTGCGGACCACGCTTTCTTGGTGGCGCAGCGAGGGCGGGATCGCCGCCGCACCTGCGCCTGTCTGGCGCCCAACCCGGCCGACCGATACGTCGGCCGGGATATGGCGATCAGTCTTGCGCTCAGCCGATCGTCATCAGGCTCGCGTTGCCGCCAGCCGCCGCGGTATTGACCGACAGCGAGCGCTCCATCAGCAAGCGTTCCAGCGCGATGCCGGTGTCGCCATGGCCCAGCCCCTGCACGCCGACGATCGGCCCCGGGCGCTGCGCGACCTGCTCGCACACCGCGCGCAGCTGGTCCGAATCGCCGTGGTGCAGCACCGCATCGAAGGCCACGTCGGCCGCGGTCCAGTCGGCGACCAGGCGGACGCGCGATTGTACTGCCTTCGGCAGGCGCGCATACAGCGTGCGCGCGGGTTCGACGTCCTGCCACAACACGCCAGCGCCGACCGCCAGTACGGCCGCCAATTGGGTGGCCAGATCGGCCTCGTTCGGCGCCAGGCACAGCACGGTGTCGCGGGGCAGCAGCGTGTAGGTATTGCGCTCGCCGGTCGGGCCCGGCAGCGTCACCGTCATGCCCGAGGTCGAGGCGGCGGCAAAGCGCTCGCACTGCTGCGCCAGCTCCGGCATGGCGGCAGCGGTCGCCGCCCACTGGCGGTAGGCGTCGAAGGCGGCCTGGGCCTCGGGCCGCAGGGCCGCGCACGGCTCCGCGGCCGGCGCGTCGGCCGCCGCCGCGGCACGGGCCACGGCGACGAACGCGTCCTGCGGGCAGGTCGACAGCAGGCGGTGCAGATAGAGCGGGCCGCCAGCCTTCGGACCGGTGCCGGACAGGCCCTCGCCGCCGAACGGCTGCACGCCGACCACGGCGCCGACGATGTTGCGGTTGACGTAGAGGTTGCCGACGTGGGCACGCGCGACGATGTGCTCGATCGTTTCGTCGATGCGGGTGTGCACGCCCATGGTCAGACCGTAGCCGGTGGCATTGATCTGGTCGAGCAGCGCGTCCAGGCGCGAACGCTGGTAGCGCACCACGTGCAGCACCGGGCCGAACACCTCGCGCTGCAGCTCGCCGATGTTGTTCAGTTCGATCAGCGTCGGCGGCACGAAGGTGCCATGGCGGCACGAGGCCGACTGCGCCGCGTTGGCATCGGCCTGATGCACGCGGCGGCCCTTGGCACGCATCGCTTCGATATGCTTGACGATGCCGGCGCGCGCCTCCTCGTCGATCACCGGGCCGACGTCGGTCGACAGGCGATCCGGATTGGCCATCGTCAGCTCGGCCATCGCCCCCTTGAGCATCTCCAGCACGCGGTCGGCCACATCCTCCTGCAGGCACAGCACGCGCAGCGCCGAGCAACGCTGGCCGGCCGAATCGAAGGCCGAGTTCACGACGTCGGCCACCACCTGTTCGGCCAGCGCCGACGAATCGACGATCATCGCGTTCTGGCCGCCGGTCTCGGCGATCAGCGGCACCGGGCGGCCCGCTGCATCGAGGCGGCCGGCGAGGTTACGCTGCAGCAGGCGCGCGACCTCGGTCGAGCCGGTGAACATCACGCCCTTGACCCGCGCATCGCCGACCAGCGCCGCGCCGACGGTCTCGCCGCGGCCCGGCAGCAGCTGCACCGCACCGTTCGGCACGCCGGCCTCGCGCAGCAGGCGTACCGCCTGCGCCGCGATCAGCGGGGTCTGTTCGGCGGGCTTGGCCAGCACCGTATTGCCGGCGGCGAGCGCCGCGGCGACCTGGCCGGTGAAGATCGCCAGCGGGAAATTCCACGGGCTGATGCAGACCACCGGGCCGAGCGGGCGATGCGAGTCGTTGGAGAAATGCTCCCTCACCTGCACGGCGTAGTAGCGCAGGAAGTCGACCGCCTCGCGCACCTCGGCGATCGCGTTCGAAAAGGTCTTGCCGGCCTCGCGCATGATCACGCCCATCAGCGCCTGCATCTGCGCTTCCATCAGGTCGGCGGCGCGTTCCAGCGCGGCGGCGCGGACCTCGGGCGGCGTCGCCTGCCAGATCGGCGCGGCATTGACGGCGGCCTGCAGCGCGGCCTCGACATCGGCTGCGCTGGCCTCGGTGACCTGGCCAACCACATCGCGATGGTCCGATGGGTTGAGCACCGGCGCGGTTGCGCCGCCGCCGACGCCATCGGCGCCACTGACGCCCAGCATCGGCTCGGCGCTCAGCCGCTCGGTCGCGCCGTGCAGCAGCGCCGACGACAGCGAGGCCAGGCGATGCTCGTTGGACAGATCCAGACCCGCGGAATTGGCGCGCGCCTTGCCATACAGGCCGCGCGGCATCGGGATGCGCGGATGCGGCAGCCCCAGCGTGCCCTCTTCCTTGTGCATCCGCTCGACCTGCGCGACCGGGTCGGCGACCAGCTCGTCCAGCGAGATGGTGTCGTCGGCGATGCGGTTGACGAACGAGGTGTTGGCGCCGTTCTCCAGCAGGCGCCGCACCAGGTAGGCCAGCAGCGTCTCGTGCGTGCCGACCGGCGCGTAGATCCGGCATGGCCGGTTCAGCTTGCCCTCGGCAACCGGCCCGACCACCTGGTCGTACAGCGGCTCCCCCATGCCGTGCAGGCACTGGAACTCGTACTGGCCCGGGTAATAGCTATGGCCGGCGATCTGGTAGATCGCGGCCAGCGTGTGCGCGTTGTGGGTGGCGAACTGCGGATAGATCGCGTCCGGCACCGACAGCAGCTTGCGGGCGCAGGCCAGGTACGACACATCGGTGTAGACCTTGCGCGTGTAGACCGGATAGCCCTCCAGGCCATCGACCTGGGCGCGCTTGATCTCGCTGTCCCAGTAGGCGCCCTTGACCAGCCGGATCATCAGGCGGTGACGGCTGCGGCGGGCCAGGTCGATCAGGTAGTCGATCACGAACGGGCAGCGCTTCTGGTAGCCCTGCACGACGAAGCCGATGCCGTTCCAGCCGGCCAGTTCGGGCTCGAAACAGAGCCGCTCCAACAGGTCCAGCGAGATCTCCAGCCGGTCGGCTTCCTCGGCGTCGATATTGATGCCGATGTCGTACTGGCGAGCCAGCAGCGTCAGCGACTTGAGCCGGCCGTACAGCTCGCCGAGCACGCGCTCGTGCTGGGCGCGGCTGTAGCGCGGATGCAGCGCCGACAGCTTGATCGAGATGCCCGGGCCTTCGTAGATGCCGCGGCCGCGCGAGGCCTGGCCGATGGCGTGGATCGCCTGCTCGTAGGAAGCCAGGTAGCGCTGGGCGTCGGCTTCTGTCATCGCGGCCTCGCCCAGCATGTCGTACGAATAGCGGAAGCCCTCGGCCTCGTACTTGCGCGCATTGGCCAGCGCCTCGGAGATGGTCTCGCCGGTGACGAACTGCTCGCCCATCAACCGCATCGCCATGTCGACGCCCTTGCGGATCAGCGGCTCGCCGCCCTTGCCGATGATGCGGGTCAGCGCGCGGGTCAGACCCGCCTCGTTGTGGGTCGAGACCAGCTTGCCGGTAACCAGCAGGCCCCAGGTGGCGGCGTTGACGAACAGCGACGGGCTCTGGCCCAGGTGCGACTGCCAGTTGGCGCCGCTGATCTTGTCGCGGATCAGCGCGTCGCGGGTGGCCTTGTCCGGAATGCGCAGCAGCGCCTCGGCCAGGCACATCAGCGCCACGCCTTCCTGCGACGACAGCGAGAACTCCTGGATCAGCCCCTGTACCAGCCCTTCGCGGCCGCTGCCCACCTTTTGCTGGCGCAGGTTCAGCGCCAGCTTCCTGGCCATCGTCAGCGCGGCGTCGGCCTGCTGCTGCGGCAGCCGGGCCTGCTCCAGCAGCACCGGCACGCATTCGGTCTCGGGCCGGCGGTAGGCGGACGTGATGGCCGCGCGCAGCACGGACTGCGGCTGGATGCTCTGGGCGAATTCGAGGAAGGGCTGCGGCGCGCCCTCGCCGGCCGCCGCGTCGAGCGTGTCGGCGCCATCGGCCTCGGGCTGGCCGCTACCGGTCGCCTCGTGCGGTGCCTGTCCACGTTCGATCTGCTCCAGGTAGGAGAAGATCGCCTGCTTGATCAGCCAGTGCGGCGTGCGGTCGATCGACTGGGCGACGCGCTTCAGGCGGTCGCGGGAGGCGTCGTCGAGCTTGACGCCGAGGGTAGTGGTGGCCATGCGGTGATATCTCCGAGGAACGCGATTGCCGCCCTGGATGACGCCGAAAGACGTGGGACGGTCGTTGCGGAAGTCGCGCGATGTGACGCAAATTGGCGCGATCATACCCCCGAAGAAAGCGCAGGTGCAACTTGGTATAACCCACCAGTGCAACCGAGGTGGGTTCACCGGGCCCCAAGGGGTTGCACCATGCACCAACCCGGATCCCATCCAAGGGCCGTCCGGCGTACCGGTTCAGATCCGCAGCGGGTCGATCTCCAACTGCCAGCGCACCCCTTTGACGGTCGCTCCAACCTCGCCGAAAGTCTGCGTCCACTCTCCGACAAAGCGTTGCAGTGCCACGCGCGAACTGCTTTCGACCAGCATCTGGGCGCGCTCGCGGTTGGCCACGCGCACCATCGACATCGGCACGGGGTCGTGCAGTTGCACCTCGGCGCCCAGCGCCAGGCCGTCGGCCCGCTCGCGGGCGGCATGCAGGAAGTCCAGGGCGCGCTGCAACTGCCCGTGCTCGGCCGTCACCAGCACCTGATGGACGAAGGGCGGCAGCCCGGCCTGGCGCCGTTCCCGCAGTTGCGTGGCGGCAAAGCCGTCGTAGTCGTGGCGTACCAGCGCCTGCAGCGCCGGCGCATCCGGATACCGCGTCTGGATCAGCACCTCGCCCGCCAGGCCGGCGCGGCCGGCACGGCCCGACACCTGCATCAGCGAGGCGAACAGGTGCTCGGCCGCGCGGAAGTCGTGGCTGAACATCGCCGCGTCCGGATGGACGATGCCGACCAGCGTCACGCGCTGGAAGTCGTGACCCTTGGCGATCATCTGGGTGCCGACCAGGATGTCGACCTGGCCGGCGTGGACCTCGTCGAACATCGCCTGCGCGCTGCCCTTGCGGCGGGTCGAATCCGCATCGATCCGTGCGAGCCGGGCCTGCGGGAAGCGCGCGGCCAGCGCCTCCTCGATGCGCTGGGTGCCGCGGCCGAGCGGCGCGATATCCACGTTGCCGCAATCCGGACAGTGGTGCGGGATGCGGGCCTCGAGCCCGCAGTGGTGGCAGCGCAGGCAGCGCTCGGGGCGATGCAGCACCAGGTACGCGGAGCAGCGCGGGCAGCCGGACAGCCAGCCGCAGCTGTCGCAGGCGATCACCGGCGCATAGCCGCGCCGGTTCAGGAACAGCAGGCTCTGCTCGCCGCGGGCCAGGCGCGCCTCGATCGCCTGCAGCAGCGGCGCGGACAGGCCTTCGTAGAGCGGCCGCTGGCGCTGCCGCTCTTGATTGAGGTCGATCAGCCGCACGGTCGGCAACACCGCGTCCGCCTGCGCGCGTTCGCGCAGCACCAGCTTGCGGTAAGCGCCCTGCTCGGCGCGCCACCAGGACTCCATCGACGGCGTGGCCGAACCCAGCACCACCGGAATGCCGAGCTGCTTGGCGCGCCAGACCGCCAGATCGCGGGCCGAGTAGCGCAGGCCCTCCTGCTGCTTGTACGAGGTGTCGTGCTCCTCGTCGACCACGATCAGCGCGAGCGTCGGCAACGACGCCATCACCGCCATCCGCGTGCCCAGCACGATGCGGGCCTCGCCGCGATGCGCCGCCAACCAGTGCAGCGTGCGCTCCTGGTCGGCCATGCCGCTGTGCAGAACGGCCAGCGGCGCCGTCGGGAAGCGCGCCGCGATGCGCGCCTGCAGCTGCGGCGTCAGATTGATTTCTGGCACCAGCATCAGCACCTGCCCGCCGGGGTCGCGGGCCAGCGCGGCCGCGATCGCGTGCAGATAGACCTCGGTCTTGCCGCTGCCGGTCACGCCGTGCAGCAGGAAGGGGGCGAAGCCGTTGGCGGCGGCGATGGCGTCGACTGCCTGGCGCTGCTCGGGGTGCAGGGCGGGGACGGGCGATGGCGCGGTGGCCGTCGGTGCTGCCGTCGGGGCCGGATCACTGGGGTCACTGGGGTCGCCGGGATCACCGGCATCACCAGGATCACCGGGGCCGCCGGATTCGTGGGGTCCGTCGGGCTCGGCGGCCGTCAGCAGCGGCCGGTCCACTGTCTCGCAGTCGACCCAGCCGGCCTCTGCCCATTGCGCCAGCCGCGCTGGCGCGGCCGTACACAGCGCGCGCGCGGCCTGCCGAGTCAGCCACTGCCCTTGCGCGCCGGCGTCGACCAGCGCCTTCGCCAGCGCACCAACGGAGCGGGCGCGCGGCGGCACTGCGGCGAGCAGCGCCTCGGCGCAGCCATCGCGCAGCCGGTACCGCTCGGTGCGCGCGCGCGCCGCCAGCCGGGGCCAGCCCTGGGCGTCGCGCAGACCGGGCGGCAAGGCGGGCAGGATCACCTCGCCCAGGCGCCGGTGGTAATAGGCGGCCGCGAAAGCGGCCAGCGCCAGCCAGTGCGCATTGAGGGGCGGCAGCCAGCCCAGCCGCTGCGAGACCGGGCGCAGCCGATCGGCCGGCACCTCGCTGCGATCGGTGCCCGCCATCGCGACGCCGACCATCTCGCGCCGGCCGAACGGGACGGCGACGAGCTCGCCCGGGCGGACGTGGCCGCCTTCCAGAGCGGCGTTCCGGTAATCGAAGTGGTCGTCGGCGGGCGTGTCCAGCGCAACCTGTACCAGCGGCGACGCGTCGCCGCCGTCTTCGTTCTGCGGCGGCGAGTTTGCCAGGGATGGGGACAGGGACAAGGACACGGACAAGGACGACAAGGTCAGCGCGGGCGGGGAGAGCCGGCGAATGGCGCGGGCATCAGGGTGTGCACCATACACGACACTCCGTTGTCGAGGCAGTGCATCGGCGGCGCGCGGCGGGGGGCATGGAGGTGGCGTGCCGGCCATCGGGTGCAGTGCAGCATCAACTTAAAGTAAAACTTCAAATGTGGGGCTAAGTCGATGATAGATGACCAGTTTTCCCGTCTCTCCACATCGCCTGTGGATAACTTTGTTGAAAACTCGGGCGAACTTGCCGTAAAGGCGCGCGAAACAAGGCTTTCAGGACCATGACCACGCTCGGACACCTGCTGTCAAGTCATTAAAAATCAATGGCTTAGCAATATCCCCCGATTGTGTTAAGTGATAACCCGGTCGTGCACTGCGGAAAGCCCATTTGTGTGCATAAGTCAAGCCTTGACAGGCACCGATTCATCGCCGAAGCGCCATGATGGCGCCTGCCATGCGCACGATTCGGCAGCACAGGCGGGCGGGGTCTACGCCCGGGCGCCCTCGCGCTGCCGCAGCGCCCGGCTGTGGCGGTGCACTTCGTCCACCAGTACCGATACGCTGTCGGGGGGCGTGAATTGCGAGATGCCATGTCCGAGGTTGAAGACATGGCCGTCGCTGCCGCCGCCAGCCGCGTAATCGTCCAGCACGCGGCGGGCCTGTTCGCGAATGCCTGCCTCGTCCGCGAACAGCACGGTCGGGTCCAGATTACCCTGCAGGGCCACGCGGCCGCCGGTGCGCCGGCGTGCGGCGGCCAGGTTGACGGTCCAGTCCAGGCCGATGGCGTCGGCGCCGCTGTCGGCCAGCTCCTCCAGCCACAGCCCGCCGCCCTTGGTAAAGACGATGACCGGCACGCTCTCCCCCTGGTGCTCGCGCCGCAGGCCCGCGATGACCTTGCGCATGTAGTCGAGCGAGAAGCGCTGGTACATGCCGTCGGCCAGCGTGCCGCCCCAGGTATCGAACAGCATCACGGCCTGGGCGCCGGCCTCGATCTGCGCGTTCAGGTAGGCGGACACGGCCTGCGCATTGATCTCCAGGATCCGGTGCATCAGGTCCGGGCGGGCGTACATCATGCCCTTGACCAGCCGGAAGTCGTCCGAGCCGCCGCCTTCGACCATATAGCAAGCCAGCGTCCACGGGCTGCCGGAGAAGCCGATCAGCGGCACGCGCTGGCGGCCGTCCTGCACCAGCGCCCGCCGGATCGAGGTCACCGCATCGAACACGTACTGCAGCTCGCCCATGTCGGGCACCGCGAGCCTGGCGACATCGGCCTCGGTGCGCAGCGGCCGCGCGAAGCGCGGGCCTTCGCCCTGGGCGAACGACAGGCCGAGGCCCATCGCGTCGGGTACGGTCAGGATGTCCGAGAACAGGATCGCGGCGTCGAGCGGAAAGCGGTCGAGCGGCTGCAGTGTGACTTCGGTGGCAAACGCGGGATTCTTGGCCAGGCCCAGAAAGCTGCCGGCCCGTGCGCGCGAGGCGTTGTATTCGGGCAGATAGCGCCCGGCCTGGCGCATCAACCACAGCGGCGTGTATTCGGTCGGCTGGCGGCGCAGCGCGCGCAGGAAGATGTCGTTCTGCAGTGCGGTCATGGTGGTCCTCGTCAGCCCGCCATTCTACGGGATCGCCACACCGCCGCCGCGAGTATTACCGGTATGGCGATCCGGTGATTCCGCGCACGGTTCCGCCCGGGCTCATTCCTCGTGCAGCAACTGGGCGAAGGCCTGGGCGCCGCGCCGCATCCACTCCCGTGCCCGCGGGGATTCGCCCTGCAGCCGGGCGAAACCATGGGTCATGCCGCTCGCCTCGATGGTGATTACCGCGGCGCCTTCCCGTACCAGATGGTCGGCGTAGGCCAGGCCATCGTCGCGCAGCACGTCGTGGGCCGCCACCAGCACCACGGTTGCGGGCGGCACCGCGGTGGTGCGGCCAGCGACCGACGCCATCAGATGCAAACGAGGATCGTCCATCGCGGCGCCGTCGGCGAGCCGCGCTTCGCCGATGAACTGCCTCCAGAACCACGTCATTTCGTCTCGCGTCAGGCCGGGTCCGGCGGCAAAGGCGCGGTAGCTCTCGCTGGCGAAGCGCGGCGCGGTGACGGGATAGATCAGGAACTGCGCTCGGACCAGGCCCGGCGCGTCGGCATTGGCAAGCGCCGCGGCCTGCGCGGCCAGATGGCCGCCGGCGCTGTCGCCGGCGACCGCGAGGAAGCGCGGATCGACCTCGAGTTCGTCGCGCCGCTCGGCCAGCCACCGCACGGCGTCCAGCGCATCGTCGCAGGGCGCCGGATAGGGGTGCTCGGGCGCCAGCCGGTAGTCGACGCTGACGACCGCGCAGCCGGTATCGAGGGCCAGCGCCGCGGCAACGCCGTGGTGCGTCTCGTGCGAGCCGACGACCCAGCCGCCGCCGTGGAAATAGACCAGCAGACGCGGCCTGGCCACCGCGGTGGGCCGGAACAGGCGCGCGTTCAGCGTCCTGCCCGCCAGCGCGATCGGCAGCGCCGATACGGCGACGCCCGCCGGATCGGGACGATGCGACAGCGCCGCGACCTCGCGAAAGCGCGCGCGCCGCTCCCTGGCGTCGGCGGGTACGGGCGCATCGGCATAGCGCTCGGCGAGTCCGCGATAGTAGGCAAGCAGGTCTGGGTCGATGGCCATGGCGTCGCTGGGCAGAAACGTGGGAGGGAAGGTTAAGAGATGTAAAGCGAAGGGGTCGAATCGAGGGGCCGAATCGGAGGGTCGAACAATACGGCGACGACGCCGCTCAGCCCCGCATCGATTCGATCTTGCTGCAGCGATCCTGCACCGCCATCAGTCCGGCGCTCTTCGCGCGAGCCAACGCGTCGTCGTTGACGATCCCCAGTTGCAGCCACACGCCTCGTGCGCCGATCGCGATCGCCTCGTCCACCACCGGCGGCACATCGGGCGAGCGACGGAAGACGTCGACCCACTCGATCCGTACGCCCTCCGCCGCCAGCGCCTGCGCGGCGTCGTGCAGCGAGGCATGGCAGCGCTCGTCCAGAATGGATTCGCCGGCGTGGTTCGGATTGATGGGCACGATCCGATGACCGTGCCGCTGCAGGAAGGCGGCCACCTCGTGGCTGGCCCGCTGCGGCTTGTCGGACAGCCCGACCACGGCGACCGTGCGCAGCTTCAGCATGCCATCGATATCGGCCTGCATGGTGTCCATTGAAGTGCTCCTTGGCGCGCGGGCAAGACGCCCGCAGCGATGGAACACTGCCGGGGCACGCCGGCGGCGTCAAGCCCGCGCGGGTGACGCCGCGAGCAGTGCCGAAACGGAAATAGTCATGCACCAGAACGATGCCAGCGTGCGGCAGCCAACAAAGTGCGCCTGTTTTTGTGGCTATTGCGGCCAATTTGCCGTCTTTTCGCTTTCAACTACTTGCAAACCGATACACTTTGTTACTGCCATCAGGGGAAGTTTCCCCCACAATGCTTTGACACATTGTGAACTTTGTGACGGCGCCGCAAGCCAGAGAGCCGCAGGCGCCCTGAAGAAAGCCCAGCAGCTGAATGTATTGCCGGTGTCCCGATAAACGGCGCGAATAGTAGTGAAGGCGCACCAGATCGGATGCCGGTGCTGCGGCGAACGGTAGCGAAGCCTGCAAGGCAGGCTGTCCATGCAACAGGACGCGCTACACGTCGCCCGACCGAACCCGTTCCTTCGAATTGACCCCTCGAAGGGATTTTCCCGTCCGCGCGGAGCCTCCCCGGCCCGCGCGCTTTTTTTTGTCTTTTTAGTTTTTTGTCAGTGTTTGTCTGACTTCAGCCAACAGCATAGCTCGCATCATGAAAAAAGGCAGCCTGACGGCTGCCTTTTTCCTTCGCGCTGACGAAAAAGCAACGCCTGTGCGGGCCTTGCTTACTTTTTCCGGCGCAGACGGGCGATGGCCGCCAGCTGGGCAGCGGCGACCGCCAGCTCGCTCTGCGCACGCGCCAGATCGAACTCGCTGCTCTGGTTCTGCAGCAGTTCCTCGGCGGCGCGCTTTGCTTCCTGCGCCTTGGCCTCGTCGAGGTCGGTGCCACGGATGGCGGTGTCGGCCAGCACGGTGACGTGCTTGGGCTGGACTTCCAGAATGCCGCCAGCGACGAACACGAACTCTTCGCTGCCGTCTTCCTTCTCGATCCGCACCGCACCCGGATGGATGCGCGTGATCAGCGGCGTGTGCCCGGGCAGGATGCCCAGCTCACCCGACTCGCCCGGCAGCGCCACGAACTTCGCCTGGCCGGAGAAGATCGAGGCTTCCGCGCTGACGACGTCTACAAGAATGGTTGCCATGTGAATTCCTTTGTCCAGTCGCTTCGCTTGGAACGGCGGCGCGCCCGCGCACGGTGACCGTGCCGGCGCGCCGTCGCCTGGCGAGGCTTACTGGAGCTTCTTGGCCTTCTCGAAGGCTTCGTCGATCGAGCCGACCATGTAGAACGCCTGCTCGGGCAGGTGATCGCACTCGCCGTCCACCAGCATCTTGAAGCCGCGGATGGTTTCCTTCAGCGGCACGTACTTGCCCGGCGAACCCGTGAACACTTCCGCGACGTGGAACGGCTGCGACAGGAAACGCTGGATCTTCCGTGCACGCGCCACCGCCAGCTTGTCTTCCGGCGACAGTTCGTCCATGCCCAGAATCGCGATGATGTCGCGCAGTTCCTTGTAGCGCTGCAGCGTCTGCTGGACGCGGCGTGCCACTTCGTAGTGCTCGGTACCAACGATCTGCGGATCGAGCTGGCGCGAGGTCGAGTCCAGCGGGTCGACGGCAGGGTAGATACCCAGCGCGGCGATGTCACGCGAGAGCACGACGGTCGAGTCCAGGTGCAGGAAGGTGGTAGCGGGCGACGGGTCGGTCAAGTCATCCGCCGGCACGTACACGGCCTGGATCGAGGTGATCGAGCCGGTCTTGGTCGACGTGATGCGCTCCTGCAGCTTGCCCATTTCTTCAGCCAGCGTCGGCTGATAGCCCACGGCCGAAGGCATACGGCCCAGCAGTGCCGACACTTCGGTACCGGCCAGCGTGTAGCGGTAGATGTTGTCGACGAAGAACAGGATGTCGCGGCCTTCGTCGCGGAAGCGCTCGGCCATGGTCAGGCCGGTCAGCGCCACGCGCAGACGGTTGCCCGGCGGCTCGTTCATCTGGCCGAACACCATGGCCACCTTGTCGAGCACGTTCGAGTCCTTCATCTCGTGGTAGAAGTCGTTCCCTTCACGGGTACGCTCGCCCACGCCGGCGAACACCGACAAGCCGCTGTGCTGCTTGGCGATGTTGTTGATCAGCTCCATCATGTTGACGGTCTTGCCGACGCCGGCGCCGCCGAACAGGCCGACCTTACCGCCCTTGGCGAACGGGCAGACCAGGTCGATCACCTTGATGCCGGTTTCGAGCAGGTCCACCGAAGGCGACAGCTCGTCGAACTTCGGCGCCTTCTGGTGAATCGCGCGCAGTTCGTCCGCGGCGACCGGGCCGGCTTCGTCGATGGGACGACCCAGGACGTCCATGATGCGGCCCAGCGTGCCGTGACCGACCGGCACCGAAATCGGCGCGCCGGTGTTCTTCACGGCCATGCCGCGGCGCAGGCCGTCGGACGAGCCCAGCGCGATGGTACGGACCACGCCGT